>NZ_SMKO01000051.1 GCF_004348685.1 Nonomuraea deserti | reverse complement strand
GGGTGTGGCTCGAGCCGTTCTGTGGTTGTGCTCGGACGCCGCGTCCCCCATCACCGGCCAGGCGCTGTACGTCCGCTCCGGACCCTGCTGCGACTGCGGTGGGCTCCCGCTGCGGAAGTAGCGACCGCCCAGGAGGAACGCCGGGCAGAAGGGGGTCCCTGGCCGGGGAGCTGCTCCGGGTTGCCGCGTCGGTGAGCCCGGAGGTGAGAGCCGCGTGAGCGTTCCGGTGCGGAGAGTGACAAGGGGCAGGGCCGGCTCGTACGCTCGGCAGCGGAAGCACCGTCCGGTCGCTCGGGGAGTCGTCGAATGCCGCAGCACGTCCCGGTTCGTGTACGTCGTCATGCCGCAGCCGTCGTAGCCGTCCTGGTCGCCACCCCCACTCTCGGCCCCGCCCATGCGGCCGCCATGGTCCGGCACGCAACGCTCGCCCCCGGCCACGAGGCAGGCCCTGTCCGGCACGCAACGCTCGCCCCCGGCCACGAGGCAGGCCCTGTCCGGCACGCAACGCTCGCCCCCAGCCACGAGGCAGGCCCTGTCCGGCATGCGTCGTTCGGCTCGGGCCTGTCCGGGCTGGTGGAGCTGGTGGTGGAGCGGCTCCGGCTGGCCGACGCGGTGGCGGCGGCGAAGTTCGGTGGGACGAGCCCGATCGCCGATCCTGAGCGGGAGCGCGCGCTGCTCGGCAGGGTCGCCACGCTGTCGGCCCGGACCGGCCTCCCGGCGGAAGCGGGTGTGCGGTTCTTCCGGGCTCAGATCGAGGCGTCCAAGGTGGTGCAGCGCGGGCTGCACGCGCGCTGGCGGGCCCGCCCCGAGCTGCGTCCCCGCGAGCGCCCCGACCTGGCCATCGAGGTGCGCCCGAGGCTTGACCGGCTCACTCCCCGGCTGTTGCGCCTGCTGAAGGAGGCCGAGCGCGGCCGGAGCGTCCCCGGCCGCTGCCAGGCCCGGCTGGCCGACGCGCGGCTCGCCGCGCAGACCCGGGCCCGCTTCGACGGGCTGCACCGTGACGCCCTGCGCTCGGCTCTGATCCCCGTCTGCCGGCCCGGTACCGTTGATCACCGGCCCCACAGCGGGAAGGGGCCGGTCGAATGAGGCGGCGCGGAGGCGTCAGAGGGTTCTCGTCATGAACGCGCTGTGCGGGTCGGGCTTGTAGTCCGCGAACGGCTCGCAGTACGCGAAGCCGAACTTCTCGTACAACCGCCGGGCGGGCAGGAAGAACTCGGCCGAGCCGGTCTCCAGGCTCAACCGGGTGTAACCCATGCGGCGGGCTTCGGCGATGATGTGGTCCAGCAGCAGGGACGCGATCCCGCCCTGCCGCCGCGCCTGCGAGGTGCGCATCGACTTCACCTCGGCATGGCCGGCGTCCAGCCTCATGATCGCCCCGCAGCCGACGACCGTGTCCTCGTCCATGACCGACCAGAACGTGACCCCGGGCCCGCGGAGCCCGTCGAGGTCGAGCGCGTGCTTGCTCTCCAAGGGCGTGATGGATCGCATCTGCTGGACGTGCTCGTCAAGGAACCTGGCGATCTCCGGGCTGGACAGGTCGTCGACAACGATCTTCATCCGCGTCTCCTTCCGGCGGCTGTCAGGCATAGCGTGCCAGCCCGCCGCCGGCCGGGCTCCGGAGGGTGGCGGCCGCGAGTCCCCGTACTCGCCTATGCTTTAGACATATGCCGAAGCAGGGGGTTGCTCTCGTGACCGTCGCCGCCGGGCAGCAGTGCTGCGCGCCGATCGCCCGCGAGCCGCTGTCGGAAAGCGCCGCGGCCGACCTCGCCGCGCTGCTCAAAGCGGTCGCCGATCCGGTACGCCTGCGCCTGCTGTCGCTGATCGCCTCCCACCCCGGCGGCGAGGTGTGCGTGTGCGACCTCACCGGCGCGTTCGACCTGACCGCCCCGACGATCTCCCACCATCTGAAGGTGCTGCGCACCGCGGGACTGATCGGCGGCGAGCGGCGCGGCACCTGGGTCTACTACTGGGTCGTGCCCGCGCAGGTGGCCCGGCTGGGGGAGCTGTTCATCCCGCTGGCGCAGCCCGCCGGCGCATGACGGAACGGGTGGCCGGCAGGCCGCCTTCGTGGCCGCACCTCACCCGACGGCCGCGGTAACGCGCAGGAAACGCCTCCCCGTGTTGGATCGCGGGCCAAGAGGGTCGTTCTTGGAGGAGGCATGGTCATGGAACGTCGATCACCTGTGGCATCGCGACGGTCCTTGCTGGGAGTGATGGGAGCCGCGCCGTTCGTGGTCGCCGGTGGCATGGTGGCGGGGCCCGCGTCGGCCGCCTCGTCCCGGCGCGGCCGGATACCGAAGGAGTTGCGCCCCGGCGGCGAGTACGACCGGTACCTCGCCGCCCGGGCCAAGGCCGACGAGTTCTCCGGCACGGTCCTGCTGGTCCACCGCGGCAGACCCGTGCTGGAGCGCGCCTACGGCATGGCCGACAAGGCCGGGAAGGTGCCCAATCGCAAGGACACCCTTTTCAACCTCGGCTCGATCGGCAAGTGCTTCACCGCCACGGCCCTGCTGCAGCTGGTGCAGCGGCGCAAGGTGGCACTCCACGAGAAGCTGGGCGCCTACCTGGACGGGTTCCCCGCCGAGGTGGCCGGGAACGTGACCGTCCACCAGCTGCTGACGCACACCTCCGGTGTGGGCAGGCCGCCGAAGCAGAGCGGACCGCCGGACCAGGAGGAGCAGGACTGGGACTCGGTCGAGGAGGTGTGGGAGGGCACCCTGAAGGCCATCCGTCCCCTGCCGACGCAGTTCACGCCGGGCACCAGGTACCAGTACAGCAACGACGGGTTCGTCGTGCTCGGCGCCATCGTGGCCGAGGTGTCGGGGCAGAACTACTACGACTACGTACGCAAGCACGTGTTCGCTCCCGCCGGCATGAAGCGTACGGACTTCTACACCAGGCCGCAGATCCTGGCCGCGGACGACATCGCGCACTCCTACACGACCGACCGCCGGACCGGTGAGCGGTACGACTTCACGGCGAGCGAGAGGGCCCCGTTCGTCGGCCTGCCCGCCGGCGGCTCCTACTCGACCACGGGAGAGCTGCTGAAGTTCGTGCAGGCTCTGCAGGAGGACGGCAAGCTGCTCGATCACGCGACCGTCGAGATGGCGACCAGCGGCAAGACCGTCGTGCCTCCCGAGGAGGGCCAGGACCCGCTGCTGCTGTGCTCCCACTACGGCTACGGGTTCGCGGCGAACATCTTCGACGGCCGGCGCCTCTTCGGCCACACCGGCGGCGGCCCGGGGGTGGGCGACACCTACAACGTCTATCCCGACCTGGACTGGGTGTCGGTGACCCTCGGCAACTACGACAGCACGTGGACCAAGCCCATCCTCCACCTGGAACGCCGGCTCATCACGGGCAACTAGACGGCGGGCGCGCCGGCCCGGACGGTGGTTGAACCCCGGTGGGGGAGGGGGCCGTACCAGGCCGAGAGACCACCGAAAGGGCAATCATGAACATGCGCACCCTCAGCGTCCCCGGCCTGCCCGTCGCCGTCGTGCTGATCGTCACCTCGCTCGGCCCGGCGACGGCAGGCGCCGCCACGCCCGTCTACCTGGCGGCGGCGCTCGAAGGCGCCAACGAGGTGCCCGCCAAGGGGACGAAGGCCGGCGATCAGGACGGCGGCGCGATCGCCGTGTTCCGCGTCCACGGTCACCGGGTCGACTACGCCGTCCGGTGGCACAAGATCGCCGCGCCCAGCGGGTTCCACATCCACCGCGGCCGGGCCGGGGAGAACGGCGACGTCAAGATCCCGTTCTTCGGCCAGGCGTTGCCCGCCACCCTCCACGCCGTCAAGGGGACAATCACGGTCAAGGACCTCAACCTGCTCGGCCGCATCCTCAACAATCCCGGCAACTGGTACGCCAACCTGCACAACGCGAAGTTCGCCGCCGGAGCCGTGCGCGCCCAGCTGCACCGGATCCGCCCGGTGGCGCTGGAGTCGGTGCTGGCGCACGGGTTCAGCACCACGCTCACGACGCGGGCCGACGGGCGGCAGGAGGTCCCGGCGGCCGGCACGAAGGTCGGCGACCGCGACGGCCGGGCCGGATGGCTGGTGCAGCCGCAGGGCGAACGGGTGTGGTTCGCCGCCGCGTGGAAACGGATCGGCGCGCCGGTGGGCGCGCACCTCCACCGCGCGCCGAAGGGCAAGAACGGGCCGGTGGCCGTGCCCTTCTTCGCCGCGAAGAAGGGCCTGCCGGCCGGGATCAACGGCGTCGCCGGCAGCGCGACCACCTCCGCCGCGCTGGCCCGCCGCATCTGGGACAACCCGCAGAACTGGTACGCGAACCTGCACACCGCCCGGTTCCCCGGCGGAGCGATCCGCGGCCAGCTCTACCAGGGCGACTGGTAGGCCGGCGGCGCCAGCGCGCGCCCTGGTGGGTCCCGTCGGCGCCGCCTCGACGGCCGCGCACGGAATGTAGTGCACGCTGTCATGAAATGTCCGTAATAGGTAGATGGTGATGTGGGAGGTCGCTGGGTAGAGCTCGCAGCACGGGGGAAAGGAGGCGGCCATGAACGTTCCAGCGGGAGACGCCGGATGGTCCTTGGCGGCGGAGGCCGCATGCTTCTTCCGGCTGGGGGACCTCTCCGACGCCGGGACGTACGTGGTGGACGACGCGGGGCGGATCGTCGGCATCAACCCCCGGGCGGAGCAGATTCTCGACCGCGCCGCCTCGACCCTGCTGGGCATGGACGCCCACGACATGCTGCACCGCGGGAAATACGGAGAACCCCTGCCACGCAGCCGGTGCGTGATGCGGCAGGCCCTCGTCGCCGGCGAGACCAGGCAGAGCCACCACGAATGGGTGGAGCGCGGGGACGGCTCGCTGCTGGCGGTCGCCCTGATGGTGACCCCCTGCCGGATCGGCGAGGGAGGGAAGGGCGCGCTGGTGCTCTTCCACGAGGCCTCCTCACCCGCGCCCGTCGAGGGGCACCGGGGACGGTCCGCCTCGACGATGCCGGAGCTGGACCGGCTGGCCCTGCTGGCGGAGACGACCGCGACCCTCACCTCGAGCCTGGACGTCGACGAGACCGTGCGCCAGCTCATCCGCCTGGTGGTGCCCCTGCTGGCGGACTGGGCGGTGGTGGACCTGCTCACCGAGGAGGGCGGGGTGTCGCGCGTCGCCGTGGTGCACTACGAGAACGGCGTCCGGGTGCACCGGCGGAATCTGGAGGGGCCGATGCCGCCGTTGCCGCAGGAGTCGTCGATGCCCCTGTCGCGGGCGCTGCGCGGAGTCACCCCCGCGCTGGTGGGGCCGCAGGACTACCAGGGGCCTCCCGACGCGGACATCGCGGTGGCGCAGCGGGAGCTGTTCGAGGAGACCGGCATGCACTCCGCGAGCATCGCGCCGATCCGCGGCGTGCGGGAGGTGGTGGGCGCCCTGACCCTGGGACGCTCCGAGCGGTCCTGGGCGTTCACGCCGGCCGATCTCCTGCTGGTCGAGGACATCGCCCGCCGTGCCGGGCTCGCGCTCGACAACGCCCGCCTGTACGAGCGGCAGCGGCGGGTCGCGGAGACCATGCAGCGCCACCTGCTGCCGACGCTGCCCCGGGTGCCGGGGTTGCAGATGAGCGCGCGCTACCTGCCCGCGCCGGACGCCTCCCAGGTCGGCGGCGACTGGTACGACGCCTTCATCCTGTCCGGCGGGGTGACGGGCCTGGTGATCGGGGACGTCGTCGGCCACGACCTCGACGCCGCGGCGGGCATGGCCCAGGTCTGCAACATGCTGCGCGCGTACGCAGGGGAGGTGGAGGAGCCTCCCAGCGTGATCGTGAACCGGCTCGACGAGGCGGTGGTGCGGATGGCCGAGACGACGATGGCCACCGTCATCTTCGCCCGGGTGGAGCAGCCGGAAGACGCCTGGCGGCTGCGCTGGACCAACGCGGGGCACCCGCCGCCCCTCCTGGTCGAACGCGACGGGCGGACCCGCTTCCTGGAGGGCGGCAGCGGCCTGCTGCTGGGCACCGGGCTGTCTCCCGGGCGCGTGGACGCCGCCGTCGAGCTGCCGCGGGGCGCGGTCCTGCTGCTCTACACGGACGGGCTGATCGAGTCGCCCGGTCACTCCCTCGACGACGGGCTGGCCAGGCTTGCCAGGTACGCCTCGTCCCTGGTCGACCGGCCCCTCGGCTCGATCTGTGACGCGCTCCTCGCCGGCGTGCGCCCCTCCGACAACGACGACGACGTCGCCATGCTCGCCCTCCGCATCCCCGGCTGACCCGCGGGCTGCCGGGGGGCCGGTCAGGCCACCTTGGCGGACGCGGCGGCCCAGGTGTTGCAGGAGCCGGGGTCGCCGGTGGCGAAACCGCGCCCCACCCAGGAGCGGACCGTGGCGGTCGTGCCGTACCAGCTCATCCTGCCGTCCTGGTCGCCGACGGGGAGGGACTTGAAGTGGTGCCAGTCCTTCGCGGAGCGCCCCTTCATGGGCCAGACGCTCTTCATGAAGGCGCCGCCCAGGCAGGCCGACTGGAGGAAGTAGCGCCGGGACTGCTCGCGGGACTCCGCCTTTCCGTCGGCGGACAGCTCGCCGAGGGCGGCCGAGATCCCGGTCAGGTACTGCACGTGGTAGGCGTACATGGAGGCGGCCGTGTGGAACAGCCACAGGTCGGAGGGGTTGGCGGCCCACTCTTCGCCGATCTGGAAGATCAGCGTGCGGGACTTCTCGCAGTACCAGGCCTGGGAGTCGGCGCCGTCCACCGCCAGGCCGCAGTAATTCCTGGGGATCCGGTTCATGTGCCGCACCCTGACCGGTTCGTACGGCAGGCCGGCGCCGGTGAGGTGCCGTTTCCAGGCGCGCTCCAGGCAGGCGACGACCGCGTTGACGTAGGCGCGTGCCAGCTTGCGGTCGCCGCGCCTGACCGCGGGCTCCGTGCAGGTGGTCCTGGGGAGCGGACCTGCCTGGTAGAGCGGGTTGGCGGTCAGCTCGGAGCGGTCGACGGGGTGGACCGCCGTGCCCGCGGCGGCCGTGCCCATCGATGGCCCGGCCAGCGGCGCGGCGAGGGTGCCCGCCAGCGCCGTGATCATGAAAAGTCTCACGTGGCGTGACTTTAGGGCCCGGTCCGACCGCCGACAAATCGCCGCCGGCCGGTCGACGTGGCGTAGGACCGGATCGTCTCCATGAACAATACGATCACGACGATCCCGAGGACCCCGTGGTACCACTGCCAGCCCACGCCGATGCCGACGAACCCGTCCACGGCCATGATGCCGGCGCCGCCGCCGACGGCCGCGGCCATCACGGCGAGCACGAGCAGCATCAGCCGTCTGGGCACCCGGCGGCCCGGCGGCAGGACCGTGAGGAGGACGATCGCCGCCCCCACCACTCCGGACGCGGTCGCGAGCCACTGCGCCGCGGCCGCGTCCATGAAGTAGCTCGCGGCCTCGGAGGCCGGCACCGGCGGGCCGCCGGGGAACCCGAGCCGGTCCTGCGCGGCGAAGGCGGCCTTCCCGGCGGCGTAACCGAGGAACAGCCCCGCCACCGCGTACGCGGGCCAGCGTCGTGGCCGATCAGAACGCTTCATGGCGGTAACCGTAGACGCCGCCCGCCGGGTCTCCTTCCCCGCGTCAGGGGAGGTGCATCCCCCGCGAGAGGGAGAATCCCCGGAAACGGCGTCGGCTACGTCATTTGTCCACCCGCCGCCCGGTCATTTGGGCGGTGTCGCCCGGATCAGGTCCGTGCCTACCATGTGGCGCGGACGGCGCCGGCGATTTCCGCCGGGAACGAGAAGGGAGACCGATCCGTGGACGTCTCCATCGGCACGATCTGGGAGGCCGTCGCCCGCCGCCTTCCCGACGCGGTGGCCATCTCCGAGCCGGGGCGCGACCACACCTACGCCGAGTTCGACGACCGGGCGGCGCGGCTGGCCGCGGCGCTGGAGCGGGCCGGGGTCGGGCCGGGTGACACGGTGGCCTGCTACCTCTACAACGGCGCGGCCTACCTCGAGACCGTGTTCGCGGCGTTCAAGCTCGGCGCCGTGCCGGTCAACGCGAACTACCGCTACACCGGGGAGGAACTGTCCGCCGTGCTCCGGGACGCCGACGCGGCGGCGATCGTCTTCAGCGGCGAGCTGGCCGCCCACGTCGGCCACGCCGCGCGTACGGTGTCCACGCTGCGCCTGCTCGTACGGGCCGGCGCGCCCGCGGACGGAGCCGCCGGCCCTCCCGCGGCCGGCCTGGACGACCTCCTCGCCGGTACGGAGCCCCGGCCCGCCGCGTCGCGGCCGAGCTCGGACCGGCTGTTCATGTACACGGGCGGCACCACGGGCCGGCCGAAGGGCGTCATCTGGCGGCAGGGCGACCTGCTGCACTCGCTGACGGTGCCGATCTACCGGCCGCTGGGCGTGTCCGAGCTGCCCGCGACGCTCGACGAGGCGGCGCGGATCGCGGAGAGCGCGCATGCGCGGGGCCGGGCGCCCGCGACGATGCCGGTGGTCCCGCTCATGCACGCCACCGGGCTGTTCAACTCGATGGGCGCCCTGCTCACCGGCGGCCGGGTCATCACCACGCGCAAGGGCGGGCTCGACGCGCGGCACGTGTGGGAGACCGCCGCGGCGCGGCGGGCGGGCACGATCATCGTGGCCGGCAACGCGGTCTGCCGGCCGCTCGTCGACGAGCTCGTCGCGGCGGAGGAGGCCGGGCGGCCGCACGACCTGTCCTCGCTCACATCGGTGATCAGCTCGGGTACGGTCCTCAGCGACGGCCTCAAGCGGGCCCTGCACGAGCGCGCCGACGTCACGATCATCGATGCGCTCGCCTCCAGCGAGGGCGGGCCGTTCGCCTTCGCCATCACCTCCTCCGCCGGCGACCTGCCGAGCCGCTTCCTGCCGGTCCCCGCGACCAAGGTCATCTCCCACGAGGGCGCCGAGGTCGCCCCCGGCAGGGGGGAGACGGGCGTGCTCGCCTACGGCGGCCCGCTGCCGCTCGGCTACCACAAGGACCCGGCCAGGACCGCCGCCACGTTCCGCGTCATCGACGGCGTCCGCCACTCCGTCCCCGGCGACCTCGTGCAGGTCGAGGCGGACGGCGCGATCCGGTTCCTCGGCCGGGGCTCGGGTGTGATCAACACGGGCGGGGAGAAGGTGTTCCCCCAGGAGGTCGAGAACGTGCTGCTCGCCCACCCGGGCGTGACGGACTGCATCGTGGTGGGCGTCCAGGACGAGACGTGGGGCGAGCGCGTCTCGGCGGTGGTCGCCACCGCGGACGACACCCTGACGGAGCAGGAGCTCCAGGGCTGGGTCCGCCGCGACCTGGCCGGATACAAGGTCCCGCGCGCCATCGTGCTCCTCCCGGCGCTGCGCAGGACGCCCACGGGCAAGCTCGAAGTCGCGTGGGCCCGGCGCGTGATCGAGGAGGCGAGCGCCGGCTCAGGCGGGCGGCGGGGCTGACACGCCGGCGCCGGGTGGTCTCAGATCCGGTCGCTGAGAGCGCTCAGCAGGCGTCCGAACCCCCGGGTGGCCAGCCGCGGCGGCGCGGCGCCGTTCATGCGCATGAGGCGCTCGCTCTGCATCAGCGTCCGCGGGCCGGACACGGCGAGGGTGTTCGAGGCGACGGTGGAGGCCAGGGCCGCCCGCCGCCTGCGCCTGGCGGAGTACACGCCGACGACCTCGGCCGGCTCGGTCACCGTGGCCAGGCAGTCCACCAATGTCGCCACGTCCTCCAGCGCCTGGTTGGCGCCCTGCGCCCCGACGGGTGGCATGCTGTGCGCCGCGTCCCCGAGCAGCACGCACCGCCCCTCACCCCAGCGGCACGGCACCTTGTGCCGGGTGTGCGGGAACAACTCGGCGTCGCCGTCGCGCAGCGAGTCCAGCACCTGCTCGACCGGGGAGGCCCACCCCGCGAACCGCCGGCGCAACAGCTCCAGCGGCTTGTTCTCCCTCGGCGCGTCCGGTGACCACGGCACGTCGAAGAACCACTGCATGAGCCCGTCGCCCGCGCTCGCGTAGCCGAAGTCGCCCTGCCGGCCGATCATCAGCGTCGTCACCGACCCCAGGTCGAACGGGGCCGGCGTCAGACCCTGCCAGATCGCCGCGCCGGTCAGCGCCGCCGGGGCGTCGCCCAGGACGTGGGCCCGCACCCGCGAGTGCACGCCGTCGGCGCCCACCAGGAAGTCGCCGCGGTACTCCTCGCCGGTCCGCGTCCGCACCCGCACGCCGTCGCCGTCGCCCCGCACCTCCGTGACCCGCGCGCCGAACCGTACGGTGCCCCCGGGCAGCCCGCCGTCCAGGAGAGTGATCAACGAACCGCGCGGGAGCACCCGGGCCGCCGACCCGAACCGCTCCGCCAGCGCCTCCAGGTCGAGCTCCAGCACCGGGTGGCCGCCTGCGGTCCGCAGGCGCATCGCCGTCAGCCGCCGGCCCGTGCCTTCCAGGTCGACGCCGATGTCGCCGAGGATGGCCGTGCCGTTGCACCACAAGGTGATGGCCCCGCCCCCCAGCCGCAGCCCCGGCGCCTGCTCCAGCACCACCACCTCGTGCCCGGCGGCGATCAGGCCCCGTGCCGCCGCGAGCCCGCTGATCCCCGCTCCCGCCACAAGCACCCGCACCGGCGGCCTCCAAACTCTACAGAGAGTAGTACTACACTTTATAGAGTCTTGGGGTCGCCGGCCGGACCGGGGTGCCGATCGCTCTTATGGGCTGATCAGTCCGTCTTCGCAAGCTCGTCAAGGGCGGCGCGGGTGACCTGGAGCGGGTTGCCGGGAAGCGGGGTGTACGTGTCGCCCGCTTTCGCGGACGTCGCCGCCCTGCCGTCCGGGCTCGTCGCGACGTACTGGCCCTGTTCCGGACTCACCATGGTGTGATCCCCGGTGTCGTCCCAGGCGTGCAGGAACAGCAGATAGCTCCTGTCCTGGCCGAGCTTGACCTCGTCGAGCGCGGTCAGCTTCTCGCCGCCGAGCTCGCCGCCGAGCTGCCGGACCTCGACGGAGCGCACGTCGGCGGGACCGCCCTTGAACACGTGGGTGATGTCCGCCGTGGCGATGGTGACGATGTCGCCGACCTCCTGTTCGGCCAGCTTCCTGGCCTCGGCCAGCTCATCGGGGCCGAGCCCGTACAAGGGGTTGGCCCTGGGGTCGTCGTACCCCTCGTCGCCGGGTTCGAGGATCTTCGAGGGCTTGTCCCTCGCGGTGCGCATGCCGGTGACGTTGGCCTGCACCACGAGGTCCGCGTCGTCCCACATCTCCTGCACGGAGGCGAAAGCCGGGTAGTCGGCCGACACGACCGCCTCCTGCGTGCCGGTCCTGTCCATGGAGATCGCCGTCGTCGTGGCGGCTCCGCTCCCGCATCCCGCCACAGGAAGGACGAGGCCCGCGATGACGGCGAGCGTGGCAAGGTGTCGCTTCGCCATCAGAACTTCCTCGTGTAGCCGGTGGTGTAGTAGTCCGTCACGTCGCTGTTGTCGTGAGCCTGGCGGCGCGTCATGGTGTTCCGGTTACGGCACCTGCACATGATCGAATCGTCGCGCTCGTTGTGCCCCAGGCTCAGCGCATGGCCGAGCTCGTGCGTGAAGACGCTGTGCACGAAATTCTGGAACCGGCCGGCCTCGGCGGTGATGGTCCGGGCATTGAGGGTGATGTAGCAGCCCGTCGACCCGCCGTTGACGTGGTAGCTGTAGTAGTGCCCGTACGACGACGAGCTGTAGCGTCCCGCCTTGACGTTGCAGTTGGCGCCCGATGCCTTGTGCAGGGCCACCCTGCCGTGCTCCGACCAGCGTTGTGGCGCCTTGGTCATGGGTTGCTCCCACTCATCGTTGTAGCCGGTCACGTGGTGATAGCTGAAGTTCGACCACTTCTGCCCGTAGTCCTTCCTGTGCGCCGACACAGGGGTGGCGGTCAGCGGCACGACGGCGGCGACCAGCCCCACGACGACCACGCCCGTGGCCGTGCGGTAGTGACGGGGGTTATGCCTCAACAGGAAACCTCCTTGATCACAGCACTGCGGATCAAGATCTTCCTAGGGCGGCCGTTGTTTCTTTTCTGTTTCCGTTCACGAACCCACCGCCTTCCGGTGCCGGCAGCGCGGACATGACCTGCCTCCCGGCGCGCGAGGAACGGCTACCGCGGCCTTGCTGCGGAAGCGGTCCCGTGCGAGATTTCATGGGGCGCAAGGACGGAGCAGGGAACCATCGATCGACGTGAGCCGCCCGGCCGGAGCCCGTTGGGAGGCGCTCGTGACCGGGAGTCGGCTCGGTGGCGGAAACGACGGGGGCGCCGTGCGCGTGGGATCCCAGGTCCGGCGGCCGGTGCGGGCGTGGACGGCATCCGTGCACCGGCTGCTGCGGCACCTGGAGAGCAAGGGATTCCACGGGGCTCCCCGCGTGCTCGGCATCGACGCCGACGGATACGAGATCCTCACCTACCTCGAGGGCGACACCGTCGGCGACGCCCAGGTCTGGCCGTGGTGGACCCGCGCCGAGGACACGCTCGTGCAGGTGGCGTCGTGGCTGAGGTCGTACCACGAGACGGTGGCCGACTTCGTGCCGCCCGCGGACGCTCACTGGCGCACCGGCCGGCCGTGGAAGCCCGGACTGGTCATCGGGCACAACGACGCCAGCCCGTCCAACGCCGCCTACCACGCCGGGCGGCTGGTCGGCTTCTTCGACTGGGACTTCGCCGGCCCGACCACGGTGGACTCCGACGTGGCGTCGATGGCGCTGTGCTGGGTGCCGCTGCACGCCCGTCACGTGGCCGCCGCGGAGGGGTTCACCCAGTTCGACGCGCGGCCCGCGCGGTTGCGCCGCTTCCTGGAGGCGTACGGATGGGAGGGCCGGACGGAGACCATCATCGAGGACGCCCAGGCGCAGATGTGCGCGCGGGCGGCCCTGATCCGCCGGCTGGGCGTCACCGGCGACGGCCTCTACGCCAGGCTGCTGCGCCGGGGCGTCGCCGACGACCTCGACCAGGCCGTCCGCGAACTCGACGGCTTCCCGCGCTAGCGCAGCACGCCGCGCCCACCGCGACGGGCTCGGCCCAGGTCGAGGCGACGCCGTCCGCGTGCGACAGGAAGTCCGGGCCGAGCTCGCGCGGCGACCGTGGCGGTGCCTCGCAGATGCGGACCGAACTGCGGCGGGACCGGCAGAGCGCCTGAGCGACGGTCGCCCTACGGCACGCTGATCCGGGCGGTGAGGGGGAGGTCCGCGACGCTGGCGCCGGCGTGGACGGTGAACTCGCCCGGCTCGGTCCGCCAGCCACCGTCCCAATGCTGGAACGCGCGGCGCGCGAGCAAGATCGTGACCCGTTCTGCCTGCCCGGCGCCGGCGCGCACCACCGCGTATCCGGCCAGCCAGCGCACCGGCCGGTCCACCGCGCTCGACTCCCGTGACAGATACACCTGCACCACGTGCTTGCCCGCACGCCCGCCGGTGTTGCGCACGGTCAGGCTCACCTCGCCGGGAGTGGCGGCGAGGTCGGTCAGCTCCCAGCTCGTGTAGCCGAGCCCGTGCCCGAACGCGTAGGCGGGCTCGGTCCCGGCACGCAGCCACGCGCGGTAGCCGACGTGGACGCCCTCGTCGTAGGCCACCACCCCGTCCACAGGGGCGGTTTCCAGGACCGGCACGTCCGCCTCCTCGCCGGGCCAGGTGGTGGGCAGCCGGCCGCCCGGCTCGGCCGCCCCGAGCAGCACGTCGGCCAGGGCGTCGCCGAACTCCTGCCCGCCGAACCAGCCCAGCAGCACGGCGGCCACCTCGTTCCGCCACGGCATGAGCACGGGCGCGCCCGCGTTGACGACGACGACCGCGCGCGGGTTGGCCGCGGCGACCGCACGCACCAGCCTGTCCTGCGCGCCGGGAAGCGCCAGCGTGGCCCGGTCGGCCGCCTCACGTTCGATCTCCGGGCTCGTGCCGACCACGACCACGGCCACCTCCGCCCGCCGCGCCGCCGCCACCGCCGCCTCGACCGCCTCCACCTCGCCGGCGTCCATCTCACCGGCGTCCGTCTCGACCGCCTTCACCTCGCCGGCGTCCATCCCGCCGGCACCTGTCGTGTTGACGGAGGTCTCGTCGGTGTCGGTCGCGTCGGCGGAGGCTCCGTAGGTGGTGGTCACGTCGGCGGAGGCCCTGGCGGCGTCCATCATGACGGTGTCGGTGTTGGTTGGGTCAGTGTTCGTCGTGTTGGTGGTGGTCGCGTCGGCGGCTGGGGTGTCGGTGCGGGTGCCGGCCGTTTCCGGCGTGGCCGCGTCGTGGGTGCCCGCCGTACCGGGGGTCGGACTGGCCGGGGCCAGGTCCTCGCCCAGCGTGAGGGTCAGGCCGTTACCCCGTGGTACGCCGTCCAGCCTGGCCGTCAGCCGGGCCTCTCCGGCGGCGAGCTCGACCGTGACCGAGGCGTGCGGCGGCGAGACCAGGCCGCCGCCGAAGTCCTCGCCCTCGTGCACCAGCTCCCGCTCCAGCACCCGCACACCGTCCACGGCCAGCGTGGCGAACCCGGCTCCCGCGACGCCGAGCCGCACTGTGCCCGGCGCCCGTACCAGGTAGCGGGTGGTGACCTCCACCGACGTCGTGCCCGCAGGACGGGATCCGCCCAGCCTGGCGAGGTCGGACGAGCGGCGGTTCTCGCATAGCAGCTCCCGGCCGCCGGAGTCGAGGAAGCGGGCGCGCACCCCCGGTTCGCCGGAGACGGGGTCGGTCAGCCGCGTGATCGGCAGCGCCGCGAGGCCCTCCTGGGTGACGGCGCCGAGGGTCCACGTGATCTCGGCGTCCGGCAGCGCGGCGCGCAGCCCGTCCAGGGGGGAGATGACGTACGGCGGTGTCACGGTGGCGCTTCCGCCGCCCTGGCTGCGGAACTGGAGGGCGTTGTGCCCGATCACCGCGACCGACCGGGGGCCGGGAGCGGGCCACGGCAGCTCGCCCTCGTTGCGCACCAGCACCATCCCGTCGGCCGCCACCCGCCGCGCCAGCACGGCGCCGTCCTCGACGGAAACCGCCGGCGCCGTAGCCGGGGGCGCGCCGGTGGATGTCCCGCAAGCGGGAGTGCGGCCATCCCGCGTGCCGGTGGCTGGGTCAAGGGCGGGGGTCGATCCATCCCGTGCGCCGGTGGCTGGGTCAAGGGCGGGGGTCGATCCATCCCGTGCGCCGGTGGCTGAGTCGGGGGCGGTGGTCAAGTCGTCGCGTGTGCCGGTGGCTGGGGTGGGGGTGTCCAGAGCGCCGACGCGGGCGGCCAGTCGCAGCAGGCGCCGTACCTTCTCGTCGACCGCAGCCTCCGGGACGCGCCCGTCGCGCACCGCCGCGACCAGCGCGTCCCCCCACGGCCCGTCCGGTCCGGGCATCGCCAGGTCCTGCCTGGCCAGCGCGGCGGGTACGGTCGACCGCGCGGCCCACCAGTCGGACACCACCACGCCGTCGAACCCCCACTCGCCGCACAACGGCTCGGCCAGCAGCGGGTTCTCCGTCATGGTGGCGCCGTTGACCGCGTTGTACGCGGACATCACCACCCAGGCCCGCCCCTCGACCACGGCCTTCTCGAACGCCGCCAGGTACAGCTCGCGCAGCGCCCGCTCGCTCACCACGACGTTCGCCGTGAAGCGCCCGGTCTCGAAGTCGTTGCCCACGTAGTGCTTGGGAGTCGCGGCGACGCCGAGGCTCTGGACTCCGCGCACGTACGCCGCCGCCAGGTCCGCGGTCAGCAGCGGGTCCTCGGAGTACGCCTCGAAGTGGCGGCCTCCGAGCGGGCTGCGGTGCAGGTTGATCGTCGGCCCGAGCACCACGTGGGCGCCCTTGCGCCGCGCCTCGGCCGCCAGCACCGCCCCGTACGCGTGGGCGGTGGCGACGTCCCAGGTGGCGGCGAGCGCGGTGGCGGACGGCAGGTTCACCGCGGGGTCGCGCTCGTCCCAGGTGACGCCGCGGATGCCGGACGGCCCGTCGGACAGCACCATGGGGCGCAACCCGATGCCGGGATCGGCGTGGGTGCTCCACTCGTCCGCTCCGGTCAGCAGGCGGACCTTGCGCTCCAGGGTGAGCTTGTCCAGGAGCCGGTCGATCTGGTGCACGGATGCCTCCCGCTGCTCATACGTATGAGCACATCTGCCGAATGGGTTGATCCGGGACGCTAAGCACAGAACGCTCGCCCGTCAAGGGGGACGAAAAGTTCCGGTCACACCCTTGACGCCTGGCCGTAACGTCCATACCGTCCCTGTTCATACGTAGAAGCAACCGGTCCTTCCCCGTCCGGGCTGGCTTGCGCATACGTATGCGCACCCCCTGGAGACACACATGCGAACAAGAGGACTCCTGGTCGCCGTCGTGATGGTGCTCGTCACCGCGTGCACGGCGGGTGTCCAGAACCGGTCGGCCGGCGGCGCCCGCGCGGACACCATCGTCTTCGGCAAGACCGACGCCGGCACGACGTACATCCGCAACTACAACGTCGTCGGGCCCGCGACGCAGAAGACCCCGAACGCGGAGATGATCTACGAGCCGCTGGCCCGCATCGACTACAGCGACGGCGGCACGGTCAAGCCGTGGCTGGCCGAGAGCCTCGAGTTCAACGAGAAGGGCACCCGGCTCACGATCAAGGTGCGCCAGGGCGTGACGTTCTCCGACGGCGCGCCGCTGACCGCCGACGACGTCGTGTTCTCCCTGAGCCTGCCCCTGGAGAACCCGGACTTCAACCTGGGCGGCACCACGTACACGGCCGTGGAGAAGGTGGACGAGTCCACGGTCGCGGTCACGTTCGGCAAGCCCGGGTTCAGCGAGATCAACCAGTTCGCCTCGTCGTCGTTGCCGATGGTGCCGAAGAAGATCTGGGAGAAGCAGGACCTCAACACCTGGACGAACCCCGACCCCGTGGGCACCGGCCCGTTCGTCCTGGAGTCGTTCGCCGCCCAGCAGATCACGCTGCGCGCCCGCGACGACTACTGGGGCGGCACGTTCCCCATGAAACACCTGAAGATCATCCCGACCAACCAGGACGCGGTGAAGGCGCAACTGCTGCGCGGCGAGGTCGACTGGGCGATCCAGTCATGGCCCGGCGCCGAGCAGGAATACGTCGCCAAGGACCCGCAGAAGCACCTCTACCAGCTGTACGCCACCGGCGGCGCGTACTCGATGCTCTACAACACCGCCGAGCCGCCTTTCGACGACGTGCACGTGCGCCGCGCGCTGGCGATGACGATCCCGCGCGGCGACATCGTCACCACGCTCAACCGGCCCGGCACCGAGGCGGGCCCCACCGGCCTCGTCGACCTCGTCTACCGGGACTGGATCAAGCCGGAGTACCGCGGCAAGGTGCAGCAGGTCGACGCCGGGGGCGCCAAGCGCGAGCTGGCGGAAGGCGGCTGGACGGTCACCGACGGCAAGCTGGTCAAGGACGGCAAGTCGTACGCGCCCACCCTCTCCTTCAACCAGGACTTCGGCTGGGCCCCCTACGCCGACATCATGATCAACAGCTGGAAGTCGGCGCTCGGACTGCAGGTCAAACCCGCCGGAGCCCCCGGCGCCAACCTGTACGAGAGCCAGCAGCTCGGCAAGTTCGACCTGACGATCCTCGCCACCGGCGGCGCCGGCGTGAGCGGCGTCTACAGCATGCTGGCCGGCCGCGCCGCCAAGCCCGTCGGCAAGAAGGCCGCCACCAACCAGGGCCGCTGGCGCGACGCGAGGACCGACGCCGTGCTCGCCAAGCTGATGGGAACCGCCGACACCGGCGAGCTCAAGCGGTACGCCCAGGAGATGCAGACGATCGTCGTCGACCAGGTGCCCTTCAGCCCGATCTACAACTCGTACTGGTTCGTGGCGATCAACGCCGGGCGGTGGACCGGCTGGCCCACCCCCGACAAGTTCACCTACATCCCGTTCCCCGGCCTGGGCCCCGACACCACGATGACGCTGATGAACCTCAAGCGTGCCGCCCCATGACAGGCAGGCGCTTCCTGGCCAGACGGCTCGGCTTCTACGCCGCCGCCGTGTGGTCGGCCGTCACCCTCAACTTCCTCATCCCGCGCCTCATGCCCGGAGACCCGTCGCTGGCGATCATCGAGGAGCTGGAGCGGGTCAGCGGCCAGTCGCTGCCGCCGCGCACGCTGGAGTCCATCCAGCGCCTGTTCGGCGACCCGAGCGCCAACCTCGGCGCCCAATACCTGGACTATCTGGGCCAGCTCGCCCGGCTCGACCTGGGCGTGTCGATCAGGAACTTCCCGACCCCGGTCAGCGACCTGGTCTGGCAGGGCCTGCCGTGGACGCTGCTGCTGGTCGGCAGCACCACCGTGGTGGCGTTCCTGGTCGGCACCGGGCTCGGCGTGATCGCCGGGTGGCGGGCCGGCGGCCGGTTCGACTCGATCGTCAGCCCGCTGACCACGTTCGTGTCGTCGGTGCCGTACTTCTGGGTGGCGCTGCTGGCGTTGTGGGCGTTCGGGTTCCTGCTCGGCTGGTTCCCCCTCGCCGGCGGCTACGACCCGGACCTGCCCGTCGGTCTCAACGCGCCGTTCGTGCTGAGCGTCCTGCACTACGGCGCCCTGCCCGCCGCCACGATCGTGTTCTCGGCGTTCGGCGGCTGGCTGCTCGGCATGCGCAACATGACCGTCACCACGGTCCGCGAGGACTACGTGCTGCTCGCCCTGGCCAAGGGCCTGTCGCCGCGGAGGGTCATGCTCCGGTACGCCGCCCGCAACGCCATGCTGCCGAACTTCACCGGCTTCGCCCTCGCGCTCGGCGGCGTCGTCGGCGGCGCGCTGCTGACCGAGATCGTCTTCAGCTACCCCGGCATCGGCTACCTGCTCTTCATCTCGCTGCAGCAGCGCGACTACCCGGTGATGCAGGGCGTCTTCTTCCTCCTCACGCTCACCGTGCTGCTGGCCAACCTGGCGGCCGACTCGGTGTACGCGCTGCTCGACCCGCGCATCAGGGAGCGCGCATGAAGGTACGCGCAGGCTCGGCGATCATCGCCTTCTTCGCGCTCGTCGCGATCTTCGGCGGCTGGTTCAGCGAGACCGTGCTGGGCCTCGATCCCAGGGCCAACGACATTCAGGCCATCGCCCAGCCGCCGTCGGGCGAGCACCTGCTCGGCACCACCCAGTTCGGGCAGGACGTGCTGGCCCAGGTGATCGCGGGGGCGAGCGGCTCGATGTTCGTGGGGTTCCTGGCCGCCGCGATCGGCACGGCGCTGGCGGTGCTGGTCGGCGTGACCGCCGGCTACTTCGGCGGCGGCGTGGACGGCGTGCTGAACTTCCTGACGAACCTCTTCCTCGTCATGCCGGTGCTGCCGCTCATCTTCGTCGTGGCCGGCTACCTGCAGGGCACGGGCCTGTGGACGATCGCGCTCATCATCGGGCTGTTCGGCTGGGCGGGCGGCGCCCGCACGCTGCGCGCCCAGGCCATGAGCGTGGCGGGACGCGACTTCGTACGCGCCATGCGGCTGCTCGGCGAGAGCAACCGCCGGCTCGTCTTCTTCGAGGTGCTGCCGCACCTGACCGGGCTGATCGCCTCGATGTTCCTGCACGCGCTGATCGGCGCGGTGCTGGCCGAGGCCGGGCTGGCCTTTCTCGGGATCTCCGACTCAGCGGCGATCAGCTGGGGCACCATGATCCAGGCGGCGCAGCAGCAGAGCGCGGTGCTGCGCGGGCTGTGGTGGTGGTTCGTGCCGCCGGGGTTGTGCATCGCGCTCATCGGCACGGCGGCGGCCCTGGTCAACTTCGGCGTGGACGAGGTGGCCAACCCCAAACTCCGGGTCGTCAGGACCCGCCGGCGACGGATCGCGAGGAGCGAGGCGGCATGACCTCCCAGACACAGGAACACGCGCCGGCCACCCCGGCCGCCCACCGCGCGGTGCTGCGGGTGGACGGGCTCAGCGTCGAGTACGCCGGGGAGGTGCGGGCGTGCGTGGACGTGTCGTTCACGCTGCGCCGCGGCGAGATCCTGGGCGTGGCCGGAGAGTCGGGGTCGGGCAAGTCCACCCTGATCACCGCGCTGACCCGGCTCCAGCGCCCGCCCGCCGTGACCACCGCGGGCCGCATCCTCTACCACGGCCGCGACGGCGGCCCGCCCGTCGACCTCGTGACGCTGGACGACAAGGCCCTGCGGGACCTGCGCTGGACGAGCCTGTCCATCGTCCTGCAGAGCGCCATGGACGCCCTCAACCCCGTGCTGCGGCTCGGCGCCCAGTTCGCCGACGCGCTGCGCGCTCACGACCGGCGGATGAGCAAGAAGGAGGCCTGGCAGCGGGCCGCCGAACTGCTGGCCATGGTCGGCATCTCGGCCGACCGGGTGCGCGGCTACCCCCACCAGCTCTCCGGCGGCATGCGGCAGCGCGCGGCCATCGCCCTCGCCCTGGCCTGCCGGCCCGACCTGGTCGTCATGGACGAGCCGACCACCGCCGTGGACGTGGTCATGCAGCGCCAGATCCTCTCCCAGGTGCTGCGCCTGCGCGACGAGCTGGGCTTCGCCGTCGTTTTCGTCACCCACGACCTGTCGCTGCTGCTGGAGGTGGCCGACCGGATCGCCATCATGTACGCGGGCCGCATCGTGGAGATCGGCACCGCGCGGGCCCTCTACACCGGCCCGAAACACCCGTACACCCAGGGCCTGCGTGACTCGTTCCCGCCGCTGCACGCCCCGCTGCGGCCGCTGTCCGGCATCCCCGGCAGCCCGCCCGACCTGCGCAGGCCACCGCCAGGGTGCGCGTTCCACCCCCGCTGCCCCGAGCGCTTCGACGGCTGCGACCGCATCCTGCCCGAGCTCGTCCCGGCCGCCGGGCACGAGGTCGCCTGCCTGCTCTACCCTGCTGGAGGTGACCGGTGATGAGCGAGCCCGTGCTCGAGGCGCGTGACGTCGCCAAGCACTTCCCCGTCGGCAGGCGCGGCGTCGTGCGAGCCGTGGAGGACGCCACCCTGGCGCTGCTGCCCGGCCGGATCGTGGCCCTGGTGGGCGAGAGCGGCAGCGGCAAGACCACGCTGGCCCGCGTGCTCGCCCGCTTCTATCCGCCCACCAGCGGCGAGGTGCTGCTGCACGGCCGCGCCGGCACCGGCCGCCGCGGCTACCACAGCGACGTGCAGCTGATCTTCCAGGACCCGTTCGGGTCGCTCAACCCGCTGCACCGCGTCCGCTACAACCTCGAACGCGCCCTGCGCCTGCACCACCGCACGCGCGACCGGCGGGAGCTGGAGCGGCAGGTGCTGGATTTGCTCGAACGGGTCAGCCTCAGCCCCGCGGGCGACTTCGTCGACAAGTTCCCCCACGAGCTGTCCGGCGGCCAGCGCCAGCGGGTCGTCATCGCCCGCGCGCTCGCCGTACGGCCGAAGGTGCTGCTCGGCGACGAGCCCATCTCGATGCTGGACGTGTCGATCCGGCTCGACATGCTCAACCTGCTCGCCCGGCTGCGCGACGAGGACGGGCTGGCGCTGCTCTACATCACGCACGACATCGCGAGCGCCCGCTACCTCTGCGACGACATCGTCGTCATGTACGCCGGGCGCATGATCGAGGGCGGGCCCAAGGAGGACGTGATCGCCCGGCCCCGCCACCCGTACACCAAGCTGCTCATCGAGTCCTCGCCCGACCCCGGCCGCGGCGAGGACGACCGTGCCGCGCTGTTCGACGGGGCCGACGAGCTGGGCGAGCCGCCGAGCCTGGTGAACCCGCCCGCCGGGTGCCGCTTCCACCCGCGCTGCCCGTTCGCGATGCCCGAGTGCGAGCAGAGCCCGCCGCCGCGCACCGACCTGGGCGGCGGGCACTGGGCGCACTGCTGGCTGCACCAGAAGGGCCGGGCCGGCGATCTCGCGTCCACCACCCACGCGGCCGCGCCGGCCCTGCGAGCCGCCGGCCCCGCCGATGCCCCTGGTGCCGCCGATGATTGCGGTGACGGCAAGGAGGAAGGTCCATGACGCCCAAGCGCCGCGGGCAGGCCCCGCGCCAGTCCGACGTGGCCCGGCTGGCCGGGGTGTCCCAGTCGGCCGTGTCCCGCGTGATCAGCGGGGACGTGGACTCCGCGCGCATCCCCGAGGAGACCCGCCAGCGGGTGCTCGCGGCGATCAAGGAGCTCGGGTACGTCCCCAACGCGTCCGCCCGCAACCTGCGCAACAAGCGCAACCGCCTGATCGGCGTGCACACCTTCGAGGCGGTCTTCCCGCACGCCCGCGACGACTTCTACTTCGAGTTCCTGCTCGGCATCGAGGAGCGGGCCGAGCAGACCGGCTTCGACCTGGTGATGTTCACCTCGACGGGAGCGGGCGACGGGCGGCGCAGGGTCTACCGCGACGGCACCAACCGGCTCAACCTGGCCGACGGCAGCGTGCTGCTGGGCGTCTCCACCGACCGGGCGGAGCTGGCCAGGCTGTGGGCCGACGGCTACCCGTTCGTGCACATCGGCCGGAGGGAGGTGCCCGGCGCGGAGATCCCGTGCGTGATCCCCGACTACCGCGGCGCCGCCACCGGCATCGTCGACAAGCTGGCCGGACACGGCCACCGCCGCTTCGCCTACCTGCGCGAGCCCATGGAGATGGAGCCGTACGCCGACCGGCGCGACGGCTACCGCGAGGCGGTGGAGCGGCTCGGCCTGACCGACAGGTCGCCCGGCTTCCGCGGCGAGAGCGGACTGACCGGCGAGTGGATCGACGAGCTCGTCCGCGGCGGCGAGACGGCGGTGGTCGCCGAGAGCGTCCGGCTGGCCGAGCAGCTGCTGGGCGGGCTCAGGGAGCGTGGCGTACGAGTGCCCGAGGACATCTCCGTCGCCGTGCTCGAAGCCACCTGGGAGGGCACCTCCGCCCAGTGGGACTCCCTGGAGATCCCGCGCGTCGCGATCGGCCGCATCGCCGTCGACCGGGTCATCGACATGCTCGACCACCCCGACCAGCCACCCGAGAGCCTGCTCGTCCCCTGCCCGATCGTCCCCGGCACGACCATCGCCGCCGCCCGCGAAGAGCGGCCCTAGACCCCGACGACCAGCTCACCCGGGCCGCGCCGCGGCCCGGCGATGGCGCCTGCCCTTATAGACGCTGCTCTCTCATACACAAGAAGGAGCCCACGGGGAATGACGGAACTCCGAACTGACGTGCTCGTCGTCGGCGGCGGCCTGGGAGGCGTCGCGGCCGCGCTCACGGCCGCGAAACTCGGCCGCAAGGTGATCGTGACCGAGCACACCGACTGGCTGGGCGGCCAGCTGACCGCCCAGGCCGTGCCGCCGGACGAGCACCCCTGGATCGAGCGGGAGTTCGCCCCGCCGGGCTACGCCGACCTGCGCCGCCGGGTGCGCGACTACTACCGGCGCAACTACCCGGTGCGCCCGGGCGCCGGCCCGCTGACGGACCCCGGGCTCGGCATCGTCAGCAGGATGAACCACGAGCCGCGCGTGGCCGTCGCCGTACTCGACGAGATGCTCGCCCCCTGGCGGGCGTCGGGCCTGATCACCGTGCTGCTCCGGCACGAGCCCGTCGCCGCGTGGACGAGCGGCGACAGGATCGACGCCGTCACGCTGCGCGACCTGGAGACGGGCGGGGAGCTGACCGTCGCGGCGCCGTACGTGGTCGACGCCACCGAGCTGGGCGACCTGCTGGAGCTCGCGGACGTCGAACACGTCGTCGGGGCCGAGGGGCGCGACACGACCGGCGAGCCGCACGCCCCCTCCACCGCCGACCCCCTCGACCAGCAGGCCATCTCGTGGTGCTTCGCGCTGGAGCACCGGCCGGGCGAGGAGCACGTCATCGACCGGCCCGCCGGCTACGAGCACTGGCGCGACACCGTCGCGCCGTTCTGGCCGGGGCCGCAGCTGTCGTGGACGGACGTCGTGCCGATCACGCTGGAGCGGCGCGAGTGGCGGCTTTTCGGCGACGGGACCGGGCACTTCGACCTGTGGCAGTTCCGCCGCGTCCTGGCCGGCGAGCAGTTCACCGGCCTGCCCGACCTGACCATGGTGAACTGGCCGCAGATCGACTACTGGGAGAGCCCGCTGCTCGGCGCCGACCCCGCCGTCGCCCTGGCGGGCAGCCGGGAGCTGTCGTTGTCGTTCCTGTACTGGATGCAGACCGAGGGCGGCTACCCCGGCCTGCGGCTGCGGCCCGACGTGACCGGCACCCGCGACGGGCTGGCCAAGACCCCCTACATCCGCGAGTCGCGCCGCATCGTCGCCGAGTTCACCGTCCTGGAGCAGCACGTCGGCGTGCAGGCCAGGCCGGAGGGCACGGGCAGCGAAATCTTCCACGACAGCGTGGGGCTCGGCCGCTACCGCATCGACCTGCATCCCAGCACCGCGGGGCGCACCTACGTCGACATCGAGGCGTACCCCTTCCAGATCCCGCTCGGGGCGCTCGTCCCCGTACGCGTGGACAACCTGCTGCCCGCCAACAAGAACATCGGCACCACCCACATCACCAACGGCTGCTACCGGCTGCATCCCGTCGAGTGGGCCATCGGCGAGGCCGTGGGCGCGCTCGCGGGCTTCTGCCTGGACCGCGACCTGCCGCCGCGCAAGGTCCGCTCCGACGCCGCGCAACTGTCGGACTACCAGCACCTGCTGAGCGACACGCTCGGCATCACGCTCGCCTGGCCGGAAGAGATCCGTACCCATCGAGAGTAGGAGCCCATGTCCCGCTTGAGCGCCACCGTGACCGCCCTCATCCTCGGCCTGCTGGCCCTGATCCCCGTCCAGCCCGCCACCGCCGCCACCGCCGCCGCCGGGGGCGCGTCGTTCATCGACCGCTTCGACGGCGCCCTCGACACCAGCCGCTGGTACGTCTCCGACGGCTGGAACAACGGCGACCACCAGAACTGCCAGTTCAACAAGAACAACGTACGGGTGGAGGGCGGAGCGCTCACCATCACCTTCGACGACAAGGCGTACGGGGCGCGCGACTACTCCTGCGCCGAGGTGCAGTCGCGGGCCCGGCTCGGCTACGGCACGTTCGAGACCAGGATGAAAGCGGGCAAGGGCAGCGGCCTGAACTCCGCCTTCTTCTCCTACATCGGCCCGGTGCACGACCAGCCGTGGGACGAGATCGACTTCGAGGTGCTCGGCAAGGACACCACCAAGGTCGAGGTGAACTCGTGGGTCAACGGCACCTCCTCCGGCGGCTTCCCCGCCGCGCTGCCCGCCGACTCGGCCTCGACCTACGTCGACTTCGCGTACGTGTGGGAGCCCGGCCGGCTGCGCTTCTTCGTCAACGGCACGCTGGTCAAGACCCTGACCGGCGGCCAGGTGCCCACCCACGAGCAGATCCTGTACGCCCAGATCTGGGGCAGCGACACGCTGACCGGCTGGATGGGCCCCTTCACCTACCCGGGCCACCCCGTCGAGGCGTCCTACGACCACATCGCCTACACCAGGCTCGGTGACCCGTGCCAGTTCACCGGCTCCGTCGCCTGCTCGGTCACCACGTCGTTCGTCGACGGCTTCGACACCCTCGACACCTCCCGCTGGTACGTCTCCGACGGCTGGAACAACGGCGCCCAGCAGAACTGCACCTGGGCCGGCGACCAGGTGTCCGCCTCCGGAGGCATGCTCAACCTGTCGTTCGCCAAGAAGGCGGCCGGCGACCGGCAGTACGCCTGTGCCGAGATCCAGACCCGCCGGCGGCTGGGACACGGCACCTACGAGGCCCGGCTGAAAGGGGTCGCCGGGTCAGGTCTGATGTCGGCGATGTTCACCTACGTCACCGGCGAGGCCATCGACATCAAGGTCATGGGCCGCGACCCCGGCAAGGTCAAGCTCGTCGCCTGGGACGACGGCACGCCGCTGGGGGAGATGCTGGCGCCGATCCCCGAGGGGTTCGTCGACGTGGGCATGGTGTGGTCCGAAACCAGGATCGACTACTACGTCAACGGCACGAAGGTCCATTCGATCACGGACGCCGCGCGGCTGCCCAAGCGCGACGCCAACCTGTTCCTCAACGTGTGGGGGAGCGACACGCTGACCGAGCACATGGGTCCGTTCGAGGACCCGGGCAGGACGCTCACCTTCCAGGTGGACCGGGTCGCCTACACGGCCCCCGGCGACCCCTGCCAGTTCACCGGCTCCATCGCCTGCGCCTGACGGGGGAGACCGCGGGCCGTCCCTGACGGCCCGCGGTTCTCCGCCGCCCCGCGCCCCGCCGCCCCCGCGCCTGCGCGTACGCCGAGGCGGGGATAGCACGTGAACGCCTGCTCGGTGACGCTCACCGAGGCGGGCCGGCCGCTCGACCTGGCCGTGCAGGGGATCAGCCCGCTGAAGTGAGAGCGCGTACGGATCACCTGCGGAGCCGGCGCGTGACGCGCACCCGCCACCGGATCGGCCCGCAGGCCAGGTAGGCGAAGCCGACGTCCGGGTCGCCGGCCGCCAGGGCGGCGCAGAGCGCGGCGGGGTCGGTGCGCGCGTGCAGGTCGAGCCGTTCGCCCAGGGCCAGCCGGCGCAGCCGGTCGCTGACGGCGTCGAGCAGCTGGTCCGCCGGGAGCGCGTCCAGGTCGATGACGGGGCCTTCGGTGAGCGTGAACCAGCGGTGCGGGCAGGCTCCGAGGGAGGCGGTCGAGATCGTCGGCCTGCCGGGCGTGGCCAGGGTCGCCTGCTCCATGGCGAAGTGGCGTTCGAGCTGGGTGAGCAGGTCGCGGACGATGGTGGCGAGCTGCGCGGGTGAGCGGGTGCCGTCGCCTCGGGCCGCGACGGCGATGGTGTCCACACAGGCGCGCAGCCGCGCGTGGTCGCGGGCCAGGCGCGACAGCTCGGGGGTGGCCTCGTTGGCGGGGAAGAGCAGCCGTTCCTCGTCGGTGACCTGCCTGATGAGCTCGGCGCGCAGGTAGCGGGCCAGCGCCGCCAGCTCACTGCGGGGCCACCGGTTCTCCGACGCGATCCGCAGGACGCGACGGGCGCGGTCGGTGATGTGGGCCAGGAGGAGAGCGTGCTCCGAGGTCAGCGTGGTGGGCGTGGTCGTCGTGGTCCCAGTGTCCATGATCCCTTCCTCAACCGCGTGCGTGCGTGGCCGGTGCCGTGGAACTCCTACGAGGACGGGTCCCCCTTGGCGGCGGGAGAAGCTCCGTGCCAGGTCGGGGGGAGGAGGGCGGTGTCCATGCGCCGCAGCTCGTCGCGGTGCAGCGCGCTCAGACGCCCCAGGACCCGTTCGCCTTCGCGGGTCAGCATCACCCGCACCGCCCTGCCGTCGCTGGGATGGGCGCCCCGGCGTACGAGACCCTGCCCCTGCGCGCGGCTGACCAGCTCGACCACGCTGTGGTGGCGCAGCATCAGCCGGTCGGCGAGCTCCCGCACGGTGGCCCAGTCGCGTCCCGGGAACCCCTTCAGGGCCAGGAGCAGCTGATACTGCTGCGGCGTGAGGCCGGCGGCGCGCACCGCCTCCTCGCTGAAGCGCAGGTAGCTGCGGATCCCGAAGCGGAACCGGGCCAGCGCCTCGAAGTCCTCCTTGGTCAGGGGCGTGCGCTCCGCTGCCTGGTCCTCCATCGCCCCCGCCGACCTCCTGTGCAAACGTACCCGTAGACTCCAGTTTATATCGTGTTACGATAGAAATCGTCCAGAAGGGTGACGAATCGCACCTGGGCCCCCGGAGGTGTGTCGTGCTCGACGACCACGAACGTGAAGCGTTGCGCGAGATCCAGCGCCGGCTGCGGGTCGACGACCCCGACTTCGCGAAGTCCTTCGGCACCGGCACGCGCCGACTACGCGGGGCAGCGGCCCCGGACCTGTCCAGACGGGCGTACACCGCCATGCTCGTCGTCAGCTCGGGATTCGGGGTGATCCTGCTGCTGGCCGGATCGCCGTTCCTCGCCCTGCTGTTCGCCGCGCTGACCGTGTGGGTCTGGCACGCACGCGCGCAGCGCGACGAGAACGACCGCGAACGACCGTGAACGGGCCGCGAGAACGACCGCGAACGACCGTGACCAGGCGGCCTCCTGGCCGGACGGACGGGTGAGCGGGCCGAGGTCTGTCGCGGGCGGGGGATGGGTATCCCTTTCGGGGTCTCTGACAGCCTTGTGCTGTCCCGTCCCCGACCGAACGGAGCCCGGTGGCGCCTCCCCCCATCCCCACCAGATCGAGCGGGCTCGTCACCGCCGCCCTGGCCTTCAGCGGCATGGTCGTGTCGATGATGTTCACCCTGATGGTGCCCATCATCCCCGACCTGCCGCGGCTGCTGTCGGCCTCGGCGGAGGACGCGTCCTGGGCCATCACGTCCACGCTGCTGTCCTCGGCGGTGTTCACGCCGGTGAGCGGGCGTCTGGGAGACATGTACGGCAAGCGCCGCATGATGGTGATCAGCCTCGCCCTGATGGTCATCGGATCGGCGATCTGCGTCTTCACCAGCGCGCTGCCCCTCGTGGTGCTCGGCCGTACGCTGCAGGGCTGCGCGGTCGGAGTGATCCCGCTCGGCATCAGCATCATGCGTGACCTGCTGCCGGCCGGGCGGCTGGGCTCGGCCATGGCCCTGATGAGCGCGACGCTGGGCGCGGGCGGCGCGATCGGGCTCCCGCTGGGCGCCGTCGTCGCGCAGTACGCCGCTGGCACATGCTCTTCCTGGTGGCCGCGGCGATGGGCGCGACGGGGCTGGTCCTGACCCTCACAGTCGTCCCCGACTCGTCGCTGCGCGCGGGGGGACGCTTCGACTTCCCCGGTGTGGCGGGCCTGACGGCCGGTCTGGTGTGCTTCCTGCTGCCCATCAGCAAGGGCGGCGGCTGGGGCTGGACGAGCCCGCTGACCCTGGGGCTGTTCGCCGCGGCGGCCGTCATCTTCGCCGTCTGGGCGTTCGTGGAGCTGCGGGTCGCCAACCCCCTGGTCGACCTGCGGACGACCACCCGGCGGCAGGTGCTGCTCACCAACCTGGCGTCCATCGCCTTCGGATTCGCCATGTTCGGCACCCAGCTGGTCTTCCCCCAGGTGCTCCAGACCTCGCCCGCCTCCGGTTACGGGCTCGGGCTCTCCCTGTTCGAGGCCGGGCTGTGCATGGCGGTCGGCGGCGGCATGATGATCGTGCTCTCGCCCGTCTCGGCCCGCGTCACCGGCGCCTACGGCCCCAAGGTGACCCTCATGCTCGGCGCCCTGCTCGCCGTCGCGGGCTACGCCGGCGCGCTGGCGGTGATGACGGAGGTCTGGCACGTCGCGCTGGCCGCGACCGTCGTCTCGGCCGGGGCAGGCCTCGGCTACGCCGCGATGCCCGCCTCGATCATGAGCTCGGTCCCCGTCTCGGAGACGGCCGCGGCCAACGGCTTCAACTCGCTGATGCGCTCCATCGGCACCGCCACGGCCAGCGCGGTGATCAGCACCGTGCTGGCCGCGCACACCGTGCAGCTGGGCGCCGCCACGCTGCCCTCCCTGGACGGCCTTCGCTACGCGCTGATCATCTCGATGGCCGCCGGGGTGGCCGGGATGACCATCTCCGCGTTCCTGCCCCGGCGCCGGTCCTCCCGTCCGGGTGCCGGTCCGGAGCGCCTGGTGACGCGCACGCCCGGCGTACAGGCGCCGTCATGATCCCCGTGCGGCCGGCGTCGACCGCGCGGCCGGCCCGCGGGTCAGGCGGGCGCGCAGCCAGCCGAAGACCGAGGGGCCGCCCGCGAAGCACCACAGCGCTATCACCGGATCGCAGATCGCGCAGCCGAAGGAGGAGTCCTCGGCGAAGGGCAGGAGAGGGCTGCCCTGCAGATGGTGCAGTACGTCCCAGGCCGTGTGGAGCAGCCAGCCGATGCCGATGAACGTCCAGCTCTCCAGCCCCCGGTAGGCGACGTAGCACATGACGACCGGCAGCACGAACTCCCAGTAGCCGAGCCCGCCGCCGCCGAGATAGGCGGCTCCGGCGCCCGCGACCACCACGGCGTTGACGGGACGCCGGTGCGGCTCCGGGATCAGGGAAATGAGGGAGACGGCTACCAGGCCGATCAGGATCGGCATGACGATGGACATGAGGTGAAGTGATCCGTTCTGGGCACGGTGGTGGGAGGTCGCCGCTCCTTCTCGAGTACGCGGCACTTTCGCAGCGCCCAGGCTAGACCGGCCCCTTCACGCGGCCCCATGGGCTGGATCGACAACTTCCAACGGATTCCCGCCACGCGCCTCCATCGGGTGCGCCACCCGCCGCCGGCGCATCGACCAGCGCAGGCGCCGGTGGCGAGTTCTCGTCTACCGTGTCCCCATGCACACGGTGGCGGTCCTGGCCCTGGACCAGGTGGTGGCGGCCGATCTGGCTACCCCGATCGAGGTGTTCGGGCGTGCCCGGCTGGCCGACGGGCGCCGCCCGTACCGCGTCCTGGTCTGCGCGCCGACGCCGCAGGTGGACAGCGGCGCGTTCACGCTCGTCGCCCCGCACGGCCTCGAAGCGCTGGCGGAGGCGGACACCATCGTCGTGCCGGGCTGCTCCGAACACGCCTCCCCGCCGGGCCCGGAGGTGCTCGACGCCCTGCGCGCGGCGGTCGCGGCCGGCACCCGGGTCGCATCCATCTGCGCGGGGGCGTTCGTCCTCGCCGCGGCGGGGCTGCTCGACGGGCTGAGCGCGACGACCCACTGGGTCGCGGCGCGGCGGCTGGCCGAGTCGTTCCCGCGGGTCGATGTGCGGCCGGACGTGCTGTACGTCGACAACGGCCAGATCCTGACCTCGGCGGGCGCCGCGGCCGGCATGGACCTGTGCCTGCACATCATCCGCCGCGACCTCGGCTCCGCGGTCGCCGCCGACTCGGCCCGGCTGGCGGTCGTGCCCCTGGAACGAGAGGGCGGGCAGGCGCAGTTCATCGTGCACGCCCAGCCGCCGGTGCCCAGGGGCTCGCTGCTGGAGCCCGTGCTGTCGTGGATCGAGGACAACCTCGCCCAGGAGATCACCCTCGCGCGGCTGGCGGCGCGCAGCGGGCTCAGCGAGCGCACCTTCAGCCGCCGCTTCCGCGAGCAGACCGGCACAACCCCGCTGCAGTGGCTGCTGCGAGCCCGGGTGCGCCGGGCCCAGTTCCTGCTGGAGACCACCGACCACGGCGTGGAGCGCATCGCCGCGCAGGCCGGGTTCGGATCGGCCACCGCCTTCAGGGAGAGGTTCAGGCGCGTCGTCGGCGTCACCCCCCAGTCCTACCGTTCCTCCTTCCGCACGAACACCATGTGACGGGCGGGACACGACAGGCCGGGCGCCGCCGGCGACAGGGCCCGAGGTGGTGCCTGTACCACCATCGAATCCACCTGCGAGCACCATCGATCCGTAGCCCTGCCGCCCACATACCGTCATCTCATGATCAAACGACAGGTACGGGCGTCCGCGACGGCGGCGCTCCCGCTCGCGTACACACCGGCCGCCGCGGCCGACGGGCCGCCCGACAGGGCCGGATCGATCGTGTGGGGCGACTGCCCCGCCCCGCCGGCCGGGATGGAGTTCGACTCTACGACTGAGAGATGCGGGCGCGACCACCGGACCCGAGGGCGGCCGGTCTACCCGCAGGCGCCGGTGAGCCAGGTGCGATATTCCCTCGTGAAGTTCGTCATCACACTCTCCGGCGCCTGGGCCAGCACCTCCTGCCAGCGGCTCACGTTGCCGCTCCAGGCGGGTGTCGGCTCCTCCCAGCTCACGCCGTCGGTCCAGCGGGCCTCGGAGCCCTTGAGGAGGCCGGGGTGGCGCTTGGCGAGCTCGGCCTGGATCCAGGAGTCAAGGGAGTAGACCAGGATGCGTTGAGAGGCCTGGCGTTCCTTGATCGGGTCGGAGATCTCCTTCCAGGCGGCCGCCGCGTAGACGGGGTCGGACAGGACGGCTCTGGCCTCGGTCTTGACCTCCAGCAGAGCGATCAGGCCGGTTGAGCGCACGTGGTCGAGCCATTGCCGCAGCGTGTAGACCTGCTCTCCCGCGTACGGGCCGCGTGCGATGCGGCGGTCGCGCAGGTTGTCGCTTCCTGCCGTCCACCAGATGTCGGTGATGTTCTTCCTGGTGCCCGTCAGCCCGTTGGTGGTGGTGTTGTGCCACATGACGGCCTTGGTGCCGTGCCGGGTGAGCTGGACGTCGCCTTCCACCCCGTCGGCGCCCCTGGCTTTCTGGTCGTTCACGGCGCGGACGTTGTTGGGCTGGCGGATCTGGTCGCGTTCCCAGGGGTTCGGCCCTGAAGGGTAGCCGCCGTGCCCGAAGACGAGCGGGCAGGAGGCCACGCGGCCCGCCCTCGCCTGGGAGTGCGCCACGGGCGGCGTGACCGTCATCGCGATTGCGGCCAGCGAGGTCACGAACGCAGCCTTCGTCCTGAGCAGCATGAGTATCGCGACTCCGTCCGTGGGGGGCCGGGCAAGGATGATCCGCACGGGCAGAGTATGCGCGGAGCCCCAGCCGATCAAGGGTGGGAGGCGTGGCGGCGTCCGTGCCCAGGTCGGGGGTAAAAACCAGGTCAGAAGCTGCCCGAACGGGCAGACCCGGGACACGTGGGGTGTTGTCGCTGGGAGCGGGCACACCACCGTCCCGTGAACGGCACGAGCACCACGGAGGACACCATGTCTCTTCTGCACTACATCGGCATCGCCCGTCCACCAGTGCCTAATCCGGATCTATATCCGGACGGCTCCGGCGCTAGTGCGCGCCGCCGCCGTCGGCGTCGCCGGTGAGCTGACCGCCGACCTCAGAAGCATCCGGCCGAGAACCGTTTCGGTCGGATGCTTCGCTGTCGCATCGCGCCGTCCACGGCCCGTGAACCCGAAGGGACCGGCGCAGCTCAACGCGGCGACGGCAGTACGGACAGCTCGCTGGGGTAGGCGTCCGCCGGCGCGCTCAGCACCCAGACGATCATCGCCGCCAGCGTCTGCGGCCGGATGCACGACGCCGGGTCGTACGCGCGCCCGAAGGCCCGCCTGACCTCCCCCAGCAGGTCGGTCGCCGTCGCCGCGGGATAGACCGTGGTGACGCGTACCCCATGGGCGGCCTCCTCCTCGCGCAGCGAATCCGCCAGCTCCCGCAGCGCCGCCTTGCTGCCGACGAACGCCGACCACCGGGGAACGCCGGTCATCCCGGGCGAGGCGTTGACGAAGACCACATGGCCCTGGGACCGGCGCAAGGCGGGCAACGTCCGGCGTACCAGCTCGGCGGCCGAGGCCACGTTCACCGCCAGCGTGCGCCGCCAGGTGTCCGGGCCGGCATCCGCGACGGCCTCGACGGGGGAGATCCCCGCGCAGTGCACCAGCGCCTGCACGTCATCCAGCTCTCCCGCATCCTCCAGCGCGGCCAAGGCGGCGGCCAGCGTGCCGGGTTCGGCCAGGTCCGCCTCGACCCCTGGGACAGCCAGCCGCCCGACGCCGCGCCCCACGGCGGTCACCCGATGCCCCGCCTCCGCCAGCGCGCCGACCACCGCCCTGCCGATCCCCCCGGTGGCCCCGGTCACCAGCACATGTCCCACAACGGTTCCCCTTCTCCCGAGCCCTCCCCGCCGGTGGCGGCGGGTCACGGCCGGATCCCTTCTTCCACCTCGCGGGCCTACGACGCGGTCGTCCCTTACGCCGATTTCGCCCGGGAAGCGCTCGCGCAGACGCCACTCGATTATGCGGTGCTCTCCGGCTAGCCGAGTTCCGGCCGCACCGGCCGCACCGCCGCACCGGCCGCACCGGCCTCCGGCCGCGCCAACCCCCGGGTGGCCGGAGCCGTCCTCCGCCGGTCAGCCGTTCGGTGGGGCGGGTCAGCCGTTCGGCGGGGTGGAGGGTTCAGCCGCCGGTTCATGGCATGGGTTGATGTGCGCCTCGCTGCCGGATTGGGAGGCTGACGACCTCCAGTCGGAAGGAGCGAGACACATGTCGGAAGTGAGCGGTGGGAGCCCGAGCCCGCCCGGCCGCATGGCTTTGAGCCGTCGTGGGCTGCTCGCCGGTGCGGGTGCCGGAGCGGTCACGGGGGCGGTCGCCGGGGCGGCCGGCACGTGGGGTGCCGATGCCGCGTCGGCGGAATCGGACGCGGCGGCGTTCGAGGCGGTGACGGTACGTCCTGGTGACGCCCGTTACGACGCCCTGTTGCGGGGCAACAACTTCAGGTTCGCGGGCCGGCCGGACGAGATCCGCGTGGTCGGGTCGACCGACCAGGTGGTGCGCGCCGTGTCGGACGCGGTGCGGTCCGGCAGGCGGGTCGCGGTACGCAGTGGCGGACACTGCTTCGAGAACCTCACCGCCGACCCGGCGGTACGCGTGCTGCTGGACCTCTCCCCGATGGACGAGGTCGCCTATGACGCCGGGCGGCGGGCGTTCGCCGTACAACCCGGAGCGACGCTCGGGCAGGTGTACCGGACGCTGTTCAAGGGCTGGGGCGTGACGATCCCCGCGGGCAGTTGCCCGGGAGTGGGCGCCGGTGGGCACTTCGCAGGCGGCGGGTACGGCGCCCTGTCCCGGCGGTACGGCTCGGTGGTGGATCACCTGTACGGCGTGGAGGTCGTGGTGGTCGGCCGTGACGGCAGCGCCCGCGCGGTGGTGGCCACCCGCGAGCCGGACGACCCGAACCGCGACCTGTGGTGGGCGCACACCGGTGGTGGCGGCGGCAACTTCGGCGTGGTCACCCGCTACTGGCTGCGCTCGTCCGGAGCCACCGGCACCGACCCGGCCAGGCTGCTGCCGGCGTCGCCGCAGCGGATGTCGCAGCACGCGACCTTCTGGTCGTGGGAGCACATGACCGAACGGGCGCTCACCGGGCTGCTCCGCAACTTCGGGACCTGGCATGAGCGCAACAGCGCGCCCGGCTCCCCGTACACCGGGTTGTACGGGATCCTCCAGCCGTCGCACCGCGCAGGCGGAACCGTCATGCTGGTCGCCCAGATCGACGCGGACTTCCCCAGAGCCGACACGATGGTGACCGACTTCGTGTCGGCGGTGACCGCCGGAGTCGACCTGACCCCGGTGCTCGACATCCGGCGGACGGTGCCGTGGTTGCACGCGATGACCTGGCCGGGCACCGGCGAGGCCGGCGACGTGCTCACTCGCCGGTACAAGATCAAGGCCGGCTACCTGCGACGCTCCTTCACCGAGACCCAGCTCGCGGCCGTCTACCGCAACCTGACGAACTCCACCGGCGGGCCGGAGTCCGGCATGCTGCTCATCGGCTACGGCGGCCAGGTCGGCGCGGTGGCGCCAGGGGCCACGGCGGTCGCCCAGCGGGACGTGATCATGAAGGCGGTCTACCAGACGATCTGGGGCGAGGAGAAGGACGACGCGGCCAACCTCGCCTGGGTACGCGGCTTCTACCGCGACGTGTACGCCGGCACCGGCGGCGTGCCGGTGCCCGGCGAGGTCGACGACGGCTCCTACATCAACTACGCCGACGCCGACCTGGCCGACCCGAAGTGGAACACGTCGGGTGTGTCCGCGCACACGCTCTACTACAAGGACAACTACCCGCGCCTGCAGCGGGCGAAGGCCCGGTGGGACCCGCGCAACGTCTTCATGCACGCCCTCGCCATCGAGCCTCCCCGGGCCGGCTGACCGGCGCCGGACGTGCCGGCGTGGCGGTTAGATTGGCCGCTGGGAGCGGGCGCGGGGGAGGAGGGCACGGATGAGCGATCCAGCGACACGGTGGCCGGCACGTTGGCGGACATGGCGGCCGGCACCGTCGCAGACGCGGTGGCAGACGCGGTGGCAGACGCGGTGGCAGACGCGGTGGAGGGCATGGCGGCCGGTGCCGGCGGCCGTCGGGCCGTACGCGTTGCTGGCGTTCGTGGCCGCGGTCACCGTGGCCGACCGGCGAGCGGCAGGCGCGCTCCTGCTCGTCGACCTGGTCCTCTGCGCGCTGCTGGCGGCGTGGATGCTGGGGGTTCACACGCTCCGTCCCGCCTGGCGCGAGCGTGCGCCGGTGATGGCGGTCTTCATCGCCGTGCTGGTCCTGCTCTGGGCGGCTCTGGTCGTCAGGTCGCCGTGGTTCGGCTTCTTCACCCCCGCCGTCTACGTTCACGCCTTCCGGGTCCTGCCCTGGCCGTGGCAGCCGGTCGGCGTCGCCGCGGTGGGGACGGTGGCGGGCACGGCGCAGGCGTACGGCGTCGACAAGAGCACGGCCGCCGGCCTGGTCACCTACGGAGCCATCGTCGCCGCGAACGTCATCCCCATGTGCGCCTTCGCCTGGTTCGCCCGGCGCGACGACCGGCGGAACGAGGAGCGGGACCGTGCGCTCCACGAGGCGCGCGAGGCGAACCGCAAGCTGGCGGCGTCGCTGGCGGAGAACGCGGCCCTGCACGAGCAGCTGCTGGCGCGGGCGCGCGACGCCGGCGTGCAGGACGAGCGGCAGCGGATGGCGCGGGAGATCCACGACACGCTGGCGCAGGGTTTCACCGGCATCATCAGCCAGTTGCGCGCGGCCGAGCACGCCGGCGACGATCCGCCGGGATGGCGCCGGCACGTCGCGGCCGCGACCGAGCTGGCCAGGGAGAGCCTGTCGGAGGCGCGGCGGTCGGTGCACGCGCTGCGTCCGGAGCCGCTGCGCTCGGCGCGGCTGAGCGAGGCGCTGGCGGGCGTCGTCGAGCGCTGGTCGGCACTGCACGACATCACCGTCCAGGTCACGACGACCGGCACGGCGCGGCCGATCCGGCCCGAGGCCGAGGCGGCGCTGCTCAGGATCGCGCAGGAGGCCCTGGCCAACGTGGCCAAGCACGCGCGGGCGACCAGGGTGGGGGTGACGTTGTCGTATCTGGAGCACGAGGCGGCTCTGGACGTCCGCGACGACGGCGGCGGCTTCGACCCGGCCAGGCTCGACGCCGCCGCCGAAAGCCTGCGGGCCGATCGCGGCGGGTTCGGCCTGATCGCGATGCGGCAACGGATCGAGAGCGTGTCCGGCACCCTGCAGGTCGAGTCGGAGCCGGGCGCCGGCACGGGCATCTCGGCCCGCGTCCCCTCCGAGCGGGCGGAGGCATGCGCGTGAGCGGCCCCGCCGGCCCGATCCGGCTGCTGATCGTGGACGATCACCCGGTGGTCAGAGACGGGCTGAGCAGCATGTTCGCCCGCGACCCGGAGTTCGAGGTGCTCGGCGAGGCCGCCGACGGAGCCGAGGCGGTCCGGCTGGCCCAGGCCCTGCGTCCGGACGTGATCCTCATGGACCTGCGGATGCCCGGCATGGACGGCGTGAGCGCGATCAGGCAGCTCGCCGAGCGGGGGAGCGAGGCCCGCGTGCTGGTGCTGACCACGTACGACACCGACAGCCACGTGCTTCCGGCGATCGAGGCGGGCGCCACCGGATACCTCCTCAAGGACGCTCCCCGCGACGAGTTGTCGCGGGGGGTCCGGGCGGCGGCCCGCGGCGAGGCGGTGCTCGCCCCGTCGGTGGCGGCCCTGCTGATGAACCGCGTGCGCGCGCCCGTGCCCGGGCCGCTCAGCCCGCGCGAGGTCGAAGTGCTCCAGCTGGTGGCGTCCGGGGCCACGAACCGGGAGGCGGCGGCCCGGTTGTTCCTCACCGAGGCGACCATCAAGTCGCACATGCTCAACATCTACGCCAAGCTCGGGGTCAACGACCGCGCCGCCGCCGTCACCGAGGCGTTCAACCGGGGGCTGCTCGTCCCGCGACCGCCCCAGCACCCCTGACGGCAGGCGATGCCTGTCCGTTCGCGGGACGAACGCGAGAGCTCCGGCGCGCCGCATCCGGTTCCCAGAAGACGGCGAGAACCTGTCGGCCATCACGACGGGGGTGAGCAGGACGACGGCTGACCGGCCATCCCCTACGAAAGTCGCTGGGGCCGTGTGACTTTCGCCGGGGACGGTCGACCGCCGTCACGCGGCACGGTTGAGCGCATGAAGAAGACCGTGACCGCGAGCGTTCTCGCGCTTTCCGCATCACTGACCACCCTGGGCGCGATCCCGGCCGAGGCCGCCGCGCCCGTCACCGCCCTGCCGGCGCCGACCGGTGACCACCCGGTCGGCAGGACCGACCTGCACCTGATCGACTCCAGCCGCCCCGACCCCTGGGTGACCGACCGGAACGCGCGCGAGCTGATGGTCTCGATCTGGTACCCGGCGCGCAAGGCCGCCGGCAAGCGCGCGCCGTACCTCACGCCGCAGGAATCAGAGCTGATCATTAGGAGCGAGCCGCGGCTCGCGGACGTACCGGCGGACACGCTCGCCAAGACCGTGACGCACGCCCGCGCCGGCGTTCCCGCGCAGCAGCGGAAAGGCGGATGGCCTCTGGTGGTCCTGTCGCCCGGCATGACGCTGCCCCGCGCGAGCATGACCTCGCTGGCCGAGGAGTTCGCCAGCCGCGGCTACCTGGTGGCGGGGATCGAGCACACGTACGAGTCGCTGGCCACCACCTTCCCCGACGGCAGGACCGTCACCTTCGAGGCGGGGAAGGCCGGCCAGACCCCTGAGACGGGCGAGAAGGTGGCCCGGGTGCGGGCCGCGGACACCGAGTTCGTCCTCAAGCGGCTGGAAGCGGACAAGCGCTGGAAACGGCTGATCGACGAGAGGAGGATCGCCATGGTGGGTCACTCGGTCGGCGGCCAGAGCGCGGCGCACCTGCTGCCGGTGTCGGGGCGGATCAAGGCCGCGGTCAATCTCGACGGCACCTACAACCCCAAGACGCCGGCCAAGCCGCTGGTCAAGCCCTTCATGATGATCGGCAATCCCCGGCACCAGCCGGAATCGGGCGGCAAGGACGGCTCGTGGGACCTGTTCTGGCCGCACGTGAAGGGTGACGGGAAACGCTGGCTGACCGTGACCGGCGCCGAACACATGAGCTTCATGGACTATGCGGTGCTGCTGCCGCAGCTCGGGCTGCCCAAGACGCCGATCGACGGCAAGCGCGCCCTCAAGATCACTCGTTCGTACGTCACCGCCTTCCTCGACGCGCACCTCAAGGGCGAGCGTCGGCCTCTCCTGGACAAGCCGTCGCGGAAGTACCCCGAAGTGAAGTTCTGGTAGCCCCCGGGCGGGGCGCTACGGAGACGCTTTCCAGGGTCGCCCGCATCTCCCTGAGCGGCCCGCGGGGGCGGGGCCCGCCCGGCACCACGACGGGCCGGGCGGGCCGGTGCTCACCAGTCGTGGACGGTGCCGTCCTTGAGCCGGTTGAACGGCAGGTACGCCGCCTGGTACGGGAAGCGCGCCGCGGCCTCCTCGTCGAGGTCCACGCCGAGCCCCGGCAGCTCGCCGGGGTGCAGGTAGCCGTCGGCGAAGGTGAACGACTGCCGGAACACCTCGTTGGTGGCGGCGCCGTGCTGCATGTACTCCTGGATGCCGAAGTTGTGGATCGCGAGGTCCAGGTGCAGGGCGGCGGCCATGCCGACCGGCGAGATGTCGGTCGGGCCGTGGATCCCGGACTTGATCTGGTACTGGGCGGCGTAGTCGAGCAGTTTCCGCATGGCCGTGATCCCGCCGGTGTGGGTGACGGCGGACCGCACGTAGTCGATGAGCTGCTCGCGGATCAGCGTCTGGTAGTCCCACACGGTGTTGAAGATCTCGCCGATGGCCAGCGGGGTGGTGGTGTGCCGGCGGACCAGGCGCAGCGCCTCCTGGTTCTCCGCGGGCGTGCAGTCCTCCAGCCAGAACAGGTCGTACGGTTCGAGCGCCTTGCCGAGCTTGGCCGCCTGGATGGGGGTCATCCGGTGGTGCCCGTCGTGCAGCAGCGGCAACTCGGGCCCGAACTCGCCCCGCACCGCCTCGAACACGCCGGGCAGGTGGCGCAGGTAGGCCCGGGTGTCCCAGTCCTCCTCCGCGGGGAGCGCGGTGCGCTGGGCCGGCTCGTAGTCGTAGCGCTTGCCGTCGACGCTCGGCTGGGCGGCCACGCCGTACACGGCGTTGATGCCAGGGACGGAGGTCTGCACCCGGATCGAGCGGTACCCCAGCTCCAGGTGCCGGCGGATCGAGTCGAACAGCTCGGGCAGGTCCCGGCCCGAGGCGTGCCCGTACGCCATGATCCCGGTCCTGGAGGCGCCGCCGAGCAGCTGGTAGAGGGGCATCCCGGCGGCCTTGGCCTTGATGTCCCAGAGCGCCACGTCGACGGCCGCGATGGCGGCCATGGTGACGGGCCCGCGCCGCCAGTACGCCGAGCGGTAGAGGAACTGCCAGGTGTCCTCGATGCGGTGCGGGTCGCGCCCGATCAGCAGGGGGACGACGTGGTCGGCCAGGTACGACGCGACCGACAGTTCCCGACCGTTGAGGGTGCCGTCGCCCAGCCCCGTGATCCCGTCATCCGTCGTGATCCTGAGGGTGACGAAGTTGCGGTCGGGGCTGGTGACGATGACGTCCGCAGCGGTGATCTTCACGTGGTGCCTTTCTCACGGGTGGTGCGAGCGGGGGACGGGCCGGGCCGCGGGCCGTGGACGCGCGGCGGCCCCGCTGGTCATGCCGGGGGCATGTCACCATTCCGCGTAGGAGCCGTCCCGGTGCCGCCAGACGGGGCTGCGCCAGGCGTGCCCCTTCTTGTCGGCGGCGCGGACCTGCGCATCGTCGATCTCGATGCCCAGTCCGGGCGCGGTGAGCCGCTCGACGTGCCCGTCCACGAAGGTCAACGGGGTCTTGTCGGCGCAGTAGTCGAGCACGTCGGCGCCGCGGTTGTAGTGGATGCCGAGGCTCTGTTCCTGGATCAGGTAGTTCGGCGTGGCGAAGCCGACCTGCAGGCAGGCCGCGAGGGCGATCGGGCCGAGCGGGCAGTGCGGCGCGAGTTGCACGTCGTACACGTCGGCGAGCGCGGCGATCTTGCGTACCTCGGTGATGCCTCCGGCGTGCGAGAGGTCCGGCTGGGCGACCGCGATGCCGGCCTGGAAGACGGGCAGGAACTCCTGCCGGCTGTAGAGCCGTTCGCCGGTCGACACCGGGACGGTGGTCGAGCCGACGAACGCGCCGATGAGGTGGGAGTTCTCCGGGACGACCGGCTCCTCGATGAACATCGGCCGGTACGGCTCCAGCAGCGGCGCCAGCCGGCGGGCGTTGGCCAGGGTGAACCGCCCGTGCAGGTCGACGGCGACGTCGCGGTGGTTGCCGAGCACCTCGCGGGCGGCGGCCACCCGGCCGATCACGCCGTCCAGCTCGGCGACCGACGCGACCGGGCTCATCCTGCCGGAGGCGTTCATCTTCACCGCGGTGAGCCCGGCCTCCACCTGGGCGGCGATGTGGTCGCGCACCTCGCCGGGCTCGTCGCCGCCGACCCAGCCGTACACGCGGATGCGGTCCCTGACCGGGCCGCCCAGCAGCTGGTGCACGGGGGCGCCGAAGTGCTTGCCCGCGATGTCCCAGAGCGCCTGGTCGAGGCCCGCCACGGCACTGGCCAGGATCGGGCCGCCCCGGTAGAACGAGCCCTTGGTCATCACCTGCCAGTGGTCCTCGATGCGCAGCGCGTCCCGGCCGACCAGCAGCTCGGCCAGCTGGTGCACGGCGGCGCGGACGGTCTCGGACCGCCCTTCGCAGGTGGCCTCGCCCCAGCCGACGATCCCGGAGCCGGTCTCCACCCGGACGAAGAGCCAGCGGGGGGCGACCAGGAAGGTCTCGATGCGTGCGATGGTGGTCATGCCGGTCAGCCCTTCGTCGCGCCGGCCGTGAGGCCGGAGACCACGTACTTCTGCACGAACAAGGCGATCACCATGATCGGCAGGGTCACCACGGTGGTCGCGGCCATCAGGCCGCCCCAGTCGATGCTGGCGTAACCGACGAAGTCGAAGATCGCCACGGGCAGGGTCTTGGTGCCGGCGTCGGAGAGCACGAGCGCGAACATGAAGTTGTTCCAGGAGAAGATGAAGGACAGGATCCCGGCGGTGGCGATCCCCGGCATGGACAGCGGCAGCGTGATGCGCCGGAAGGCGCCGATGTGGGTCAGCCCGTCGACCAGTGCCGCCTCCTCCAGCTCCGCCGGCAGGCTGTCGAAATAGCCCATCATGATGTAGACCACCAGCGGCAGCGAGACGAACATGTGGCTGATGATCAGCACCCCGAAGCCCCCGACCATCTTCAGGTTGGAGAAGACGTAGAACCAGGGCACCAGGAGCGAGACGCCGGGGATGACCCGGGCCATCAGCACCACCAGCGCGGACTTCCTCATGTTGAACCGGCTCATCGAGTACGCCGCCGGCAGGCCGAGGATCAGCGACGCCACGGTGGCGGCGAACGCCACCCAGAGGCTGTTGAGGATGAACTCGACGTAGTTCGCCTGCTGGAGCACCTTGGCGTAGTTGGCCAGGGTGGGGGAGAAGACCAGCGCCTTGCCCGGATCGTAGATGTCGACGTTGGTCTTGAACGACGCGGCGATCATCCAGATCAGGGGTGCGATCAGCGTGAGCACCACGACGGTGAGCGCCACCACCCGGAACACCCGGTACGCGGGCCGTGGCTTCATCGCTGGGCCTCCTTGCGCCGGGCGGTCAGGGCCCACATGGCCCCGATGATGATCAGGAAGAAGAGGATGAGGACGGTGGAGGAGACGCCGTACTCGTTGTAGTCGAAGCTGAGGCCGTAGGCGTACACGTTGAGGGTCTCCACCTCGTGGAACGAGCCGCCGCCCCGCCCCTTGGTGGCGTAGAGGATGTCGAAGGTCTTCAGCGCGTCGATGCCGCGCAGCAGGATCGCCACGGTCAGCGTGGGCGCCAGCAGCGGCAGGGTGACGTGCCGGAAACGCTGCCAGGTGCTGGCGCCGTCGATGCGGGCCGCCTCCTGCGGCTCGTCCGACAGCGATGTCAGCCCGGCCAGCAGGATCAGCGCCACCATCGGCGTCCACTGCCACACGTCGATGAAGATCGTGGTGGGCAGGGCCGTGTGCTGGCCGGCGAGCCACGGCTGCGGCCCGATGCCGAACCAGCCGAGCAGCTGGTTGGCCAGGCCGATGTTCGGGTCGAAGATGAGCCGCCACATCATGCCGACCGCGACGGGGGTGGCGACGAGCGGCAGCAGGATGGCGACGCGTACCCACTTCTGGGCCTTGAACGGCCGCCAGAGCAGCAGGGCGATCGCCATTCCGAGGACCACCTCGAACAGCAGCGCGACGCCGGTGAACGCGGCGGTCCTGCCGACGGCGGGCCAGAACCGTGCGGTGTCGGAGAGCACGTCGAGGTAGTTCTGCAGGCCCACGAACTCGCTCTCCGCGCGGACGGACCCCTCGGCGTCGGTCAGGCTGAGGTAGCCGGTCCAGGCCAGGGGGAAGACGAGCAGCGCGGCGACGAAGGTCATCGCGGGCGCGGCGAAGAGCCATTTGCGGTGGTCGTCGACCCAGCGCACCCAGCCGGGCGTGCCGGGGGCGGTGGGAGTGCCGCGCGCCGCCTTGGTCGTGATCGTTGCCATGAGGTCTCCAGGGATGGGCAAGGTACGCGGGTGGCGGGCGCTCGCTCCCGCCACCCGCGTGTGCCGCTTACTTGGCCTCGTCGTCCAGGAACTTCTGGAACGCGGCGTTGGCCGTGTCGGCGGACGCGGCGGCGTCCTTGCCGGTGATCGCGTCCACGATCGGCTGGCCGACGATCTCGCGGGCCTCGGCGACCTGGACGACCAGCGGCCGATCATGGCCCACCCCGTCCTTGGTGCTGGCCGCGATGGCCTCCGCCAGGTCCTTCGGGAAGGTCGAGGTGCCTTCGGGATCGGCCCAGACGGAGGTGCGGGCGCCCGGCACGCCGGACTTCTGCTGGGCGAGCGTCTGCTCCTTGCTGGTGGCCCACTCGATGAACTTCCAGGCGTTGTCCGTGTTCTCGGAGCTGTCGTTGATGCCCAGCGCCCACGACGGGATGTTGTACGGCTTGGAACCGGCGGGGCCTGCCGGGAACGGAGCGAAGCCCACCTTGTCCGAGATCTTGGACTTGGCCGGGTCGGTGGCGTTCTTGTAGAGCGAGTTCGCCTCGGTGTAGAAGGCGGCCTTGCCCTGGGTGAAGATGGCCATCGCCTCGGGCCAGCCCATGTCGGTGCTGACGTTCGCCGGGCCGGAGTCCTTGATCAGCCCGCCGTAGTAGGCGTACGCCTGCTTGGCCGCCTCGCTGTTGACCGCGGCCTTGCCGCCGCCGTCGACGAAGTCGCCGCCGAAGCTGTAGAGGAAGCTGGAGAACTGGGTGACCGCCGTGGACTTGCCGGTGCGGGAGACGAACCCGGCGACGTCCGGCTCGGCCGCCTTGATCTTGGCGGCTGCGGCCTTCAGCTCGTCGAGGGTCTTCGGCGGGCCGCTCAGGCCGGCCTTGTCGAGCAGGTCCTTGCGGTAGTAGAGGACCTCCTGCTCGGTGATGATCGGGATCCCGACGGGCTTGCCCTCGTACGTGGTGGCCTCCACCGGGCCGGCCTGGAAGTCGCCGAAGTCCCAGCTTTCGGACTTCACCTGGGCGGACAGGTCGGCGAGGTACTTGTTCTTGGCGAAGAGCTTGCCCTCCTGCAGCGGGCGGTACATCATCACGTCGATGTCGGCCGAGCCGGCGTTCAGCTTGACGTTGTACTGGTCGGAGAGCTGGTCCTCGCCGAGCTGGGTGACCTCGACCTTGAGCCCGGTCTGCTTCTCGAACGCGGGCAGCGCCTTCTTGATGTTCTCGGTCCACACGTGGTTGGCCAGGGTGACCCGGATCGTCTTGGACGCGCCGGCGTCGTCGCCGCCACCGCCGCAGGCGGACAGGCCCATGGCCACGACCACGGCCAGAGATGTACCGAGTATCGATCGACGTCGTCGCACGTCATCTCGCCTTTCTGTCATGGCCGCCGCCCTCTCGAACAGCGCCACGCTCTCATAGCATCCGCTTAATGCCGGGATGCTAGGACAAATAGGCTGATTTATTCAAGTCTCGACTTCTAACTGATATGCTTTATCCCGTGGATCAGTCTTCAGCCCCAGGGGGCGCAACCACCCAGCGCGCCCCTGGCGAGGCTGGGCTGCACGCACGCGTCCTCGACCACCTGGGCACCGCCATCTGCAGCGGCGAGATGGCCGCCGGTTCCGTCCTGAGCATCGACGACCTGGTCGACCGCTGCCAGGTCTCCCGCTCGGTGATCCGCGAGGTGCTGCGGGTGCTCGCCTCCATGGGGCTCATCGAGTCCCGGCGCCGGGTCGGCGTCATGATCCAGCCCGCCAAGGCGTGGAAGGTCTTCGATCCGCGCGTGATCCGCTGGCGGCTCGCCTCGGACGCCCGGATGGCGCAGATGCGCTCGATCACCGAGCTGCGCACCGCGATCGAGCCGCATGCCGCCTGGCTGGCCGCCGAGCGGATCGACGACGACGACGCCAGCGAGTTAGTCGGGGTCGCGGCCAAGCTGTGGGCCGCCGGCAAGGCCGGTGACGAGGCGCGCTTCCTCGTCCTGGACATCGACTTCCACCGGCGGGTGCTGGCGGCCTCCGGCAACGAGATGTTCGAGGAGCTGCAGCTGATCGTCGCCGAGGTGCTGGCCGGCCGTCACCACTATCACCTGATGCCCCACTACCCGGACGAGCAGGCGCTGCAGTTGCACACCGACGTGGCCCACGCGATCCAGCGGCGCGACGGCGAGCGGGCCAGGCAGGCCATGGTGGAGATCATGGAGCAGGGTTTCGCCGAGATGAGGTCGATGTGGGAGCGCACCGCCGAGCCAGGCGGCGCGTGACCCGGTCGGCCCGGCGTTGAGCCGGAAACGCGCCGCGGGAGGGGGTGCGTGACCCGGTCGGCCCGGCGCTGAGCCGGAAACGCGCCGCCGAGCCGGGCGGTGCGTTGCCCGGTCAGCCCGTCGCGGAGTCGCGCATGCGCCCGTGGGCGTCGTGGGGGAGGTCGGCGTAGTGCCACTGGTGGTCGCGGGCCTGCCGGCACGCCGTCTCCAGGTCGCCGCCCTCGATCGCGGCCAGCAGCTCGGCGTGGTCGCGTACGACGTCGTGCGGATCGACCTCGGTCGCGACCATCGTGACCGACGTGCGAGCCTCGATCTGCAGGCCCTCCCAGGTGAGCTTGAGCAGCTCGTTGTGCGCCGCCTCGACGATGTGCCGGTGGAAGGACACGCTCGCCCGCGTCGCCGCCTCGCTGTCGCCGCGTTCGGCGGCGTCCCGCATCGCCTCCACGTCGGCCCGCAGTGACTCCACCGGCACGGTCCCGGCCAGCAGAGCCAGCCGGGTGGCCGTCTCCTCCAGCGCGGCGCGGACGACATAGCTCTCGCGCAGCGTCTCCTGGACGAAGGGCCGCACGAAGGTGCCCCGGCGCGGCTGGGTCTCCACGAGCCGCATGGCCTCCAGCTCGCGCAGCGCCTCGCGTACGGGCGCCTGGCTGGTGCCATAGGTGGCCGCGAGCCGCGTCTCCACCAGCCGCTCACCGGGCCTGACCTGGCCGGAGACGATCCTGCCGACCAGCGAGTCGCGGATCTGCCGCGCCAGCGTGAGACGCGGCAGCTTGGAGGGCTCTTCGGTCACGGAACGATCCTACCGATTATCGATGAAGACGATCTCTTGACGCATCCTTGTCGATAATCAATTATCGATAATCAGAGGGACCTCGGCGCAAGGAGGCCGCGCATGGCGATCCAGGCGGTGCACGTACCGGAGTCCCTCGATGGCGTGGTCGCCTGCTCGGCGCGGGGCGGTCGGATCATGGGCGGAGGCACGGTCGTCATGCCCCAGCTCACCAGCGGGTCCACGGCGGTGACCGAGCTGGTCAGCCTGCGCCGCGCGGGGCTCGGCGGCGTCGAGGTGCGCGACGGGGTGGCCACGATCGGGGCGGCGGCCACGCTCACCGCCGTGGGCGAGCATCCCGCCCTCGCCTTCCTGCGGCCGGCGCTGCGCACGATCGCCTCACCGACCATCAGGAACCAGGCCACCGTGGGCGGCAACCTGTTCGTCGCGCAACCGTACGGCGACCTGGCCGTCTGCCTGCTCGCCCTCGACGCCACCTGCGAGATCGCCGGGCCGGCCGGCCGGAGAGACGCACCGGTGGCCGACGTCCTGGCCGCCGGGATCGCCGCGGGCGAGGTCGTCGTCGCCGTACGGGTCACGCTGCCGGAGCCGGGCGCCTGGCACTACCACAAGGCCATGCGCCGCCGCCTGAACTCGGCGGCCATCGTCACCGTCGCCTCCGTCACCTCGGCCGGTGACCGCAGGATCGCGCTGGGCGGCCTCGCCCCGCGTCCCGTGCGCGCGGTGTCCGCCGAACGCCTGCTGAGCGGCCGGCCGCTGACACCGGAGAACCTCACCGAGGCGGGCGAGGCGGCCCGCGCCGACATCGACCCCTTCGACGACGCCTACGCCAGCGCGTGGTACCGGGCGCGAGTCCTGCCCGTGCACCTGCGCCGTGCCTTCCTCCCGTGAAGCGCCCGCACCAGAAGAGGTGGGATCGTGCCGTCACAGATCGTCTCGCTCGTCGTCAACGGTGAGCGGCGGGAGTTCATCGCCGCGCCGGGGGCCACGCTGCTCGCCTGCCTGCGCGAATCGCTGGGGCTCATCGCGGCCAAACGAGGCTGCGCGCAGGGCGCCTGCGGCACCTGCACGGTCCTCGTCGACGGCCGGCCCGAGGCCGCCTGCCTGGTCGCGGTGGAGACCGTCGCGGACGGGTCCGTCCGCACGCTGGAGGGCGTCACGTCCGGAGGCGAACTGGACGAGGTGCAGAGCGCCTTCATCGACTGCTTCGCCACCCAGTGCGGCTTCTGCACCTCCGGCATGATCATGGTCGCCGAGGCGCTGCTCGACCGGAACCCCGACCCGAGCGAGGACGACGTCATCGAGGCGATCTCGGGGAACGTCTGCCGGTGCACCGGCTACCGGCCCATCGTGATCGCCATCATGGAGGCGGCCAGGCGGCGCCGGGAGCAGGCGGTGCCGCGATGACGTACCGGCTCGCCCCCATCGACACCGGCGCCTTCGTGGCCGAGCGGGACGGCGACCACCACACCGTCATCGGCTCGGTGGTGCGGCGCTCCGACGCGCGCGGGCACGTCACGGGACGCACCGAGTTCTTCGAGGACGTGGCCGCGCCGCGGCTCGCGCACCTCAAGATGCACCGCTCGGCCCGGCACCACGCGAGGATCACCGACGTGGACGTGAGCGGGGCGCTCGCCGTGCCCGGCGTGCTGCGCGTCCTCACCCACGCCGACGTCCCGAACAACGTCTACACCGTGCTCAAGCTGATCGGCGTCGAGCCGGACGACGAGCCCGTCCTCGCCGTGGACAAGGTGCGCTACCTCGGCGAGCCCATCTGCGCCGTGGTCGCCGAGACCGAGGCGGCCGCGCTGGAGGGCGCGGCCGCGATCGAGGTCGGCTACGAGGACCTGCCGCCCGTCTTCGACGTCGAGGAGGCGCTGAAGGAGGGCGCGCCGCTGGTCAACGAGTACCAGGGGCAGAATTACTTCGTCTACGAGGGCCACCACTGCCGGCGGATCCGGTTCGGCGACGTGGAGAAGGCGTTCGGCCAGGCCGACCACGTCTTCGAGTGGCGCTACCAGTCGTCGCCGATCGAGCAGGCTCCCGTCGAGACCACCGGCTGCGTCGTCGTCCCGCAGGCCGACGGGCGGCTGCGCATCCACTCCGACACCCAGGCGTGCTTCTTCACCCTGGACAACACCGCGCTGATCCTGGGCGTGCCGTTCAACAAGCTGCGCATCGTGGGCGGAACGGTCGGCGGCGGGTTCGGCGGCAAGGTGGACGTGGTGGTCGAGCCGATCGCGTGCGTCGCCGCGATGGCGGTCGATCGCCCGGTCAAGTTCGTCTACGACCGGGCAGAGGAGATGCAGGTCTCCTCCCCGCGCGCGGCCGAGCGCATCGTCATCAAGGACGCCGTGATGGACGACGGCCGGATCATCGGCCGCAAGGTCACCCTGTACGTCGACGCCGGCGCGTACGCCCGCCACAGCCCGTACGGCACCACCAAGGCCGCCGCGCACCTGCCCGGCCCCTACACGATTCCCAACGTGTGGGCCGACTGCCACTGCGTGTTCACCAACCGCACGCCGTCCAGCGCCATGCGCGGTTTCGGCGTGACCATCGCCGACTTCGCGCTGGAGTCGCAGATGGACCGGATCGCCCGCGCCCTCGACATGGACCCGCTCCAGCTCCGGCTGATCAACGCCTACCGCGACGGCGACCTCAAGGCCCACCGCAAGATCGCCGAGGGCACGGCCCTGGTCGAGGTGATCCAGAAGGCGGCGGAGCTGGCCGGGCACGAGCTGCCCGAGGCGTACCGCAGGATGTCCTCCACGACCCGAGAGGGGCTGTAGCGATGGCGAAGCTGCGCGGCCGGGGGCACGCGTCGGTGAACTACCCCACCGGCATGAACCTGGGCGGCGACCCCTCGCAGGCGCTGATCCACGCCACGACCACCGGCACGTTCGTGGTCTCGCTCTCCTCGGTGGACCTGGGCCAGGGCATCAAGACGATCGCCGCCCAGTGCGCCGCGGAGACGCTCGGCCTGCCGATCGGGAACGTGCTCGTCGACACCGCCGACACCGACACCGGCCCGCACTGCATGGGCACCTTCGCCAGCCGCGGCAGCCACCGCGTCGGCAACGCCGTCATCATGGCCGCGGCCGAGGCGCGCGGCGTGATGCTGGAGGTGGCCGCCGAGGAGCTGGAGGTCGACGCGGCCGACCTGGAGACCGACGGCACCGGCTTCATCATGGTCAAGGGCGCGCAGGACAGGCGCATCCACGTCACCGACCTGGCGCTGGCCGCGCACTTCAAGCACGGGCGGACGATCTCCGGCCGCGGCGTCTACCTCAAGGAGCCGAGCGCGCCCGTGCCCGAGACGGGGGAGATGGACCCCGACTCCTGCCAGGCGCACGCGTGCACGGTCGCCGTCGTCGAGGTCGACGACGAGACCGGGGTGGTCGAGGTGCTGGAGCTGTTCAACACGTACGAGGTGGGCAGGGCGCTCAACCCGGCCATGGCGACGCAGCAGGTGGAGGGCGGGGCGTGGATGGGCGTGTCGCACGCCCTGTTCGAGACCACCGAGCCGTACTACCCGGTCCGCGACCACGGCCCGCGCGACTTCGCCGGCTACCTGATGCCGGGGCCCGCCGACCTCCCGATCCAGCACAGCCTGCTCCTGGAGCGCCCGGCCGCGAACGGGCCGTACGGCGCCAAGGGGATCGGCGAGATGACGGCCAACGCCCCGATCCCGGCCATCGCCAACGCGATCTTCGACGCCTGCGGTGTGCGCCTGACGTCGATGCCGTTCACCCCGGAACGCGTCCTGCGAGGGCTGGACGCCTTGAGGATGGAGGAACCATGTTGAAGGTCATATCGCTGCTCAAGCGCGCCGAGGGCCTGTCCCGCGAGGAGTACGCCACGTGGGTGGTGGAGGAGCACGTCGAGTTCGCCAGGAAGCTGCCCGGCCTGCGCAAGTACACGGTCAACGTGAGCAACGGCGACGACGCGGCGTACGACTCGGTGCACGAGCTGTACTTCGACGACGAGGACGCCCGCGCCGCCGCGTTCGGCTCCGAGCATGGCAAGGCGGCGGCGGCCGACGCGTCCGCGCACACCTCCTCGCGCATTCACCTGCTGACCACCGAGCACGCGCAGCTGTGACCCCCGGCCCCGGTGAGCTGGCCGCGGCGCTGGAGGGTAAGGGGTATTTCGCGGACGAAGGGCTGGCCACGGCCGTCCACCTGGCGCTGCGCCTGAGGCGGCCGCTGCTGCTGGAGGGCGAGCCGGGCGTCGGGAAGACCGAGGTGGCCGCGGTGCTGTCGCGGATCACCGGCCTGGAGCTGATCCGCCTGCAGTGCTTCGAAGGGCTGGACTCCGGCCAGGCCCTCTACGAGTGGGACCACCCCAAGCAGCTCCTCCACGTCCGGGTGGCCGAGAGCCGCGGCCAGGACGTCGGCGACCTCTACCGCGAGGAGTTCCTGCTGCGCCGTCCGCTGCTGCGCGCCGTGCAGGCCGAGCGGGGCGCGGTGCTGCTGATCGACGAGATCGACCGGGCCGACAGCGAGTTCGAGGCGTTCCTGCTGGAGTTCCTCGGCGACTACCAGATCACGATTCCGGAGCTGGGCACCGTGCGGGCCGGCACGCCGCCGATCGTGGTGCTGACCTCCAACCGTACGCGCGAGCTGCACGACGCGCTCAAGCGACGCTGCCTCTACCACTGGATCGCCTTCCCCGAACCGGGACGCGAGCGGGCGATCCTCCGCGCGTCCGTGCCCGGGCTGGAGGAGCGGGCGGCCGAAGGGCTCGTCCGGGCGGTCCAGCGCGTACGAGGGCTGCCGCTGCTCAAGCGGCCCGGCATCGCCGAGTCGGTGGAGTGGGCCCGTGGCGCCATGGCGCTGGCGGAGGGCGGCGACCCGTGGCCGCTGGCCCTGCGCCGGGCCCTCGGCCTGCTGATCAAGGACGAGGAGGACACCCGGCTCCTCCTGGGTCACGCCGAGGACGTGTTCAGCGATGCCTGACGCCCGCTCGGTGGCCGATCCGGCCGGGCTGGCCGCGGATCACCTGTGGGGGTTCCTGGTCGCGCTGCGCGAGGCCGGGCTCCGCACCGCGCCGGCCAAGCGGGCCGACCTGCTGCGGGTGGTCGCGGAATCCCCGCCGTCCGGCATGGCCGCGATGTACTGGTCCGCCCGGATCACCCTGCTCCAGGACGTGGCCGACCTGCCCGCCTTCGACCGCGTCTTCGACGCCTGGTTCCGGCACGGCGCCACCGACGACCCGCCGACCCTGAGGGACGACGGCGCACCGTCCCCCGGCGGTCCCGGCGAGGACGAACCGCCGGCCCAGGAGGCGCGGCCGGGCGACGGGACCGAGGCCAGCACCACGAGCACCTACGGCACGCGGGACTTCGGCAGGACCCGCGAGCGCACGCTCATGCGCGCCCTCGAAGCCGCCTGGCCCGCCGCGCTGCCCGCCACCGCGTCACGCCGCCGCCGCCCGGCCCGGTCGGGCGACCGGCTGGACGTGCGGCACGCGTGGCGGCGCGCCCACCGCCACGACGGGGAGATCATCGAACTGCGCCACCT
>NZ_SMKO01000460.1 GCF_004348685.1 Nonomuraea deserti | reverse complement strand
CCACCACCCGCACCGCCTCCGCCAGTTGCGCGGCCGAGGCGTCCTTGAGCAGGAACCCGCTGGCTCCCGCCCGCAACGCTTCGTAGACGTAGTCGTCGAGGTCGAACGTCGTCAGGATGAGCACCTTCGTCGACTCCTGACGGGCGAGGATCTCCCTGGTGGCCTCGAGACCGTTCATGACCGGCATGCGCACGTCCATGAGCACCACGTCGGGGTCGAGCTGGGCGGCCCGCTCCACGGCCTCCCTCCCGTCGGCCGCCTCGCCGACGACCTCGATGTCCGGCTGGCCGCTCAGGAACACGGTGAACCCCGTGCGCACCATCCCCTGGTCGTCGGCGATCAGAACCCGGATCAAGCGTTCTCCCTCTTGGCGATCGGCAGCTCCGCGCGTACCTCGAAGCCTCCACCGGACACGGGCCCGGCGTCGAGCGACCCCCCGAGCAACGC
>NZ_SMKO01000050.1 GCF_004348685.1 Nonomuraea deserti | reverse complement strand
GTCGATCACCAAGCGGCTCATCCACGAGTTCGCCCGGCTCGGCGGTCCACGACCGGTGCCGGGCGGGCGGCGGCTGGACGAGCTGACCGAACGGGAGACGGAGGTGCTCGCCCTGGTCGCCCAGGCGCTGTCCAACCAGGAGATCGCCGGCAGGCTGTTCGTGGCCGAGCAGACGGTCAAGACGCATGTGGGGCGGGTGCTGATGAAGCTCGGGCTGCGCGACCGGGCCCAGGCGATCGTCTTCGCCTACGAGACGGGGCTGGTCCGCCCCGGCGAATGAGCGCCCACGCGACCGCGCAGACCCGCGCAAGCCACGGACGTGCTCGGAGAAACCGGGCAGTGGTAGCCGACCCACCCGGATCTGGAAGCGTGAACCGAGCGCGGGAGGCCGGGTGCAGGGATCCGGGTGCAGGTGACCGAGCGTAGGTGACAAGACGTGGGAAGCCCTCCACCCGAACGACGACGCGGGGTGCCGTGCGCAAGGAACCGGGCAGGACCAGGCGCCGGGAGCCGCATGTGGGGCGTTTCGTTGGGGGCGGGTTCGCCGTAGAGTCGGCTGATGGACCCGGTTGCGCTCTTCCAGCAGGTGGCGGCGAGCGTTCCCGCCTATCGCGCCTTTCTGGCGGAGAACTCCATCGACCCCGAGAAAATCCGTACGTTTCAGGACTTTGTGCGGTTGCCGATGACGGCCAAGGAGACCTACACGCGTCGCCATCCGCTCCCCGACCTGTGCAGGGACGGCGTGATCGGGGACATCGTGGCGGTGTCGTCCGGCTCCACCGGCGAGCCGTCGTTCTGGCCGAGGTCGGTGGCCGACGAGCAGGTGATCGCCGCCCGTTTCGAGGAGGTCTTCAGCGGCTCCTTCGCCGCTCATGAACGCCGCACCCTGGCCGTCGTGTGCTTCGCCCTGGGCACCTGGGTGGGCGGCCTGTTCACGGTCGACTGCTGTCGCCACCTGGCCGCGCGCGGCTACCCGATCACCGTGGTCGCCCCCGGCACCGACCGGAGGGAGATCCTGCGCGTCCTGCCGGAGCTCGCCCCCCACTTCGACCAGGTCGTGCTGCTCGGCTACCCGCCGTTCCTCAAGAACGTCATCGACACGGAGGACCTTCCGTGGCACCGCTGGAACGTCAAGCTCGTCACGGCGGGCGAGGTGTTCAGCGAGGAGTGGCGCACGCTGGTCGCCGGACGGGCGGGGATGGAGGACCCGGTACGCGGCATCGCCTCCCTGTACGGCACCGCCGACGCGGGCGTGCTGGGCAACGAGACCCCGCTGTCGGTCGAGATTCGCCGGTTCCTGTCCGCCCATCCCGCCGCCGCCAGGGAGCTCTTCCGCGAGTCGCGGTTGCCGACCCTCGTCCAGTACGACCCCGAGGTGCGCTTCTTCGAGGAGCACCAGGGCACCCTGCTGTTCTCGGGCGACAACGGGGTCCCGCTGATCCGCTATCACATCGCCGACGAGGGCGGGCTGGTCACGTACGACGAGATGCTGGCCTTCGTCCGCCGGCACGGTTTCGAGCCGGCGGCGCGCGGCCCCGAGCGCCCGTTCGTGTACGTGTTCGGCCGCAGCCACTTCACCGTCTCCTACTACGGCGCCAACGTCTTCCCCGAGAACATCGCGATCGGCCTGGAGCAGCCCGCGATCAGCGGCCGGGTGACGGGCAAGTTCGTGCTGGAGGTGAGCGAGGACGCCGACCGCGACCGGCATCTGACGGTGACGGTGGAGCTGATGCCGGGCGAGAAGCCGACGGAGGAGATCGCCCGGGCGGCGGGCGAGTCGATCCTGGCCCAGTTGCTCCGCCTGAACAGCGAGTTCGCCACCTACGTGCCCGCTGTCCGGCAGGCGCCGTTCATCCGGCTGCGCGAGTCGGGCGATCCTGAGTATTTCCCGCCGGGCGCGAAGCACCGCTACGCCCGTTAGGTGGCCAGCGCGGCCGCGATCCGGTCTTCGGCCCACGGCACCATGAGGAAGCCGCGTTTGACGGTCAGCACCTGCACGCCGGCCGTCCAGGAGTGGATGCCGGGGATCGAGGCCAGCGTGCAGGAGGTGAAGCGGTGGATGTCGGCGGTGGTCGGCACGATCACCTCGCACATGAGCGAGGCCTGCCCCAGCATGGAGGCGATCATCCGCACGCCGCGCTCGCCGGACAGCCGCTCGGCCACGCTGTCCTGCATGCTGGGCTCGACCGACAGCCAGAAGAGGATCTCGGCCTCGTAGCCGAGGGCGGCGGCGGGGATGAATGTGGCCACCGTGGCGCAGCCGCATTCCAGCATGCTCTCCAGCCGCCGCCTGGCGGTGCTCTCGCTGATGCCCAGGCGCCGCCCGACGGACTGGAGGCTGGCCCGCCCGTCCTCCCGCATCACGGCCAGCACCTCGCGGTCGACGTCGTCGAGATGGCTCCGCCCGCACGTCCGGGCGCGCGGCGGCACCGCGAACGACGCCGCCTGCTCCCCCAGTACCGGAACGCTCCAGTCGTAGCTGACCTTGTACGTGTGCAGCACCAGCTCGGCGCTGCTCTGCTGGGCGCCGGGGATGGCGTGCACGAACTCGACCAGCATCGAGTAGAGGTCGCGGTCCTTGGGCGCGACCAGCTCGAAGACGAGGTCGTAGCCGCCGGTGACGATGGTGACGTAGCGGATGTCGGGGTTGGCCGCGAGGAGCCCGGCGACCCTGAGCTGGCTGCCGGGCGCGCAGGTGAGCCGCACGATGAAGGTGTTGACGGGGCCGTCGCACTCCAGGTGCGGCAGCACCGCCACGCGGGCCAGCCCCGCCGCGAACAGCTGCTGGGCCCGCCGCGCCACCGTGGTGGTGGAGATGCCGAGCAGCTGGGCGATGTCGGTCCAGCTGGCCCTGCCGTTCACGTGCAGCGCGGCGAGGATCTTGCGGTCGAGGTCGTCGAGATCATCCATCGGGGGCATCATCGCGCGTTCAGGACCGTTCGCGCACCTTGCGGAGGAAGTCGCGGACGGTCGCCTCCCACAGCTCGGCCTCCTCGACCTGCGGCGAGTGCCCCGATCGTTCGAAGACGCGCAGCTCGGCGTCGGGGATGAGCGCGGCGATGGTCTCGCTGCACTCGACCGGCGTGATCCAGTCGTGCCTGCCGACGGTGATCAGGGCCGGGGCGGTGATGCCGGGCAGGAGATGCTTGATGTCGTAGTTGGGCTGGTTCACGGCGAACGCGTAGTTGTGCGTCTGATAGTGGTACGGCGTGGCGGCCACCCGCTGCTCCACCTTGGCCGGGTCGTAGTCGTGGTCGTAGAGCGGCAGGATCTCCCGCCAGCAGTCGCGCAGGTCGTCGTCGTCGCGCACGGTGCCGGACATGATCCGGTCGAGCTTGGCCGGGTCGATGCGCACCCGGGACGAGGCGGCGGCGTTGCGGGTGGCCAGCTCCTGGTTGGCGTTGTCGGCCGAGGTGTCGCGGAGCACGGCGGCGCTCACCCTGCCGGGGTGGCGGGCGGCGTACTCCATGGCGATGAAGCCGCCGTACGAACCGCCGGCGATGATCACCTGCTCGGCGCCGAGCCAGCGGCGCAGGCCCTCGACGTCGGCGACCCACTGCTCGTGGCTGAACGGGCCCGCCTGGCCGCTCCTGCCCGAGCCCCTGGCGTCGAACACGACGACGCGGTACTCGTCGGCGAGCCGCCCGAAGCTGGCCTCGGGCTCGGCGAGCGAGCCGAGGCCCGGGGCGCCGTGGTGGGCGATGATCGTCTGCTCGCCGTCGCCGAGGATCTCGACGTTCAGCGGGTTGTCGTTGATGTCGACGAACACGGTGTCCCTTTCAGATGATGACGTCGGTGAGCTCGCGCGGGTACGCCGTGAGCCGGCGCGGGCCCGTCTCGGTGACCAGGACGGTGTCCGAGATGCGGTAGCCGGCGTGGCCCGGCACGTAGACGCCGGGCTCGCTGGACAGGATCATGCCGGGGGCCAGCTCGGTGGCGTCGCCGTCCGAGAGCCACGGCGGCTCGTGGAAGCCGAGCCCGATGCCGTGCCCCTGCCGGTGGCGGATGTGCTCGGCCAGCCCGGCCTCCTCGATGACCTGCAGGCAGCGGCGGTTGGCCTCCTCGCAGGAGACGCCCGCGACGAGCGCCTCGGTGCCGGTCTCCTGCGCCTCGCGGACGGTCTCGTAGTAGCGGGCCTGCCGCGTCGTCGGCTCGCCGATCACGAACGTGCGCTCGCTCTCCACGAACCGGCCGCCGACGGCGCAACCGAGCGAGAGCATGAACGTCTCCCCCTGGCGCAGCCGGTCGCCGCCGGGCAGCCGGTGCGGCTGGGCCGAGTTGGGCCCGCCGTAGACGAGGCCGCCGGTGAGCATGGGCACGACGACGACGTCCGTGTGCCTGGCGTACATGAGGGCGCTGCCGTGGGAGATGACGTGGGAGGCCAGCTCCGTCTCCGCGGGCAGGTCGCCGCCGGCCTCGACGGCCGCCCTGACCAGCTCGACGCCGGCCTCGATCATCGCGTCGGCGATGCGGGCGGCCTCCTCGTGCAGGGCGATCTCCTCGGGCAGCTTGCGCAGCCGTACGCGGCCGACCGCGTTCGAGTCCGTCCACCGGGTGCCGGGGAACGCCCGGGCCAGCGCCTGGGCCCGGGCGACGCTGGTCGAGGGCGCGTACGCGGCCTGGTCCGGCGCCTTCACGTGCCCGGCCAGCACCGCGAACGGCGACCTGACGCCGGGGAACTCCGGATAGGCGACGATCTCGGCTCGCGCCCCCTGGTCCTGGGCGTACTCCCGCTCCAGGTCGGGGACGAGCAGCACGGGATCGCCGTCGAGCGGCAGCCAGCAGGCGACCGGGCGCTCGTTCGGGAAGTGGTGGAAGCCGGTCAGGTAGGCGACGTCGAGCGGGTCGTCGAGCAGCAGCGCCGCCAGGCCCTCGGCGGACATCTCGGCTCGGACCCGGCCGAGCGCGCAGGCGTAGAAGCCGTCGGGCAGCTTCTGGGAGAAGGTCATGTGTCGCTCCTGTGGTTGCGAGCGTCGTTGTAGGCCACGGAGAGCAGGGTCGTGGACAGCACCAGCAGCAGGATCGCCGCCGACGGGAACAGGGTGGTCCACCAGGCGGAGGCCAGGGAGCCCGACTGCTGCGCCTTGTGCAGGATCGTGCCCCACGACCAGCTGTTCGGGTCGCCCAGGCCGAGGAAGGAGAGCCCCGCCTCGGCGAGCACGGCGCGGGAGGTGGTCAGCACGACCGACACGCCGACGACGGGGATCACGCCGGGCAGCAGGTGCTTGCGGACGATCCACCACGATGAGCCGCCGACGACCTTGGCCGCCGACACGAACGGCATGGGCACGATCGCCAGCGCCTGCGAGCGCACCACGCGGGCCACCTCCGGCCAGCTGAACAGCGCGATGACCACGGCGAGCGTGCGCACGCTCGGCCCGGCCAGCGCCGCGACCAGGATCATCAGCGGCAGCACGGGCAGCGACAGGGACAGGTCCACCAGCACGCCGAGCGGCGTGTCGAGCCGCCTGAAGTAGGCGGCGCTGACGCCGATCAGCAGCCCGATGACGATGGCCAGCACGGACGCGCTGAGGCCGACCGCCATGCTGACGCGCGTGCCCCACACCACCTGGGCGAACACGTCCTGCCCGATGTCGTCGGTGCCGAACCAGTGCGCGGCCGACGGCGGCTGCGAGGTGTCGGCGCCGTACCCCTCGGGGAAGGGCGCGAGCAGCGGCGCGAAGATCGCGACCAGGGCCAGCAGGACGAGCAGGGCTCCGCTCCCCATGCCGAGCGGGTTGCGGCGGAAGGCGGACCAGGTCCGCTGACGGGGGGTGAGCTCGACCGTCGTCATGAGGTACGCACCCTGGGGTCGAGGATTCCGTAGGCCACGTCAGTGATCAGGTTGGCCACCACGACGGCGGCGGCGAGCAGCACGAACGCGCCCTGCAGGACGGGGAAGTCGAGCTGGCCGACCGCCTCGTAGACGGCCCGGCCGATGCCCGGGTAGGCGTAGATCGTCTCGGTCAGCACCGCGCCGCCGACCAGGGTGCCGAGCTGGAGGCCGGCGATCGTGGTGGTCGGCAGCAGCGCGTTGCGCAGGGCGTGCTTCCACACGACCTTGCCCGGCTTGACCCCCTTCGCCTTGGCGAGCGACACGTAGTCCTCGCCGAGGGCGTCGATGAGCGTGGTGCGCATCGTCAGGACGTAGCCGCCGAGCTGGATGAGCACCAGCGACAGGCACGGCAGCACCAGGTGGTGCAGCATGCTGAGGGTGGCGGCGAAGCCGGTGGCGTCGAGGTCGACCGCGCCGCCGATGGGGAACCAGCCGAGCCAGACGCCCAGCACGTACATGAGGAGGATGCCGACGCTCGGCACGAACAACGACTGCGCGGTGACGCCGGTGAGCTGGATCACGCGGTCCATCCAGCCCTTGGCCCGGGTGGCGGCGAGCACGCCGAGCGGGATGCCCAGCGCGATCGTCACCGCCATGGCCGAGATCGTCAGGATCAGCGTCCACGGCAGCCGTTCCATGAGCACGGTGGTCACCGGGACCGACTGCCGGAACGACATGCCCAGGTTGCCCTGCAGGAGCTGCCCGAGATAGTTGAGGTACTGAACGCCGAGCGGCTGGTCCAGGCCGAAGTCGGCGAGCAGCTTCCTGCGCAGTTCCTCGGTCATGTTCGGGTCGGCCACGGCCAGCACCGGGTCGCCGGGCAGCAGGCGCACCAGGAAGAACGTCACCGTGACCGCGAACCAGAGGGTGAGCAGGCCGCGCGCCAGCCGGATGCCGATGAACCGCATGGGATCAGCCCGCCGGCTTCGCCGCGGCGAGGGAGAGCGGGTTCAGGATGGACAGCAGCTCGCTCGGCATCGGCTTGAACCCGGTCCACTTCGTGGAGTGGGCGATGTTGAACGTCTCCACGTACAGGACGTTGTCGTAGACCTGGTCGTGGATGATCCTGGCGGCCTCCTGGATGGGCTGCTTCGCCTCCTCCTGGGTGAGCGCCCGCTGCGCCTGGTCGATCAGGTCGTCCAGCTTGGGGTCGCTGACCTGGGCGTAGTTGATGAACCCGCCGGTCTTGAAGGCCAGGCCCAGGTTGGCGGGCGGGTTGTCCATGACCGCCCACGAGCCGGCGTAGATGTCGAAGTCCCGCTTGGCGGTCTTGTCCAGGTACGTGTTGCGCTCCAGGCCCTGCAGCTTGATCGTGATCCCGGCCTTCTTCGCCGCGTCGCGGACCATGGGGGCCCAGCGGGCGATGTTCGGGTCGGCCTGGTCGTAGATCATGTTCAGGCTCAGGTTGGTCACACCAGCCTCGGCCAGCAGTTTCTTGGACTGCTCCGGGTCGAAGGCGTACTCCTTCGACGCCGGGTCGGCGTAGTCGGGCAGCGAGGGGGTGAGCACGCTGGAGTTGGAGGACTTGGCGAAGCCCTTGAGCGCGATGTTCCTGATCGCCTCGTAGTCGACGGCGTGCGCGAGCGCCCTGCGGACGCGGACGTCGTCCAGCGGCTTGCGCTTGGTGTTGTACTGCAGGTGCGCCCAGCCCAGCGACGGGATCTGCTGGAGCTTGACCTTGGGGTCGTTCTTCAGCTCGGCGGCGGTGGCGGGCGGCAGCACGTTGCCGATGAGGTCGATCTCGCCGTTGCGCAGGGCGAGCACCTCGGTGTTCACGTCGGGGAAGACCCGGAAGACGACCTCCTTGATCGCCGGCTTGCCGGGGCCGAAGTCGTCGACGCGCTCCATGACGTAACGCTGGCCGCGCTCGGCCTTCGTCAGCTTGAACGGGCCCGCGCTCACCCAGTCGGAGTCGTTGGCGAACTTCTGCACGCTGGGCGCCTTGCCGAACACGTGCTTGGGCACGATCGGCAGCCAGAAGCCGACATTGTCCAGGAACGTGCCGTCGGGACGGCTGAGGGCGAACTCGACCTCGGTGGGCGAGACGGCCTTTGCCTTGTCCAGCGCCGTGATGAGCCCGGCGACCACGCCGAACTTCTCCTTCTGCACCGCCGTCACCGAGAACACCACGTCGTCGGCGGTGACCGGCTTGCCGTCCGACCACTTCATGTCGTCGCGCAGCTTGACCGTGGCGGTCTTGCCGCCGTCGGAGTAGGACCACTCGGTCGCCAGGTACGGGACGCGCTTGCCGGCCCCGTCCATCTGGGTCAGGTGCGGGTACATCAGGCTGGTGACCCAGGAGTCCGTACGGCTGTTGCCGACCAGCGGGTTGTAGTTGACCACGTCGGCGGTGGTGCCGATGGTCAGCCGGCCGGCTTCGGCGGGCTCGCCGGACGAGCCGGTGGACTGCGACGAGCCGGGCACGCTCGGGGCGCAGGCGGCGGTCAGCGCGACGGACAGGGCGGCCAGCGCGCCCAGGACGGTGGCACGTCTCATCAGATCCAGACCTCTTCCAGCACGCGCATGACGTTGCCGCCGACCACCTTGGTGATCTCCTCGTCGGAGTAACCGCGGGTGACCAGCCAGGCGATGATGTTCCAGAAGCACTCGGCGGGGTTCTCCAGGCCGTCGACGTACGGCACCTTCTCGTAGGCGATGCCGGCGTGCGCCTCGTTGAGCGACAGGTGCTCGGCGAACGTGTCGTGCAGGCCCACGTGGTCACCGAACAGCGTGTCGGGGCCGAACGCCACGTGGTCGATGCCGACCAGGTCCACACAGTACGTGAAGTGGTCCATGACCGACTCAAGGCTGTGGCGGGGGTGGCCGGGCGACAGCGTCGTGTGCGGGGCCGCCTCCAGGCCGATCACGCCGCCGCGCTCGGCGGCGGCCTTGATGACGGAGTCGGGCTTCATGCGGTTGGTCGGCCAGACCGCGCGGGCTCCGGCGTGGGTGATGAGGATCGGCCTGGTGGAGTGGCGGATCGTGTCGAGCGAGGTCTGGTCGCCGGAATGGGAGACGTCGATGGCGATGCCCAGCTTGTTCATGCGGCGCACGGCCTTCTCACCGAACAGGGTCAGGCCGCCGTCGCCGCGCTCCTTCAGGCCGCTGCCCAGGGTGTTGGCCTCGCTGTAGGCGATGCCCATCTGCCGTACGCCGAAGCCGTACAGCATGTCGATCCTGTCGACCTCGTTCTCGATCATGGTGGCGGCCTCGAGGGCGAGCACGAGGCCGATGCGGCCGCTGGCGTGCGCCTCGTGCACGTCGGCCAGGCGCTCGACCTTGATGACGTAGTCCTGGTGGGCGAGGTCTGACAGGCGCATGCCGATGTCGGCGACGACGTCGTTCCACTTCCAGCCGGCCTGGCTGGTGATGCAGCAGGTGCCGTCCATGAGGTTGTCGAAGACGACGGTCATGCCGGAGCGGGCCAGGCCCGCGTACCCGGTGTGGTGGCGGGCGGTGCGGTTGTAGTCGACGGTCTGGCGGATGTCGTCGGGGAAGACCGAGGGGTGGTCGTGCAGGGAGACGACCAGGTTGTCGGTCAGCAGGCGGCGGACGCGTTCGGACTGCTCGATGGTGAGCTCGGGCCCCTGGTACGCGGGGACCCGGCCGAGCTCGGGCGCCAGGTCGAACTCGCGGTAGTCGGTGCCCGCCTCCAGGTATTCGTAGGAACGGTAGCCCTTGTAGCTCTTCGCGGCTTCCAGCACTTGGTATCCCCTCTTGTCCGATTGCCGGAAGTTTGCCAGGATCAGGCGCATAAGACAACATCGATGGTGGATTTCGGCGTCAGAGGAAGATCAGACGCCATCATTCGGCACAGCGAGGAAGGGGCGCGGTGAGCGAGTCACCGGTTCTGGAGATCCGCGACCTCCACGTCACGTTCACCGCGCGCGGACGGGAGATCCACGCGGTGCGCGGGGTGGACCTGACCATCGAGCGCGGCCAGACGCTGGCGCTGCTCGGCGAGTCGGGATCGGGAAAATCCGTCACCGCCAAGGCCGTCATGGGGCTGCTCGACCAGCCCGGCGTCGAGGTGCGCTCGGCGGTCGCCCGCCTCGGCGGCCGTGACCTGCTCACCATGTCCGCCGAGGAGCGCCGGGCCCTGCGCGGCAGCGCGATGACGCTGGTCTTCCAGGACGCCCTGTCGGCGCTCAACCCGGTGCTCAGCGTCGGGGACCAGATCGGGGAGCTCTTCCGCGTCCACCGGGGCCTGTCGCGCAAGGAGGCGAGGGCACGCTCGGTCGAGCTGCTCGACCTGGTGGGCATCCCGGCGGCGGCCACGCGGATCGGCGACTACCCCCACCAGTTCTCCGGAGGCATGCGGCAACGCATCCTCGTGGCCATGGCGGTGGCGCTCGAACCCGACCTGATCATCGCGGACGAGCCGACCACCGCGCTCGACGTGACCGTACAGGCGCAGATCCTGGAGCTGATCGACCGGCTGCGGCGCGAGCTGGGCACCGCCGTCCTGCTGATCACCCACGACCTGGGGGTGGCGGCGGAGGTGAGCGACCGCGTCGCGGTGATGTACGCGGGCCGGCTCGTGGAAAGCGGCCAGGCCGAGGAACTGTACGACCTGCCCGCCCACCCGTACACGGCCGCGCTGCTCGCCGCCGTGCCCGACCTGGACAGGCCGGCGTCGGAGCTGCGCGCCATCCCCGGCGCGCCGCCCAGCCCCGCGACCACACCGCCCGGGTGCTCGTTCGCGCCCCGCTGCGGCCGGGCGAGCGACGTGTGCGCGAGCACGCGCCCGGCGCTCGTACCCCTGGAAAGCGGCACCGGCCGGTACGCCGCCTGCCACCACGTGAAGGAGATGCTCGATGGCGCCCCCGCCTGAACCCGCCGCCGGACCCGTCGCTCGCCCCGGCGGTGCTGGGCCCGGCGAGCCGGTGCTGCGTGCCACCGGGCTGCACAAGACCTACCGCGGCGGGATCCTCTCGCGCGGCGGGGCCGTACGCGCGGTCGCGGGCGTGGACCTGGAGCTGCGGGCCGGGGAGACGCTGGGCATCGTCGGCGAGTCCGGCTGCGGCAAGTCCACCCTGGCCCGCATGCTCGTCGGCCTCGAACGCCCCGACCAGGGCGAGGTGGCCTTCCGCGACCGGCCGTTCTTCACCCGCGGCGGCGTGCCCCGCGACATCCGCCGCCGCGTCCAGATGGTCTTCCAGGACCCGCTCACCTCGCTCAACCCCCGCATGACCGTGCTCGACATCGTGGCCGAGCCGCTGCGCGTGCACCGGCTGTGCGCGGACGCCCGCGCCCTGCGGGACCGGGTGGGAGAGCTGCTGTCGCTGGTGGGCCTGCAGCCCGAGCGGATGAACCGCTACCCGCACGAGTTCTCCGGCGGCCAGCGGCAGCGCATCGGCATCGCCCGCGCGCTGGCCACCGAGCCGGACGTGATCGTGTGCGACGAGCCGGTCTCGGCGCTGGACATGTCGGTGCAGGCGCAGGTGGTCAACCTGTTCGCCGAGCTGCAGCGCACGCTCGGGGTGGCGCTCGTGTTCATCGCCCACGACCTGGCCGTGGTGCGGCACGTGTCGCACCGGGTGGCCGTGATGTACCTGGGCCGGCTGGCGGAGACCGGGCCGGCGGCCGAGGTGTACGGCAGCCCCGCGCATCCGTACACGATGGCGCTCCTGTCGGCGGCCCCCGCGGCCAAACCACGGCTGCGGGGCCGCTCGCGCATCATGCTGGCCGGCGACCCGCCGAGCCCCGTGGCGCCGCCGCCCGGCTGCCGCTTCCACACCCGCTGCTGGAAGGCCACCGACCGGTGCGCCGAGCGGGAGCCCGCGCTCGAGCCCGTCTCCGGGGACGGCCACGACGCCGCCTGCCACTACGCCGAGCGGCCGTCCTGACGCCACGCCCCGCGGCGCCGGCGCGACGCCCCCAGCTCACGACCTCCGGCTCACGGCTCACGGCGCAGGACGACCAGCGCGACGTCGTCCTCGCGCACGCCGAACGCCCCCAGGACGCGGTCGGCGAACTGTTCCAGATCGTCGTCGACGGTCTCCGCCAGCCGCCTGGCGACCTCCAGGCTGTCGTCGAGCGGGGTGTCACGATCCTCCACGAGCCCGTCGGTGAACAGCAGCATCGTGCCGCCCGGCGGCAGCTTCAGCCGATCGACCTCGTAGCGCTCCGGCATGACGCCCAGCAGCAGGTTGCCCAGGCTGTGGTAGGCGGAGCCGGGCCCGGCGAGCAGCGGCGGGACGTGACCGGCGTTGGCCACCTCGACCTCACCCGTGGCCGGGTCGATGAGCACCATGCAGACCGTGGCGGTCACGCGCGGGTGATAGCGCCGCATCATCCGGTTGAGCAGGTCGAGCGAGGCGCTCAGGTCGACCTGGGTGATGAGCGTGGCGCGCATGGCGTGGCGGATCTCCGCCATCACGGTCGCGGCGTGCAGCGAGTGTCCCTCCACGTCGCCGATCGCCACCAGCACCCGGTGGTCGATCGGCAGCACCTCGTAGAAGTCGCCGCCGACCTCGACGTTGTCCACGGCCGGCTGGTAGCGCATGGCCACCTGCAGGCCGGGCACGTGGGGGATGCCGGTGGGCAGCAGGCTGCGCTGCAGGGTGAGCGCGATCGCGTGCTCCTCGGTGTAGGCGCGCAGCGCGTCGACGGCCAGCGCCAGTTGCTGGCCCACCTGGCGCAGCAGGTTGACCTCGTCGGCGTCGAGCGGCGGGCCGGTCACCACGCCGAGGTAGATGGGGGACCTCGACTTCCTCGTCCGGCAGAGCACGCCGGTGCTGGGGCCTTCCGCGCTCACGCCGGGCAGGAGAGCGCGCAGGCCGGCGGCCTCGACCGTGAACACCTGGGCCTGCGCGGCCCCCTCCGGCGCCATCCGGGAGAGCCGGTCGAGCACGTCGGGACCGGCCGTGTGGGAGGTGGCCTGCTCGCCCGGCCGGGCGCAGTAACGCCGGGTCCAGCCCTCCGGCAGCAGCGCCAGGGCGACGCAGAAACGGCCGAGCAGGTCGGCCGTGCCCTCGGCGGCCACCGCGAGCACCTGGTCGAACGTCTCCGCCTCGTTCATCGAGAGCGTCACGCCGGCCAGCCGGGCCAGCCGCCCGGCCATGAGCTCGGCCCGCCACCGCGCCCGGTAGTAGCGCAGCATGGCCCGCACGGTGGCGGCGAACTCGGCGGGCTCGATCGGCTCGATCAGGTACGCGTCGGCGCCGCGCTCCAGCCCTTCGGCCCGGTCGGCCACGGTGATGGCGTTGGCCGACACCTGGACGACGGGGATCGACGCGGTGGCCGGATCGGCCTTGATCCGCTCGCACACCTCGAACCCGGTCATGTCGGGCAGCCGTACGTCGAGGACGACCAGGTCGATCTGCTGGCCGGCCAGCTTCCGCAGCGCCTCCTCGCCACTGCTCGCCTCGACGACGCTGTGCCCGGCCCTGCGCAGCCATCTCGCGAGGATGTAGCGCTTGGTGGGTGTGTCGTCGACCACGAGGACGGTTCCCGGCTGAGTGTCCGCCGCGGCGACGGTTCCCGGCTGCGTCACGCTTCGCCCCCTCTGGCCTGGCGGATGGCCTGGATCAGCTGATCTCTGCGCAACCCGTGCTTGGACAGTACCGCTCGTCCCTCCGGCGCGTGCTGCGGCTCCACGGTCACCACAACCACGGGGATCCGGCTCAGCCGGTCGTCCTCGGCCATCCGATGGAGCAGCGCGTGGCCGTCGACGCGCGGCATGAGCAGGTCGACGAGGATCACGTCGGGCGGCTCGGCGGCCATCGCCTCGAGAGCGGCGGCGCCGTCGGCGGCCTCGTCGACGTGGGCGGCGAAGCCGTGCAACATGCGGCGGGCGGCCGCGCGGAACACCTCGTCGTCGTCGGCGACGAGCACCCGCTCGGCCTCGGGCGGGCCGCCGTGGTGCGGCAGCCTGAGCGTGGCGGTGGTGCCCTCGCCCTGCGTGCTGGACAGCTCCAGCGTACCGCCGAGCGCCTCGGCCAGCCTGCGCGCGTACGGCAGGCCCAGGCCGGTGCCCCTGGCCCCGACCTGGAAGGAGCCCGGCACCTGGTAGAAGTCCTCGAAGACGCGCTTCAGCTGCTCGGGCGGGATGCCGATGCCGGTGTCGGCCACCGTGATGACGGCTTCGCCCCTGTCGTCGTCCGCGCGGGCCTCCAGCCGCACCTCGCCGCTCTCCGTGAACTTCAACGCGTTGGACAGCAGGTTGCGCAGGATCGTGACGAGCATGCCCTCGTCCACGTGCAGCGTGGCGGCCTCGGGCGCCACGTGGTGGCGCAGCTCGACGCCGCCCCGCTCGCGCGTCGGGCGCATCGTCACGTGCAGGTGCTCGGCCACGTCCGTCAGGCTGACCGTGGTGGGGTGCGGGTCGAGGCGGCCCGACTCGGCCTTGGCCATGTCGAGCAGCTCGCTGACGAGATGCAGCAGGGTCCGGGTCGAGTTGCCGATGAGCTCGATCTGGTGGGCCTGCTCGTCGGTCAGCGGGTCTCCTCCAGGCCCGGTCAGCAGCCGGACCAGGCCGATGACCGAGTGGAGCGGGGTGCGCAGCTCGTGGCTGACGGTGGCCCAGAAGCGGTTCCGCGCCTCGGTGGCCTCGCGGAGCTGGCTGGACTTCTCATCCAGCTCCGCGTAGAGGGCGACCACTCCCCTGTTGGTCTCCTCCAGCTCGGCCGAAAGCTGGTTGTACATCGCCAGCACGCCCGTGTTGGTCTCCTGCAGCTCGGCGTTGAGCCGCCGCACGTCATCCAGGGTCGCGGCCAGCTCCCTGTTCTGGTCCCGTAGCTCGTCGAGGACGGAGACGGGTGCGAGCCGGGCCAGCCCCATGCGGATGTCGGCGATCCGGCCGCGCCGAGGCCGCGGCCGCAACCGCTTGGCGAGCGTGACGTGCCCGTCGTCGAGCTCGACCTGGTCGACCAGCCGGCCCGCCAGCCTGACCCCCTCGGACCCGGCCAGGCCGGATCGTTTCTCGTGGTTCAGGGTGATCAGCAGCTCGTCGTCGCCCAGCGCGATCACCGCCGCCGCGCCGGGGCCGTAGACCTCCCTGCCGACCTCGCTGAGCGCCGTCGCCACCCGGACCTGGTCCTGCGGCTCGAGCCCGGCCAGCTCGGCGGCCGCGCGGCCGAGGCGGCGCAGCACGAACACGTCCTGCCCGGCGTCGAGCCGGACGCGGATGAGCTCGGCCGCCTTCACGGGCCCCGCCTCGCCGCCACCACGCACACGTCGTCGCGCCTGGTGCCGGCCTCGCGCAGCAGGCACGCGGCGATCACCGCGGGGGTGCGGGCGAACAGTCCGGGTACGTGCGCCGGGTCCCAGCGTTCCGACAGCCCGTCGGAGTGCATGATCACGGTGGCGTTGCCGGGCAGCTCGTACCTGCGCTGCCGCAGCCGCGCCCCCCGGTGGCCGGCGATGCCCGGCACCGACACCATGCCCTGCCGTCCCTGGGCGTGCGCGACCCACCCGGAGACGTTGCCGAGCCCCGCGTAGGTCACCGCGCGGCCGGAGAGGCGCGCGACCGCGACCGCCCCTCCCCTGGTGACGCCCATCTTGCGGTGCAGGTGGTCCACGATGGCCAGCGGCTCCCGCTCGCACACCTGCAGGAACAGCTCGACGGCCAGCTGGGAGGCCTGCGCCGCGATGTGGCCGTGGCCCAGCCCGTCGCAGACCATGACGGTGGTGGCGGCGTCCGTCGTGGAGATGGCGAAAGAGTCGCCGCACACCTCCTCGTCGCCGATGGGCCGGGTCAGGCCGCTGGCCGACGCCGGCGGGGCGGGCCGCCGGCCGGCGGTGAAGTACATGGCGAGCACGGTGCCCCTGCCGGGCAGGGAGTGCACGTCGTAGCCGGTGGCGATGCGGGCGATCGCGCCCATGCCGATGCCGAGCGTCCCGGAGGAGGAGTAGCCGTCCCGCAGGGCGCGGGCGATGTCGGCCATGCCCGGCCCCGTGTCGAGGGCGATGAGCTCCACCGTGGCGGGGGCCTCGGGATGGAGGCGGACCATGACGCTGCCCTCGACGGCGTGCTTGACGAGGTTGGACACCGCCTCGCTGACGGCCACCGCCACCTGCCCGACCAGCGTCGCGTCGAACCCGGCCCGCTCCGCCAGCTGGACGGCCCGCCGGCGAACCGCGCCCACCGAGCTGGGGTCTTCGGCGCGGATCCAGGCCTCCATCCGCCGGCTGGTCACGTGGCTCATCTCCGGGCTCATCTCCGGGCCCATCTCCGGGCCCATCTCCGGGCTCATCCCCGGGCTCATCCCCGGGCCCATCCCCGGGCCCATCCCCGGGCCCATCTTCGAGCCCATGCCCGGGCCCGTCTCGTCACCGGGCCCATTTCGTCACCGTCACCGACGTGCCTTTTCCCGGTTCCGAGAGCAGGTCGAACTCGTCGACCAGCCGGCGTGACCCGCCGAGCCCCAGCCCCAGGCCTGTGCCGGTGGTCCAGCCATCGGTGAGCGCCCGCTCGACGTCCGAAATGCCCGGCCCTTCGTCGCTGACGACCAGCTTGAGCCCGCGTCTGGACCCGTTCTCGACGACGTGGACGCGTACCTCTCCCCGCCCCGCGTAGACCAGCGCGTTGCGCGCCAGCTCGCTGGCGGCCGTAATGATCTTGGTCTGGTCGATGAGGGAGAGCCCCACCTCGATGGCGGCGCTCCTGACGAGCCGGCGGACCGCCACGACGTCGGCGCTGCTCGCGATGGCCGCCTCCCGCTCGGCGTTCACGGCACCGCGCCCCTGACGTGGTCCAGCAGCGCAACCCCTTTCTCCAGGTTGAGCGCCGTACGGACGCCGCCGAGCGAGAGGCCGAGCTCCACGAGCGTGATCGCCACGGCCGGCCGCATGCCGACGACCACGGCGTGCGCGTCGAGCATGCGGCACATCTCGGCGATCGTGGCCAGCATCCGCCCGGTGAACGAGTCGACGATCTCGACGGCGGAGATGTCGATGATCACCCCTCTGGCCCCGCGCGCGACGACCACCTCGGCCAGGTCCTCCTTCAGGGCGAGCACGGTCTGGTCGTCCAGATCGACCTGGATGGAGACGATCAGCAGGTCGCCGAGCTTGAGAATGGGCACCCGCTCCACTACGCCTGCTCCGCCCGTACGGTGACGCGCGTGGCCGGCCCGCCGCTCACCTGCACGCCGCTGCGTCTGAAGGCGTGGGCGAGCGCGTCCGCCAGCGACGACTTGGTCACGATGTCGCCGAACTCGATGCCGAGCGTGACGATGGTGTGCGCGATCTGCGGGCGGATGCCGGAGATGACGCATTCCGCGCCCATGAGCCGCGCCGCGAACACGGTCTTGAGCAGGTGCTGGGCGACCTGGGTGTCGACGGCGGGGACGCCGGTGATGTCGATGACCGCGTGCTCGGCACCGGTCTCGACCAGCGTCTCCAGCAGCTTCTCCATGACGACCTGGGTGCGGGCGGAGTCGAGCGTGCCGATCAGCGGCACGGCCACGATGCCCTCCCAGAGCTTGACCACCGGGGTGGACAGCTCGAGAAGCTGCTCGGCCTGATCCATGATGATCTTCTCGCGGGCCTCCGCGTACGCCTCGAACGTGAACAGGCCGAGGTCGTCGATGAGGCGGGCGAACCGGATGAATCCGCGCAGCACCTCGTCGTCGGCGTGGGCGACCACGATCTCGTACAGGGCCCCCTTCAGGCCGAAGACGGCCTTGGAGGTCTCGGCGGGCGAGTAGCCGGCGCGGGCCCGCGACCGGGACAGCTCGGCGAGCAGGCCGCGCAGGTCGGCGAGGTCGCGCCCGCCCTCCTCGATGGCGCGGAGGATGGCGCGGTAGAGCTCCGTCAGCTCGTCGCGCGGCGCGTCGGCCGACTGCGTCCACCGGCTGATGACCTGCTCCTCATGGGTGCGGAGCAGCTCTCCCAGTCGCCGTTCCACGTCTGCATGACTGGACAAGGTCTCTCCAGAGGGGACTCTCGATGGGCTCTTCCGGCATCCCGGTACACCTTCCCTGCCCAGAGTCACCCCCGAGTACTACGCGCAGGTTCAAACCGTGCGGGGACGCGGATTACCCGGCGGCCTCCATAACGTCGCGGCATGTTCAGAAACCTCGCCCTGGCCGGGCTTGTCGCGACCGGCGCGTTCCTGCTGTTGCCGGCGCCGCAGGGCGGGCGGCTGGTGAAGATCTACGGAGACCTGAAGACGGCCGGCCGGGTGGCGGTCATCGTGCCGGGTGCGGACACCACGGTGAGGACGTTCGACGACGGCCCGGAGCGGCCCGGCGGCGCGGCGCGGGCGCTGCAGGCCGAGGCCGCCCTGCTGGCGCCGCACGAGCGGCTGGCGGTGGTGGCGTGGCTGGGCTACGACGCTCCGCCCACGCTGAGCCTGGACGTGATCTCCGACGACGCGGCCGGCGAAGGGGCCCGTGAGCTGCGCCGCACCGTCGCGGAGTTGCGCGGGCGCACGGACGCCCCGGTGACGCTGCTGTGCCACAGCTACGGCTCGGCGGTGTGCGCCACGGCCATGCCCGGCCTGCCGGTCTCCGACCTGGCCGTCTTCGGCAGCCCCGGCGTCGACGCGCCGTCGGCCGCCGCGCTGACCGCTCCGCCCCGCCGGGGGTCCGTCCTGGCGTCGCACGGTGCGCCCGCCCGGCCGCGCGTGTGGGCGGGGCTCGGGGCGAACGACTGGATCAGGTTCGTACCCAAGACCAAGCTCGGCCCGCTGGGGTTCGGCACCGACCCCATGAGCACCGCTTTCGGCGCCCGCGTGTTCGAGGCGGGCCCTGGCGGGCACAGTGACTACTTCGCGCCCGGCAGCGCGTCGCTGCGCAACCTGACCCTGATCGTGCTGGGGCGGTCGGAGCAGGTCACCGGTTGACCGGGGCTTTCCGGGGTAGGGAGAGCTTTGATGACATGGTGTCGTCATCAGCTTGACGCCGGCGGGCGCCGTTTGTGACACTTCGTCATGAAACACCAGCGGAGTTGAGGTGGGCTGTGACGACGTCGTTCTCCGAGAGCTTGAGAAACGCCACCTGGGCCGACCACGAGTCGGCCGAGTCGGAGGGCTATCTCACCGAGCTCATGGCCGGCCGGTTGAGCGAGCACGAATACGGCGAGATGGTCGCCCAGCACTACTTCGCCTACACCGCGCTCGACGGGGTGTCACGGGAACTGGCCGAGCACCCGGTGGCCGGCCACTTCGTCTTCCCCGAGCTCTACCGCGAGCCCGCTCTCGAACGCGATCTGGCCACCGTCTACGGGCCGGGCTGGCGCGACCGGATCGCGCCGTCCGCGTCCACCGGAGCCCTCGTGGCGCGCATCCGCGAGACAGCGGGCTGGCCGGGCGGCTACATCGCCCACCACTACACCCGCTACCTGGGCGACCTGTCCGGCGGACAGTTCATCCGGATGGAACTGCAGAAGATCTACGGCTACGCCAAGGGCGGGGGCGTCGACTTCTACGTCTTCGACGAGCTGGGCAGCCTGCCCCGGTTCAAGGCCGAATACCGGTCCCGGCTCGACGCGCTGGAGCTCGACGAGAGCGAGCGCCGGCGCATCATCAGCGAGGTCAAGCTCGCCTACCGGCTCAACACCGCGGTGCTCGCCGAGCTCTTCCACACCGTCCGGGCCGCCGCCTGACCGGCGGCTCTAGCCGGCTTCCTCGCGATAGGGGTCGCGCAGCGGGGCGGCGCGACCGGCGAAGTCGGCCTTGATCTCCGCCATCCGGGGACCGGCCTCGTAATAGCGGCCCTTCGTCTCACCGTAGGGCCGCAGCCAGCCCTTGGCGGCCAGGTCTCGAAGGTCGCGGGCGGCCTGGCCCTGGCTCAGATCCTCGTCGGCCTGATAGCGGCTGCGGCGCAGGCGCCTGTTCACGAACGCTTCGTACAACGCCGAGACGCACCGCGTGTTGAGCCCGTCTGCGCCGACCCGCTCCTCCAGCAGGGTCCAGATCTCGCCCGCCTCTGCGAGCCGGCGCCGGACGCGTTGCGCCTGCATGTGATGCGCTTTCAGGCAGAACCGCACCCAGGGAAGGGTGTCATCGTGCGGGCTCCATCGGCGCCCGCCGACGACGCCGAGCACGTCGTAGTAGTCGACCGTCGTGCGCTGCTGCCCCAGCCATTCCTCGATGGAGGCGAACTCGGGGGTGGTGATCCGGTCCCTGCCCAGCACGAGGGTCTGCAGGGCACGAGACATGCGGCCGTTGCCGTCGCGCCACGGATGGATCTTCACCAGGTTGAGGTGGGCCATCGCGGCCCGCACGTAGCTCGGCGCCTCGAGGTCACCCTCGTTGAGCCACGTCACGAGCTCGCCGAGAAGCCCTGGCACCACTTCGACGTCCGGCCCTTCGTAGACGACCGTGCCGGACTCCGAGTCGCGGATGAAGATGCTCCCCGGCCTGATGACACCGGGCGTCTTGTGCCGATGGTGGCCGATCATCATGAAGTTGAGCGCGTTGAGCACGCCCACGTCGAAGCGGAACGCGGGCGGGCGCGACAGCAACGCGATGTAGGTCAGCGCCTGCTGGTAGCCGGCGATCTCCTTGGCGACGGAGGCGGAGGTTTCCAGAGGTTCTTCCCCCGCCATGATCGACTGGATGTCCTCCACCCCGGCCCGGTAGCCCTCGATGGAGTTGGAGCCCTGGATCGCCCGCGCCTGGAGCTGCCTGCGAAGCTGGCCGTCCCATCGATGGGTCTCGGCCAGGCGGAAGCGCAGATCCTGCCGCATGTCCTCGACCTCGGCGAGCACCGCTTTGTCGGCGGGGTCGAGGACCGGTGCGCCGTACAGCATGAGGCCATAAAATCACGGTCGAATCATTTAGGCAAAAGAGCGATTGATTCGATTAAATATGTCCGATATGTTCTGCAGGCGAGATCGCCCGTACGCCGTACCATGGGCATATGCCCCGCATCTCCGCCGCCACGATCGGCGAGCACCGCGCCCAGACGCGCGACCGCATCCTGCAGGCGGTCTCGCGGCTGTCCAGGGAGCAGGGCATCGACGCCATCTCCATGACCGACGTGGCCGGCGAGGCCGGCATCACGCGCACCGTCCTCTACAACTATTTTCCTGACAAGACCGCGCTGCTGCTGGCGTTCACCGAGCGGGTGACCCGCTACTTCATCGACAGCTACGAGCGGGAGCTGCCCGCCGGCGCCTCGCCCGCCGACCGGTTGCGGGCGTTCGTACGCCTCCAGCTGGCCGGGCTGCTCGCGCATCCGCATCCGGGGGCCGCCGACCTCAGCGCGGCCCTCGGCCCCGACGCCTACCAGCGGCTGGCCGAGCACGTCGCGCCCATGCAGCGCGTCCTCGTCGACATCCTCGACGGCGGCCAGGCGTCCGGGGACTTCCAGGTGCTCGACGTGCCTGCCACGGCGCGGATGGTGCTCGCGGTCATCGGCGCGGAGCGGGTGCCGCTGATCAGCGGCGACGTGACGGTGGAGGCGGCCGCCGAGCTGGTTTCCGCGTTCGTGCTGCGGGCCCTCGGGAGCGAAGCCGGGCGGCGGTGACAGGATTGGGCCCATGACATCCGGGCCCGACGAGCTGCATGCCGGCGACCATGTCGAGCTCAGGTCGGCGCGCGGCCGCTGGATCCTGTTCGCGACGGTGCTGGGCTCGGGCCTGGCGCTGCTCGACAGCACCGTGGTCAACGTCGCGCTGCCCTATCTCGGCAGGGAGCTCGAGGCGGGCATGGCGGGGCTGCAGTGGACGATCAACGCCTACACGCTCACCCTCGCCGGGCTGATCCTGCTCGGCGGCTCGCTCGGTGACCGCTACGGCCGGCGCACGCTCTTCGTCATCGGCGTCGTGTGGTTCGCCGTGGCCTCCGCGCTGTGCGGGCTGTCGCCGAGCATCGAGTTCCTGATCGGGGCCAGAGCGCTGCAGGGCATCGGCGGCGCGCTGCTCACGCCCGGCTCGCTGGCGATCATCCAGGCGTCGTTCGTCCGGCACGACCGGCCGCGCGCCGTGGGCACGTGGTCGGGGCTCGGCGGGGTGGCCAGCGCCATCGGGCCCCTGCTCGGCGGGTGGCTGGTGCAGACCGCCGGGTGGCGGTGGGCGTTCCTGATCAACCTGCCGTTCGCGGCGCTCATCGTCTTCGTCGCCCTGCGGCACGTGCCCGAGAGCAAGGACGAGCAGGCCGCGGGGCGCTTCGACGTGCTGGGCTCGGTCCTCGCGGCGCTGGCGCTGGCCGGAATCACCTACGGGCTGATCCAGGAGGGCGCGCCGGCGCCGCTGCTCGCCGGGCTGCTGCTGGGGGCCGCGTTCGTGGCGATCGAGGTGCGCAGGTCGCCGGACGCGCTGGTGCCCGTCGACATCTTCCGCGACCGCGTGTTCACGGCCGTCAACGTGGTCACGCTGATCATGTACGCGGCCATGGGCGTGGTGTTCTTCCTGCTCGTGGTGCAGCTCCAGGTCGTCTCCGGCTTCTCCCCCATCGCCGCCGGGCTGGCGATGCTGCCCACGACGATCCTGATGATGTTGCTGTCGGGCCGGGCCGGTGAGCTGGCCAAACGGATCGGTCCGCGCTGGCCGATGACGGGCGGGATCCTGCTGGCGGGCGCCGGTTTCCTGTGGATGAGCACCATCGGCTTCGGCGCGTCCTATCCGCTCCAGGTGCTGCCCGCCGTCTTCGTCTTCGGGCTGGGACTGTCGGGCGCGGTCGCGCCGCTGACCGCGACCGTGCTGGCCACGGTCGAGGACCGCCACGCGGGCACGGCCAGCGGCGTCAACAACGCGGTGGCCCGCACCGGCAGCCTGTTCGCGGTGGCCGCGGTGCCGCCGGTCGTCGGCCTGGTCGGCGACGCGTTCGAGAACCCGCCGGTGTTCGACGCGGGCTTCAGGATGGCGATGCTGATCAGCGCCGGCATGATGGTGGTGGCGGCGCTGATCACGTTCTTCACCATCAGGTCGAACGTCCTCGTGTCCGACGACTAGCGACGGCTAGAGGGTGAACGCCTGGCTGCGCACGCTGTTGTCGAAGTTCGACAGGAGCAGCTCGGGCTCGCCGACCGAGCGGATGCCGGGCAGCCTGGTCAGCAGCTCGCGGAACATCGTCCGCAGCTCCTGCCTGGCCAGGTTGGCGCCGAGGCAGAAGTGCGGCCCGGGCCCGCCGAAGCCGACGTGCGGCTTGGCGTCGCGGGTGATGTCGAACGTGTCGGGGTCGGAGAAGACCGACTCGTCGCGGTTGGCCGAGCCGTAGAACAGCACGACCTTGTCGCCCTTCTTCAGCTCCAGGCCGCGCAGCGTGTAGTCCTCGGTGACCGTGCGCCGGAACTGCATGATCGGCGACACGTAGCGGACCATCTCCTCGATGGCGCCGTTGATGTGCGCGTCGAAGTCGCTCACCAGCAGCTCGCGCTGCGCCGGGTTGTCGGTGAGCAGCTTGATGCCGTGGGCCATCGTGTTGCGGGCCGTCTCGTTGCCCGCGACCAGGAGCAGCGCGAAGAACGAGCCGAGCTCCTTGTCGGTCAGCTTCTCCCCGTCGGGGTTGGCGTTGACCAGGAGGGAGACGAGGTCGCCCTTGGGGTCGGCGACACGCTCGTGGCCGAGCTTGATGACCATGCGCTGCAGGGCGAGCAGGGCCAGCATGTTCTGGCCGGCCATCTGGACGCTGCGGGCCAGGCTGGGTCGCACGCCGGTGTAGGCGGTGGAGATGTCGACGTGCTGGTGGACCTTGGCCCGCAACTCCTGCGGGATGTCGAGCATGTCGCAGATGACGTGGATCGGCAGCCGGGCGGCGACCTGGGAGACGAAGTCGCGCGGGCCGTCCTTGATGACGTCGTCGACGATGCGGGCGCAGGCGGCGTCGATGTCGCTCTGCAGGCCGGCCAGCATCTTCGGGCTGAACGAGCGGGTGACGATCCTGCGCAGGCGGGCGTGGCGCGGATCGTCCATGTTGACCATCGACTCCCCGAACACCTGTTTCACCCAGCCGGGCGGCTCCGGGTTGGTGACGGCGGGCTCGCTGGAGAACACCTTGGCGTTACGGCTGGCCTCGACCACGTCCGCGTGGCGTACGAGGGCGTAGAAACCCTTGCCCGAGCGGAGGAGCGGGACCTTCTTCTCCGGGAAGAACACCGGGAGCTCCAGTTGGCGGAGCCGGGCGAACGCCTCGTTGCGCTCCTTGAGCGGCTTGCGCCAGAAATCCAGATCGGCGAGGTCGATGTCGTCCACCCGACTATCCTGGCACGGTCCCGCGCCGGTCCCGACACGGGAAACCCCGCGCTCACAGGGCTCCTCGCGGGCGGCGGGCGATGTGCATCCTGCCCTCCTGGCCCGTTCTCGTGCCGTTCAGGCGTGGTTCGACCTGCCTGGTCATTACTTCCGGTATGAACGCTGTGCTCGCCGCCTGCCTGGTTCTTCCCCTCGCCGCAGGTACGGCCCCCGCCACCGCCCGGTCGTGCGGCGGTCAGCCGCTCGACTTCGACGCCGACGGGCGGCCCGACCTCGCCGTGGCCGCCCCCTACGACGCCTCCAGAGCCGGCTCCGTGTCCGTGATGTACGGCTCGGGCGAGACGGCCAAGCTCGTCCAGGACGACGCCGAACCGGGTGACGCGTTCGGCTCCGCGCTGGCCGTCGGCGACTTCAACGGCGACCGGTGCGCCGACCTTGCCGTGGGGGTGTCGGAGGAGTTCGCCGGTGAACGCGTGCCCGGCGGCGACGGGAACGGGGTCGTGCAGATCTACGACGGCTCCCCCGAAGGGCTGGTCACCGGCCGGCGACTGGCGCCTCCCAAGCCGTCCAGCGACCGGTTCGGCGCGGCCCTCGCCGCGGGCGACCTCGACGGGGACGGCAAGGACGACCTGGCCGTCGGCTCGCCCAGCCACCGGTCGGGCGGGGCCGTGACGGTGTACTGGATGAAGGGGCGCAAGCCGTACCAGATCACGCAGAAGACGCGGTGGGTACGCCAGGCGGCGCGCGTCACCGACCAGTGGGGCGCGGCGCTGACCACCGGCGACTTCGACGGGGACGGCAAGGACGAGCTGGCCGTGGGAGCGCCCGCCGACACCCTGACCGAGGACGGGCAGGGCTCGGCCACCGTCATCGACGTACGCGCGAAGCGGGCCCGGCTGCTCACGCAGAGCACACCTGGCATCAAAGGCGTCGCGGAGAAATGGGACGGGTTCGGGGCCTCGCTCGCCACCGGCGACTTCAACGGCGACGGCAAGGACGACCTGGCCGTCGGCGTACCCGGCGAAGGGCTCAGCGCGAACCAGCGGGCCATGGACTACGGCGACGGCACCGTGGACGTGCTGTACGGCTCGCGCCGCGGGCTGCGTACCGACCGGACCGAGGCGTGGTCGCAGAACACCCTCGACGGCAAGCCCCGCTACTACGACCGGCTCGGCGCCTCGCTGACGGCCGGGGACTTCAACGGCGACGGCAGGGACGACCTGGCCATCGGCGTACCCGGGGAGAAGGCCGTCCAGGTGCTGGCGGGACGTGCGGCGGGCGGGCTCACGCGGAAGGGGAACCTGCTGGTCAAGGGGAAGGGGCGCGACTTCGGCGCCTCGGTGACCGCGCTGCCCGGGTGGGGTGACGGCTACCGGCAGCTGACCCGGCGGCGCCCGGTGTACGCGCTCGTGGTGGCCGCACCCGGCCAGGGCCTCGTCATGTACGCGCCCGGCTCGCGCCGACCCGGCCTGCGGCTGGGCAAGGTGCGCCCGCTCAGCGAGGGCTCCGGCCTGTACGGCTACACCTTCGGCTGACACCGGCAGAACGGGACGCCACACCACCACGCTGCAGGCGCGAAGCGCGCTCTCCGCACGGCGGGCGCTAAGCGCGACATCACCGCACGGCAGGCACGAAGCGCGACATCACCGCGGCGGGTACGGGGCGCCGCGCCACCGCACGGTGGGTGCAGCGTTCCCGCGCGAGGGTGCGACACTTCGCGCGGCGGGCTCGGCGCCTCCCAAGGGGCGGGGTTCGGGCGGCGGGCGTGGGTTCGCGTTGGTGGTCAGCTGGGAGGGGCGGCGGCCTGGGCGGCGGCTGCGGTGGCCGGGGCGGCTGGGAGGGTGAGGCGGTGGGAGGTTTTGGCGCGGGCCCCTCGGCGGGAAATGTAGTCCAGTGTCCGGAATTCAACGGACATCTCATCACGGGTCAGTCGTGCCATCACATACCCGCGCCGCTGGTCGATGTAGGAAATATGTGGATTCTCCTGGAGGGCCTCCGCGATCCACGTGCGGTCCCGGTACCCGTCCCCGTCGCTCGCGATCGACGACGCCACCAGTTCCCTGGCCACCACCGGCGAGTCCGGGTCGTCGAAGTCCGTCTTGAGGTCGGCCAGGTGGTGCATGTGCGCGTCCCCCGTCAGCACCACCGGGTTGGAGGTGCGGGCCAGCGACTCCAGCAGCCGCGTGCGCTCGGCCGCGTAGCCGTCCCACGAGTCCAGGTTCACCTCGCGTCCGGGGCCGATCTTGTGGTCGCGGTGCGCCATCATGATCTGCTGCCCGAGCAGGTTCCACCGGGTGGCGGAGTCGTGCAGCCCGCTCTCCAGCCAGCGCCACTGGCCGGGCCCGAGGAGCGTGCGGCCGTCCGCCAGCCGCTCGTCGCACCCGGCCCGCACCCCGTCCTCGCACGCCTGGTCGTCGCGGAACTGCCGGGTGTCCAGCAGGTGGAAGCGGGCCAGCCTGCCCCACGAGACCCGCCGGTTCACCCGCAGCACCGCTCCCTGGAGGCTGGCGCGGCGCAACGGCATGTTCTCGTAGTACGCCCTGAACGCCTCACGCCGGCGCCGGGCGAAGTCCCGCGCTCCCGAGCTGGAGGCCGGACCGGCCCAGTTGTTCTCCACCTCGTGGTCGTCGAACGCCACCAGCCACGGCGCCGCCGCGTGCGCTGCCTGCAGGTCGCGGTCGCTCTTGTACTGCGCGTGCCGCAGCCGGTAGTCGGCGAGCGTGCGGCACTTGCCCGGCGTGTGGGTGCGTACGCGGCCGGTCAGCGCGGTGTAGCCGCTGGGGCCGTACTCGTACATGTAGTCGCCGAGGAAGACGACCAGGTCCGGCTCCTCCTGCGCCAGGCGGCGGTAGGCGGTGTAGTAGCCGTGCTCGTAGTGGGCGCACGCGGCCACCGCGAACGTGAGCGGCGTCTCCCCTTCGGGCGTGGTCCTGGTACGGCCGGCCGGTGAGAGCCGGCCCTCGCTCCTGAACCGGTAGTAGTAGTCGCGTCCCGGCTCCAGCCCTTTCAGCTCGACGTGGACGCTGTGGGCGTTGCGCGCCCTGGCGGTGGCGGTGCCGGATCTGACGATCGTGGCGAACCGTTCGTCGGCCGACACCTGCCAGGCGACGTCCACGTCGCGGGAGGGCATGCCGCCGCGCCCGTCGCCGTTCAGCGGGGCGACGGCCAGCCTGGTCCACAGGACGAAGCCGTCGGTCGTCGGGTCGCCGGAGGCGACGCCCAGCGTGAACGGATCGGATCTGAGGGTTCTGGCCGGGGAGGCGAGGGCCGGCCGGCTGACGGTCTGCGGGAGGAGGCCGGCTGTCGCCGCTGTCAGGAAGGCTCTGCGGTCCACGTTCCAGGTATGTCCGCCCGTGCTGACCCGGCCGTGACCGCGGAGTCAAGGACGGATGAACAGCATCAGTCGTCCTGTCCGCGCAGCGTCGCCCTCAGCGCGGCGGCGCCGGTGAAGTGCACGCCGGTCATGCCGGCCCGCTCGGCGCCCTGGACGTTCTCCAGCCGGTCGTCGATGAAGACGATCTCGGCCGGGTCGGCGTCGAGCTCGCGGGCCACCTCGTCGTAGATCTCCTTGTCGGGTTTGACCAGGCCCATCCTGCCGCTGTAGAAGCGCCGCCCGATCGCCGCGATCCAGGGCAGCTCGTCCAGGCCGTCGCCGACGCAGACGGGCGCGTTGGACAGCAGCGCCACGTCGCGGCCCGCCTCGATCAGCTCCCCCAGGACGGCGACCGTGCCCTCATCGGGATGGGCCCAGCTCGCGATGTCCATGGCGACCAGCCGAGCGGCCTCGGAGTGGGTGACGGGCCTGCCGAGCACCGCCGACCAGTAGGTGAACGGCGTCAGGCTCCCCCGGTCGAACGCGAGGCGGTGCTCCCAGTAACCGCGGTTGAACATCTCGGGGTCGGCCCCCGCGGCCCGCGCCATGGCGCCCGCGTCGGACTCGGGCTGGGGCAGGGACAGGACACCGCCATAGTCGAACACGATCCACGTCATGCCAGGAATGGTCGCAGATGCGGGTCGAGCGCCGGGCAGCCGAGGTATTTCTCGGCCGTGTGGAAGTCGATCCAGTCGAGGTTGACCAGTTCCTCGGCGTCGACGCCGGTGAAGCTCTCACGCAGCGCGGGCGGGATGGCGGCGATGTCGTCCTTGTCGGCGATGTTCACCCAGCGCCCGACGTTCTCGGGCCGCTCGCCGCGGCCGTTGATGGGGGCGGGCAAGAGGCGTTCGAAGACGACGTGGCGCATGCCGAGCGGGCTGCCGAGGGTGACCAGCAGGTCGATCTCGAGCTCGGGGTGCGCCCAGAGCGTCTCGTACGCGACGACGCTGCCGAGCGAGTGCGCGATCACCACCCTGGGCCGGTTGCGCCGGATGACGTCGGCCACGACCTGCCGGCAGCTCTCCCGCTTCGCCTGGTCGGTGAGGTAAGTTGCCACCTCGGGCGCGAACAGCTTCGCGAACGCCGCCGACCTGCCGTCCAGCCTGTCGAGCAGCCAGCCGGTGACCGATTTGAGCGCTCCGGTGATGTGCTCGCCGAGGCCCATGTTCCTGGCCCAGCCGGCGAGCACCTCCTGGGTCTGGGTCTCCACCGCCGCGACGGATGTCGGCGCGGCGTCGTCGCCCCCGTCGTCGGGCCCGCCGTGGTGCAGGTGGTGGGCGAAGTAGGCGATCTCGGCGAAGTAGGCCGCGGATTCCGCGCCGAGCGTCGCGTGCAGGTAGCGGTCCCACTTGCGGCGCATGGCCTCCGCCGCCCCGGCCGCGGACCGTCCGGCGTCCATGTAGTAGTTGTACTTGCCGATTCCGTGCACGCCGACGATGGCCGCCACGGCGCCTCCCCACCCGTGATCGTTTGATGCGCGATATTGGCATACGCCGCTTGCATCCCGCCGTCAAGCCGGTGGTCCGCCCCGTACGGGTGGGAAATGCCGTTGCGACCGGCATAGGTCGCCCGGATACGGTGACACTTCACTGAGACGTCGAACAGGAGTTTCACGCATGCCCGGCCCGCTGGTCGTCAACGACTCGGTCGTCATTCCCGACGCCGAGCTCGTCTGGCGCTTCTCGCGCTCGTCAGGCCCGGGCGGCCAGGGCGTCAACACCACGGACAGCCGCGTGGAGCTGACCTTCGACCTGGCCGCGAGCACCGCGCTGCCGCCGGCGCTCAAGGAGCGGGCCCGCGGCCGGCTGGGCGCCGACACGATCACGATCGCCGCCTCCGAATACCGCTCGCAGCTGCGCAACAGGGAGGCCGCGCGGCACCGCCTGGCCCAGCGCCTGCGCGAGGCCATCGCCCCGCCGCCCAAGCGCCGCCGCCCGACCAAGCCGAGCCGCGGCGCCGTCGAGCGGCGCATCACCGCCAAGAAGCACCGCTCCGACGTCAAGCGCCTGCGCCGCGACCCGCCTTGAGTTCTGGTTCGTCCGTCGACTCCGCACGAGCGTCAGCAGGAGGACCTGCTCCCGTCCCGGGCCGTGACCCCCACCGGTGGCCGCAGCGGCGACGCCGGGGTGTGGCGCTCAGGGCGACAGCGAGAGCACGGGTTCGAGGATCCCGGCGGGGCACAGCTGCCGGAGCACCGCGCGCACCTGGTCCCGCAGGGCGGCAGGCCTGAGGCGGCCGTACTCGTCGAAATGGGGGCAGGCGGGGGAGATCACCAGCTCGGCGCCCATGACGACCGCTCCGGCGCTCTGGAGCCGCTTGTAGAGCTCCGCCTGGGCCCACATGGCGCCGCAGGCGCGGGCACTCGCGCTCATGACCGCGACGTGCCTGCCGGACAGGCCGTCGCGGGCCGCCATCCAGTCCAGCGCGTACGTCAGCTCGGAGGGCAGCAGGCTGTGCTCGGGCGCGGTCAGCAGCACGGCGTCACCGGAGGCGACCAGGCGGGCCAGCGCGCCGGCCGGCGCGGGAACGGGACCTCGGGTGTACGGCGGGATCTCGCCCAGCCCGCGCCACTCCTCGAAGGTGATGCCGCGGGGCAGCTCGGCGCCCGCGGCGACGAGCAGCCGGTTGATAAAGGACCCCCTGTTGAGGCTGGCCGCAATCCCGATGATTTTCACCCTCTGCTCCCAAGGGGTTCCGGTGTTACCGGGAAACTGCCCGATGCCTTGGATGTCCAAGACCATCCCTCGGTCAAGAGCCCCACAGGCTTTACCGGCGAGGGCTCACAGGCGCTCGTCCGAGGCGCGGGGACGGCGGAAGATCAGCGCGAGCACGCGCAGCACGAGGATGGCCGAGATCACCAGCAGGTTGTAGCCGATGAGCTGGAACAGCGACGTCGTGCCCAGCGCGGCGGGCCCGCCGTCGATGCCGAGGAGGATGACCGCCATGATCCCGGCCGTCGCGCCGAGCACCGTGAGCAGCACCTGGTGCAGCAGGCCGGTGAGGTAGGCGCGGTCGCGGTCGTCGGCGAGCAGGCGCACGTTCACGCTGAACCTGCCGTGCTCGGCCGCGCTGGCGATGCGCTCCACACGGCGCGGCAGGCGGCGCAGCATCGGCACCAGCGCGGCCAGTTCCTGGGCGACGGACTCCTTGATCGTCTCGGGGCTCACCTGCTCGGCGAGGTAGCGGCCGGCGAACGCGCGGGCCTCGCCGATGAGGTCGAAGCCGGGCGAGAGGCGGACGAGCGTGCCCTCCAGAGTGGCCAGGGCGCGGAAGACGGCGGCCACCTCGGGCGGGATCGACAGCCCGTACGCGGAGACGATCCTGAACAGGTCGGTGAACATCTGGGCGCTGTCCATGCCGCCGGCCAGGTGCCTGGCCATGAACTGGCCGAGCGCGCGTTCGAGCGCGGCCTCGTCGATGTCCTCGGGCCTGGGCACGACCTCCAGCAGCGCGTCGGTCACGCCCAGGGGATCCTGCCGGTTCATGGCCAGCAGGAAACGCTGCAGGGCGGAGCGCACGCCGGCGTCGAGCCGGCCGACCGAGCCGAAGTCGAGCAGGCCCAGCGTGCCGTCGTCGAGCAGCATGAGATTGCCGGGATGCGGGTCGGCGTGGAAGACGCCCTCGACGAGAATCTGCCTGAGCAGGCAGTCGAGCAGGTCACGGGCCAGCTCGGGGCCGTGCTCGCGGGCGGCCGCGGTGACCGGCCTGCCCGACAGGCGCTGCATGACGAGCACCCGTTCGGTGCACAGGGCGCCGACCGGGGCGGGGTAGGTGACCCTGTCGCCCCCAGAGGTGGTGACGGCGGCCATGTTGGCGGCCTCGACCCGGAAGTCCAGCTCCTCGCGGATGGCGGTGGCGAAGCCCTCGCCCAGGTCGCGCAGGCCGAGCGAGCGGCCCCAGCGGGTCCTGGACTCCAGCGTGACGGCCAGCCGCCGGACGATGTCGAGGTCCTTGGCGACGACCGCGCCGATGCCCGGCCGCTGCACCTTGACCACCACGCTCTGACCGTCGTGGAGCCGGGCGACGTGGACCTGCCCGATGGAGGCGGCGGCCAGCGGCGTCCGGTCGAACTCGGCGAACACCTCGTCGACCGGCCCGCCCAGCTCCGCGGTGAGCACCGGCTCGATCCGCTCCCACGGCGCGGGCGCCACCTGGTCCTGCAGCCGCCCCAGCTCCTCGACGAATTCCGCGGGCAGCAGGTCGCGCCGGGTCGACAGGACCTGGCCGAGCTTGACGAACGTGACCCCGCCGTCCTCGAGCGCCTCGCGCAGCGACCTGGCCAGCCGCAGCTTGCCCGGGTGGTCCTCCAGGCGCTCACCCCGGCCCCGCAGGTAGGGGCCGAGGCCGTGCCTGATGGCGATCCTGGTGATCTGCGAGTAGCGCCTGGCCCGGGAGGTCCGGCCGCGCACGGAGCGGAACATCTCCAGCGGGCCCGGCACCGAGCCGGGCGGCACCAGCGCCTCGGCCAGCACCAGGATCACCATGGGGATGAGCACCACGCACATGATGACGAGCAGCAGCAGCCCCAGCGCCCCCGGGCCGGGCACGGCCTCCCCGTCGACCGGTCCGATGAGCCCGAGGATCGGCTCCAGCACCGGCTGCGCCAGCCCGAAGGCGACCAGGGCCGCCAGGAACGTGCGGACCATGCCGAACCTGACGTTCAGCAGCCGTTGCGCCGCCACGGCCAGCGCGATCACCGTCAGGAACGTGAAGAGCCAGATGAGCAGCTGGGCGGGGAGATCCATGGGGCGTCATCATGCCACCGACCGGCGGCGTCCTGCGCCGGGGTCATGTGCGGGCGCTCATGTGCGGGCGCTCATGTGCGGGCGCTCATGTGCGGGCGGCGGCGCGGGCGCGGCGCTCCTCCCGGCGTTCGACGAACCTGGCGGCGGTGGCGTCGGTCCTGGCCAGGAACGCCGACAGCTCCTCGCGGGCCTGCTCGCCCTCGGCGTCCAGCCCGGTCTTGTCGAACACGGCCCACTGCTTCAGCACCGGCATGAGCACGTCGTCGAGGTGGAGGCGCAGGTCGTAGATGCCCTCGTGGGCGATGATCATGGCCTTGCGGGCGAAGCCCTCCATCCCGGTGCCCGGCATCTGGAACGTCGTGACGACATCGGTGACCGAGCGCATGGTCTGGTTGGGGTCGAGCTCGAAGGCGGCCTTGAGCAGGTTGCGGTAGAAGAGCATGTGCAGGTTCTCGTCGGCGGCGATCCTGGCGAGCAGCCGCTCGCAGCCCTCATCGCCGGAGGCCCTGCCGGTGTTGCGGTGCGAGATGCGGGTGGCCAGCTCCTGGAAGGAGACGTACGCGAGCTGCTGCAGCATGGTGCCGTACTCGGTGGTGAAGCCGTGCTCCATGTGGCGCATGCGGGCCCGCTCGAGGGCGACGGGGTCGACGGCGCGGGTCACGGTGAGGTAGTCGCGCAGCGCGGTGCCGTGACGGTCCTCCTCGGCGGTCCACCGGTGCACCCAGGTGCCCCAGGCGCCGTCGCGGCCGAACGTGGTGGCGATCTCGTGGTGGTAGCTCGGCAGGTTGTCCTCGGTGAGGAGGTTGACGATGAGCGAGACGCGGGCCGCCTCGGGGATCTTGGAGTCGCCTTCCTGCCACGCCTCGCCCCCGTAGATGCCGTCGAAGTCGCGGCCTTCGCTCCACGGGATGTACTCGTGCGGGAACCACTCTTTGGCCATTTTCTCGTGGCGGTCGAGCTCCTGCGCCACCACGGGCTCGAGCTCGTGCAGCAGCTCCGTCTGAGACATCGCCATAAAAGATCTTCTCCTTCAGGTTACGGTACCGTAGGTTAGGCTACCCGAAGGACATACCGGTCAAATAGGGTGGTCGTATGCGACCGAGTGTCCGGGGCGTCCTTCTCGACGACGACGAGCGGCTGGTGCTCTTCCGGCGCACGGTGCCGGGCCGCGACGTCTACTGGTCGGTGCCGGGCGGCCACGTCGAGCCGGAGGACGGCTCGCTGGTCGACACGCTGCGCCGCGAACTGCTCGAGGAACTCGGCGCCACGGTCTTCGGGGTGACGCCGCTGGTCACCGTGTCGTACGCGTGGAAGAACGCGGTCAAGACCCAGCACGTCTTCGGCTGCCGGCTGGCGTCGATGGACCCCGGGCTGCGGCACGGGCCGGAGTTCGAGGATCCGTCGCGCGGGGTGTACGAGGTGGTGCGGGTGCCGCTGGACCGCGAGGAGATCACCACGCGCCACCTGGTGCCCGAGGCGGTGGCGGACTACCTGTCGTCCGCCATCACCCAGCTCCCCCGGCTCATCGGCCAGGACGCGTGACCCGCGGCGGGCACCGGACGCCTTCAGTCGTTCTCCCGCTTCAGCAGGCGGTCGAGCTTGATGCCGAGATCGGTCATCTCGGACCGCAGGGAGTTGAACTCCTGCTCCAGCCCCGCCCGGACGGCCGCGAACTCGTCGGCGACCATGCCCTCACCCGCCCCAGGGCCGAACGGCCAGGCGCTCACCTCCCGCCGGATGGCCGCGACCTCTGTCTCGACGGCCGCGAACTGCTCGACCATCTCGACCCTGCCGTCCGCGAGCGCGGACTGCACCGCCGCGACGTCCGCCCGCAGGCTCCTGGTCCGGTCGCCGATCTCGCGCAGGAACTCCGCCTGGCGGTCGGGCTCCCCGGGGCGCCCGATCGCCACGACCCCGTGCCGGACGCCCGTCTCAAGCTCTTCGACACGGAGTTTCAGGTCGAGAATCTCCGCCCGCATGTCCACGCACGCCTACCTCTGCCATGACCGGATGGGAACGCGGCCGCCAGCACCGGCGGCCGCGTTTCTGTCATCATATGGTCGCAGCGAGTAGCCGGGTCCGGTGTTCACCGTAACGGCCGGGTGTGATTTCCTCCCCCGCCACGCGGGCCGTCAGACGGGGCCGTCACCCGTCGCGACCTGGAAAGCCCGGCGATCGGGGCGAGGCCGCCCGCTCTCCCGACCGGGCGTGGGAGAAAAGTCCGGGGGAAACTTTCTCCCCCGGGTTCAGCGCCGGTCCTCGATCTCCCAGAGGTGGTCGATGACGTGCCAGGCGATGCGGCGCAGCGCGTAGCGGGGCGGCCAGCCCGTCGTCTGGGGCGGCTCCCACGGGCGGGACAGGACCTCCGCCAGTTCCTCGCGCATCGCGTCGCGGTCGTCGCGGGATCGGTACGGCCGGTGCCGCACGCCCACCTTCCTGGCGAAGGCGCGCTCGGCGTTCTCCACGTGATCGACGATCTTCGTGAGGTCGCGCCCGCCGCCCCGCGGGCCCTTGCGCAGCTCATCCGGCGAGGCGGCGGCGGTCTCGTCGAACAGGCCCCAGGCCGCCCGCAGCAGGGCGACGCCGCGCTCCGCCTCAGGACCGGGCAGCGGCTCCAGGTCGAGGTCGGGCACCGCGTACGGCACCCCGAAGTCGGTCATGTCGCTGCCCGGCACGCGCCCTGCCACCACCATGTCGCCGGGCGCGAACTCCAGCCCGGCCCGCGCGGCCACCACGCGGTAGCGGGGCGCGTAGTCGCCGAGCCGGTCGAGCGCCGCCTCCTCGCCCTTGGCGATCCGGCACCAGCCGGGCCAGTCGAGCGAGCAGGCGAACACCTTCTTCGGGCCGGTCTCCAGATAAATGCGGGTCATGACATGTGAGCCTGCCAGGCGTACCTGTCAGCGAACGTCAGGTTCAGATGAGATCGATGAGGTCGGCCACCGAGTCGACCACCAGGGACGGGCGGTAGGGGAACCGCTCGACCTGGTCGCGCGCGGTGACGCCGGTGAGGACCAGGATCGTGTAGAGCCCCGCCTCCATGCCGCACACGATGTCGGTGTCCATGCGGTCGCCGATCATCGCGGTGGTCTCGCTGTGGCCGCCGATGGCGTTGAGCGCGCTGCGCATCATGCGGGGATTGGGCTTGCCGACGAAGTAGGGGGCGACGCCCGTGGCCTTGGTGATCATGGCAGCCACGGCGCCGCAGGCCGGCAGGGAACCCTCGGTGGAGGGGCCGATCGCGTCGGGGTTGGTGGCGATGAAGCGCGCGCCGCCCTCGATGAGCCGGATGGCGCGGGTGATCTGGGTGAAGCTGTAGGTGCGGGTCTCACCCAGCACGACGTAGTCGGGATCGAGGTCGGTGAGCACATAGCCCACCTCGTGCAGCGCCGTCGTCAGGCCTGCCTCGCCGATCACGTACGCCGAGCCGCCCGCCCGCTGGTCGTCGAGGAACTCCGCGGTGGCCACGGCGGAGGTCCAGATGGACGCGGGGGGCACCTCGAGGCCCGCGGCTCTCAGCCGCACCGAAAGGTCGCGCGCCGTGTAGATCGAGTTGTTGGTCAGCACCCGGAAGGGTGTGCCGGACTCGCTGAGCCGTTTGATGAACTCGTCCGCACCGGGGATCGGCCGCCCCTCGTGGACGAGCACGCCGTCCATGTCGGACAACCAGAAGTCGATCCGCTTACGCTCGGTCACCGCCCCATCCTACCGATGGCGGCGCGCCGGCCTCCGGCCCGCTGGGTGTGGCGAACCGCCACCAGCGTGGCACGACTGGACGCGACGGCACGGACATGAACAATGGCCTCATGTCGTTCACCGAATCCGCGCAGGACATGCGGGATGAAATCGTTCAGCTCAGGCACTCGCTCCACACCACTCCGGAGATCGGTCTCCAGTTGCCCCGCACCCAGGAGAAGGTGCTGGCCGCCCTGGACGGGCTGCCGTTGGAGATCAAGGCGGGCACGGCGCTGAGCTCCGTGACCGCGGTCCTGAGGGGCGGCCGGCCGGGCCCCGCCGTGCTGCTGCGCGGCGACATGGACGCGCTGCCCGTGACGGAGAAGAACGACCTGCCGTACGTCTCCCGGCTGGCGGGGCGGATGCACGCGTGCGGGCACGATCTGCACACCGCGATGCTGGTGGGAGCGGCGCGGCTGCTGAGCGCGCGGCGCGATGAGCTGGCCGGGGACGTCGTCTTCATGTTCCAGCCGGGAGAGGAGGGCCACGACGGCGCCAAGCACATGATCGCCGAGGGCGTGCTGGACGCGGCCGGCTCTCGCCCTGTGGCGGCCTACGGCATGCACGTGGTCTCCTCGATGTTGCCGCTGGGCCTGTTCGCCTCGCGGCCGGGGCCGATCATGGCGGCGGCGGACACGTTCTCCGTGACGGTCAAGGGGCGGGGCGGCCACGGCTCCAGCCCGCACCGGTCCCTTGACCCGATCCAGGCGGGCTGCGAGATGGTCGCGGCGCTGCAGTCGATGGTGACCAGGACGTTCGACGTCTTCGACCCCGTGGTCGTGACGGTGGGCAGCTTCCACGGCGGGTCGGCGGACAACATCATCCCCGACGACGCCAGGTTCGACGCGACGGTGCGGACCTTCAGCAAGGAGAACAGGACGCTGGTCAAGCGGCGGCTGGTGGAGGTCGTGGAGGGCATCGCGGCGGCCCACGGGTTGCGGGCCGAGGCGTCGTTCGGGATGGGCTACCCGGTGACGGTGAACGACGAGAGCGAGGCGGACTTCCTGGGCAGGACGGCCGGCGAGCTGTTCGGGCCCGGCCGCTACTTCGTCTCCCCGCAGCCGGTGATGGGCTCGGAGGACTTCTCGTACGTGCTGAACTCCGTGCCTGGGGCGTTCGTCTTCCTGGGGGCGTGCCCGGCCGACCGCGACCCGGCCACGGCCCCCTACAACCACTCGCCCGAGGCGATCTTCGACGACTCGGTCCTGCCGGACGGGGCCGCGCTCTACGCCACCCTCGCCCACGAGCGGCTCGCCAAGGTCGGCTGACGTGCGCGCGTGGGTGGTGAACCGGCCGGGGCCGATGGCGTCAGGGCCGCTGGAACTCGTCGAACGGGAGGTGCCCGAGCCCGGGCCCGGCGAGGTGCTGGTGCGGGTGGAGGCGTGCGGCGTGTGCCGTACGGACCTGCATCTGGCGGAGGGCGACCTGGCCCCGCGGCGGCCCCGCACCACGCCGGGCCACCAGGCGGTCGGCCGGGTCGTCGGCACGGACCAGCGGGTCGGGGTGGCCTGGCTCCGCTCCACCTGCGGGAGGTGCCGTTACTGCGTCCGGGGGATGGAGAACCTCTGCCCGCACTCCACCTACACCGGGTGGGACGCCGACGGCGGGTTCGCCGACTATCTCGCCGCGCCGTCCGCCTACGTCTATCCCCTGCCCGACGAGCCTCCCGCCGAGTGGCTGGCGCCGCTGCTGTGCGCGGGGATCATCGGTTACCGGGCGCTGGCCCGCGCCGACCTGCCGCAGGGCGGGCGGCTGGGCATCTACGGGTTCGGGGCCTCGGCCCACCTGACCGCGCAGGCGGCCATCGCGCAGGGGGCCACGGTGCACGCCGTCAGCAGGTCCCCTGCCTCCCGCGAGCTGGCGATGGAGCTGGGAGCGGCCTCGGCGACGGGCGGCCCGCCGCCGGAGCCGCTGGACTCGGCCATCCTGTTCGCGCCGGTGGGCACGCTGGTGCCGCCGGCGCTGGAGGCGCTCGACCGGGGCGGGACGCTGGCCATCGCCGGGATCCACCTGACCGACGTGCCGCCGCTGAACTACGAGCGGCACCTTTTCCAGGAGCGGACCGTGCGCAGCGTGACGGCCAACACCAGGGCCGACGGGCGGGCCTATCTGGAGCTCGCGCTGGCCCATCGGCCGCGGGTGACGACGACTTCCTACCCCTTGGAGGAGGCCGCCCAGGCGCTGGCCGATCTGGCGAACGACCAGGTCAACGGGGCTGCCGTCTTGGTAATGAACTGACGTTTTACTTGACGGCGCTTAGCTCCACTTCGCACACTGATGAAGGAAAGTTACATTAACCTCACAACATCTGGAGATTATTGACGCCGGTCTGACGCGATCGTAGTGTCCGGTCAACTCCCACAGATCCTCAACAGGCTCGACATCCTCCGGAGCGGCAAATGAAGCGACTGGCAGCGGTAGTGGCGTTGCTGGGCCTTGCCACCGCGACTGCGGCGTGCAGTGGTGGCACCACCAACAAGTCAGGCGGTTCGGGCGGTGGTGGCGGCCTTTTCACCACGATCGACGTCAACAGGCCGGGCCTCGACGCGAGCGCGCCCGCCAACCCGTGGCACCCGAAGGGTAACTCCTACCTGGGCTACAACGCGATGAAGCTGGGCTGGGTCAAGAACCACGTGACCGACCCCAACCAGTTCTACCCCGGCATCGCGGCGAAGTGGGATATCGCGGAGGACAACTCCTCGATCACCCTGCACCTGCAGCCGAACGCCAAGTGGTCCGACGGCAAGCCGGTAACGGCCGAGGACGTCAAACTCTCCATCGGCATCGCCTACACCACCGGCAGCACCGCGTTCGCGGTCACGCCCGGCGCGGCCGGCGCGGCGGCCGAGGTGGAGGTCGTCGACGACAAGACCGTCAAGGTCACCCAGGACATGTCGAACCCGAGCTCCAAGTTCGCCCGCGGCGTCATGGACAGCCTGGTCGTGCCCGCCCACGTGTGGAACAGCGTGCTGCCCGCCGACTTCTGGGAGAAGCTGAAGACCTCCAGGGGCACCGGAGACGCCGCCGAGAAGGCGCGCGAGGAGATCCTCGCCGTCGGCCAGAAGGTGCTCGCGTTCAAGCCGCCGGAGGACGTCTCCGCCGGGCCGTTCACGCTGGAGCGGGTCAACCCCGGCGAGGCGCTGCTGCTGAAGAACAAGAACTTCTTCAACGCCGCCAACGTCGCTCCCGACCAGGTCAAGTTCCTCAACTTCAGCGGCAACGAGCAGATCTGGAACTACCTGACCGCCGGCAAGCTCGACCAGTCCGGCTTCGTCGCCGCCCCGACCGACGTGATGAACCGCATCAAGCAGGCCCCGGGCTCCCACCTGATCAAGGGCTTCTCGCCGGTGGCCGTCGGCATGGCGTTCAACCAGTCGAAGAAGCCGTACGACAACGTGCACGTGCGGCGCGGCCTGGCCTACCTGATCGACCGCCAGCAGGTCACCAAGGTGGCCTCGCCCGAGGGCGGCACGGCGGCCGTGACGACGACCGGCATCCACCAGAAGCCCGCCCAGGAGTGGATCGGCGAGGAGCTGTCGAGCCTGGAGCCGTACGCGCACGACGTGGCCAAGGCCGAGACGGAGTTCAAGGAAGCCGGCCTGCAGAAGAAGAACGGCAAGTGGGCGCTGGCCGACGGGTCGCCGTGGAAGGTGACCATGCACGCGCCCTCCGGCTTCTCCGACTGGATCTCCGCGCAGGAGAACATCAAGAGCCAGCTCATCGAGAACGGCGTGGACGCCGAGGTCGTCACCGTCGCCGACTACCCGATCTACCTCGAGGAGATCGCGGCCGGCAAGTACGACGTCGGCTTCTGGCTGATGGCGCTCGGCCCGGCGCCGTACGACATCTACCAGCGCCTCTACGGCGCCTCCAACGGCTGGACCAACGTCGCGGGCAAGGTCAAGCACAGCGCCCCCGGCAAGGGCGGCAACTGGATGGGCAGCGCCGAGGAGATCGACGTCGAGGGCGTCGGCAAGATCAACCCGGGTGAGCTGACCGGCAAGCTCAACGCGGCCTCCGCGGAAGAGGCCAAGCCGATCATGACGCAGCTCGCCAAGGCCGCCAACCAGGACCTTCCCGCCATCCAGCTGTGGGACTACGTGAACACGCAGTTCACCAACACCAGCCGCTTCACCGGCTGGCCCGAGCAGGACAGCGACCTGCTGCGCCTGCCGGCCGGGGTCTGGATCCAGCTCGGCCTGGTCAAGAAGAAGCAGTAGAGAAAGAGCCTATGACGGTCATCGCACGCCGACTCGCGGGCCATCTGGCCCGCGGGATCGTCATGATCCTGGTCGTCGCCACGATCAGTTTCTTCATCGTCAGGAGCATTCCCGGTGACCCGGTCGCCGCGAACGTGCAGAAGCTGATCGAGCAGGGCATGGCGCCCGAGGCGGCCGAACAGGCGACCCGCGTCCTGTACGGATTCCAGCCCACGGGCTCGCTCTGGCAGCAGTACACCGACTACATGGCGGGCCTGCTCACCTTCGACCTGGGCCAGTCGGTGACCCACGCCGGCGCCCCGGTCACCCAGGTGCTCGGCGAGGCGGCCAAGTGGACCGTGCTCCCGGTGCTGGCCGGCACGCTGCTGAGCTTCCTCGTCGGCATCATCCTGGGCGTGTACGCGGCCATCAAGCGCACGGGCAAGCTCGGCGACATCCTGGCCATCTCGGGGTCGCTGCTGCACGGGGTGCCGCAGTACGTGCTGGGCCTGCTGCTCAGCGCGATCTTCGCGACGCTCATCCCGATCCTGCCCGCCGACGGCCCGGTGGACATCCTCTTCGAACCGGGGTTCAACGCCGGCTACATCGGCTCGCTGGTCGAGCACGCGGTGCTGCCGGTGGTGACGTACGCGCTGGCCGCGTACGGGGGGTGGATCCTGGCGATGAAGTCGAGCGTGGTGACCGTGCTGGGCGACGACTTCATCCTGGCCGCCGAGCTGCGCGGGATGAAGCGCTCGATCATCTTCAGGTACATCGCGCGCAACGCGATCCTGCCGCTGTTCACGATCCTCGCGCTGTCACTGGGGCTGCTGCTCGGCGGCGCGGTGTTCATCGAGCGGATCTTCAACTATCCGGGGCTCGGGCTGCTGCTCCTCGACAGCATCACCATGCGCGACTACGCGCTGATGGGCGGGGCGTTCCTGCTGATCACGGCGGCCATCATCGTGGCCAACATCATCGCGGACCTGTTCTACAGCGTGATCGACCCGCGGGTCCGCAGCGGGGAGGAGGTCGGCGCATGAGTGTGCTGCTGGAGAGCACGTCGACGAGCGCCGCCATGCGGCGCAACTTCTGGTCGGGCGTGTGGCGCGTGATGAAGCGCAAGCCCAGCCGCCTGGTGGGCGTCGTGCTGATGGCCGGGTTCGTGTTCATGGGCCTGTTCGGGCCGCTGTTCTACGCGGACCCGCTGCCCCGCGACCCCAGCATGCTCACCAGGCCGCCGAGCTGGGAGCACTGGCTCGGCACCGACGACCAGGGCAGGGACGTGATCGCCCTGGTGGTCACCGGCTCCCGGTACGTCCTGCTGGCCGCTCTCGTCACCGCCGTCATCACGGTCGTGCTGGGCACCGCCATCGGGCTGTTCTCCGGCTTCAAGCGGGGCCGCTGGGACACCGTGCTCATGCGGCTCACCGACATGAAGCTGACCATCCCCGGCCTGCCGCTGCTGCTGGTGTTGTCGACGGTGTGGAAGTTCAACAGCGCCGTGCAGATGGGCCTGGTGCTGGGGCTGCTCAGCTGGGGCGGCGTGGCGCGGGCCGTGCGGGCGCAGACCCTGTCGCTGCGCGAGCGCGGCTTCATCGAGGCGGCGCGCGGGCTCGGGCTGTCCACCACGCACATCGTGGGCAAGGAACTGCTGCCGAGCATGGCCCCGTACATCGCGATGAACATGCTCATCGCGATCACCGGCGGCGTCTACTCGCAGGTCGGGCTCTTCTTCCTGGGCGTGCTGCCGTACGAGTCGAACAACTGGGGCCAGATGCTCAACACGGCCGTGTTCCGCTCGGGCGCGCTGACCGTGCCGAGCGCGCTCGGTTTCCTGCTGGGACCGCTGCTGGCGATCCTGCTGCTGACGCTGGCCATCGTGCTCGTGATCGACGCCATGGACGAGATCTTCAACCCCCGGCTGCGCGAGGAGTGACCGTGACGAAGAGTGCGCCGGGAGTGCGCATCGACGGCCTCACGGTCGTCTACAAGACGCCCGCGGGCGAGCTGCCCGCGGTCAGGGACGTGCGGCTGACGCTGGAGCCCGGCACGATCACCGGCATCGTCGGCGAGTCCGGCTCGGGCAAGTCCACGCTCGCGCTGTCGCTGCTGAACGCGGTGCAGCCGCCGGGCCGGATCTCGGCGGGCAGCGTCGAGATCGACGGGCTCGGCGACGTGGTGGGCCTGAGGAACGAGCAGCTGCGCAAGGCGCGCGGCAAGCACATCGGCTACGTCTTCCAGGCCGCCCAGAACTCCCTCAACCCGCTCAAGACCGTCGGCAAGCAGCTGCTCGACCTGGGCCGCTCGCACGGCGTGAACGACCTGCCCGGTCTCGTGCGCGAGGCCAGGGAGCTGCTCGGGCGGATGGGCCTGGACGGCGCCAGGGTGCTCGACTCGCACCAGCACGAGCTGTCCGGCGGCATGCGCCAGCGGGTCGGCATCATGCTCGCGCTGGTGCTCAACGCGCACCTGGTCGTGCTGGACGAGCCGACGACCGCGCTCGACATGATCACCCAGGCGAACATCCTGAAGATCGTCCGTGAGGTGCACGCGGAGCGCGGTCTGACGACGCTCGTCATCACGCACGACATCGGCGTGGTGGCCGAGGTCGCCGACCGGCTGGCCGTCATGTACGGCGGGCGGCTCGTCGAGCAGGGCCCGACCAGGGAGGTGCTGGGCGCGCCGCGGCACCCGTACACCAAGGGCCTGATCAAGGCCATCCCCCGGCTCGTCGGCGACATCGACGAGGCCCAGGCGCTGCCGGGACGGCCGCCGACGCTGGCCACGGTGCCGGCCGAGGGCTGCGTGTTCAGGGAGCGCTGCCCGCTGCGCATGGACGTGTGCGACACCGTGGACCCAGAGGCCCGCGTCGACGCCGGCGCCGGAGGGCCCCGGGCGGTGGCCTGCCACGCCGTGACCGTGAAGGAGCACGCATGATCACCGGGACCGGCATCGTCAAGACGTTCAAGCAGCGGGGCAAGGTGCTCGGCGCCCGTGAGGTGCAGGCGCTGCGCGGCGTCGACTTCGCGATCCCGAAGGGCGGCGCGGCCTCGTTCATCGGCGAGTCCGGATGCGGCAAGACGACGCTGGGGCGCATCATCGCGGGGCTGGAGACGTACGACGCGGGCGACGTGGTGATCGGCGACGTGCCGATGTCGCCACTCAAGCCCAAGCAGCGCCAGCCGCACTTCCGCAAGATCCAGCTGATCCACCAGGACCCCTACTCCGCGCTCAACCCGACCAGGACGGTCCACCAGACGCTGCACGCGCCGCTCAGCCTGCGGGCCGGGCAGACCGGGCGGTCCAGGGCGTGGATGGAGGAGCGGGCGGCCGAGGTGCTGTCGCTGGTGGGGCTCGATCCGGGCTCGGTGTTGTCGCGCTACCCGCACCAGTTGTCCGGCGGCATGCGGCAGCGGGTCGTCATCGCCCGGGCGCTGACCGTCGACCCCGAGATGCTCGTCGCGGACGAGGCCGTCTCGATGATCGACGTGTCGCTGCGGCTGGGCATCCTGGCGCTGCTGAAGGACCTGCGCGAGCGGCTGGGCGTGAGCGTGCTGTTCATCACGCACGACGTGGCCACCGCCCGCTACATCGGCGACGACGGTGAGCTGTACGTCATCTACCGCGGCCAGGTCGTCGAGCGCGGCCCGGTGGACACGATCATCGCCGACCCGGTGCACCCGTACACGCAGTCGCTGCTGTCGGCCATCCCGGTGCTGCACGGCCTGGAGCGGCCGGGCGAGCAGCCGGTGGAGCCGCTGGAGTCGCTGGACGAGAGCCAGGCCGACGAGGGCTGCCTGTTCGCCCGCCGCTGCCCGTTCCGGGGCGAGCGGTGCGAGGGTGAGCGGCCGCTGCTGCAGCTGACCGGGGGCGTCCCGCAGGAGCACGCGTGCTTCTTCCCCGAGCGCCGCAGCGTGATCGCCCGCCCGATGAGCGAGGTGTGATGGCCCACACCGTGCGGGCCGCCCAGTGGTTGACGGGGTCGGCCGCCGGGCTCGCCGAGGCGGCCGAGGTCGCCACCGCGGCGCTGACGCTGGACACCGCGGAGGCCGCGGGCCTGATCGGCTATCTGTCGCGGCCCCCCGCCGGGCGGAAGTGGACGGCGCTGACCACGGACGGCGGGGTCGTGATGGTGTCGATGTCCACCAAGGACACCGACGCCGCCACCGACGACGGGGCCCCGGCCGGGCACATCGACCTGCTGGCCGTGCACCCTTCGGCGCAGGGCCAGGGGCGCGGGCGGGCGCTGGTGCGGGCGGCCGAGGAGTGGCTGGCCGGGCAGGGCGCCCGGCAGGCGCGCTTCGCCGGCAACACGCCGTGCTACGCCTGGCCGGGCATCGACGTGCGCTACACCGCCGCCGCCTGCCTCGCCGAGCGCCTCGGGTACGAGCGCTACTCCGTCGCCTGGAACATGACGGCCGACCTGAGCGTGGACCTGTCCGTGGAGGACGACGTCGAACGGCTGGCGCGGCACGGCGTGACCGTGCGCGCGGCCGGCGACGACCGCGCGCGGGTCACGGCGTTCGTCCGCGAGCACTTCAACGACTCCTGGGCCTGGGAGGCGGCGCACGCGGCCGGAGTGCACTACGGCGAGCGGGACGGGCGCGTCCTGGGGTTCGCCGCCTGGGGCGCGCGGCCCGCGTGGTTCGGTCCCACGGGCACCGCGCCGGACGCGCGCGGCCTGGGCCTCGGCCGGGTGCTGCTGCGCAGGTGCCTGGCCGACCAGCGTGCCGCCGGGCAGGCCGAAGCCCAGATCGGGTGGGTCGGGCCGTTGCGGTTCTACTCGCGTGCCGTCGGCGCGCGGGCGGAACGCGTCTTCTGGCTCTACCGGCGCGATCTGGCGTGATGGCCCGCGTCCCTGCACAACCTGACACCCGCGGGGGGCCGCTGGACGCGGCCCCCGCAGGCGCGCGTTCAGCCCTCCGCGGCGCCGCCGTAGAGCAGCCGGCCCTCGGGGCGGGCCGGCGGCGGGCACAGGCCGCGGGGGTCCTCGCCGGCCTCCAGGGTGCGGGTCAGCGTGTCGGAGCCCCACAGGTGGTCCATGAACAGGTCGGGGCCCCACCAGCGCAGGTCGCCGGGGTAGAGGGTGCGGGCCACGTGCAACATCGACAGGCCCGTCAGCACCGGCCGGAACGTGTTCCGATCGTGCACGTGGAGCTGGACCCCGCGGACGGGCGTGCCGGCGTGCTTGTGGAAGGTGGGCGTGAACCACGTCTCGCGGAAGCGCACGCCCGGCAGGCCGAGCCCGGCCAGCGCGGGGGCGAAGCGCCCGTCGACGTACGGCGCCCCGACCAGCTCGAACGGCCTGGTGGTGCCGCGCCCCTCGGAGAAGTTCGTGCCCTCGAACAGGCCGGTGCCCGGGTAGACGAGCGCGGTGTCCACGGTCGGCATGTTGACCGACGGCATCACCCAGGGCAGCCCGGTCTCGGGGTACGTCATGTCGCGCCGCCAGCCCTCCATCCCGATCACGTGCAGGTCCAGGTCGAACCCGAACAACAAGGCCAGCTCCCCCACGGTCCTGCCGTGCCGCACGGGCAGCGGGAACCGCCCCACGAAGCTGGCGAACGCCGGGTCGAGCAGCGGGCCCTCCGCCACGGTGCCGCCGAGCGGGTTGGGCCGGTCCAGCACCACGAACCTCAGCCCCAGCCGGGCGGCGGACTCCATGAGGTCGTACATGGTCCAGACGTAGGTGTAGAAGCGGGCGCCGACGTCGGCGACGTCGAAGACCAGGGTGTCCACACCGGAGGCGGCGACGACGCGGTCCAGCGCCTCGCCCGAGAGCTTGTGGGTGTCGTACACCGGCAGCCCGGTCCTCTCGTCCACCGTGTCGCCCTCGCTGCCGGCCGCCTGCGCGGTGCCGCGCATGCCGTGCTCGGGTCCGAACATGGCGGTGAGGCCGGCGCCCGCGGCCATGAGCGCGTCGGGGGTGGGGGTCAGGTCGGGGAGGATTCCGGTGGGGTTCGTGATCAGGCCGAGGCGGGTTCCCCCTGCGAGCGAGGGGGTCGTGGCCAGCCGTTCTGCTCCGGTGCGTACATGCGTCATGAACCCATTGTCTGAAAGATATTTACAAGAGAGAAGTAAAGGGTGGAAATTAGCGTCATGATTGATCCGCTACCCGAGCTGTCCACCGAGCAGAGCGATCCCCGCTACAGCCAGATCGACCGGCTGCCCACCGAGGAGATCGCCCGACTGATGAACCAGGCCGACACGGCCGTGCCCGCCGCCGTGGCGGCGGCCGTCCCGGCCATCTCGGCCGCCATCGACGCCATCGCGGCGCGGATGGCCGAGGGTGGCCGGCTGCTGTACGTCGGCGCGGGAACGTCGGGACGGCTGGCGGTGCTCGACGCCAGCGAGTGCCCGCCCACGTTCGGCACCGATCCTTCGCTCGTGCAGGGGATCATCGCCGGCGGGCCCGAGGCGCTCACCCGGTCCGTCGAGGGTGCGGAGGACGACGCTGAGGCCGGGGCCGCCGCCATCAAGGCACTGGAGGTGGGGCCGCTGGACTCGGTGCTGGGCGTCTCCGCCAGCGGCCGGGCCCCTTTCGTGCTGGGCGCGCTGGCGGAGGCGGCCGGCCGCGGCGCGCTCACCGCCGCCCTGTCGTGCAACGCGGACGCGCCGCTGTCGGCCGCCGCCGAGCACGCGATCGAGGTGGTCGTGGGGCCTGAGGTGGTGACCGGCTCGACCCGTCTCAAGGCCGGGACGGCGCAGAAGCTCGTGCTGAACATGATCTCCACGATCTCCATGGTCCGGCTCGGCCGCACGTACGGCAACGAGATGATCGAGATGTCGGCGATGAACAGCAAGCTCGCCGGGCGGGCGCTGCGCATGGTCAAGGACATCACCGGAGCCGACCAGGAGACGGCCGTGGCGGCGCTGGACGCGGCCGGCGGCCAGGCGAAGATCGCGGTGCTGATGATCCAGCACGGGCTCGACGCCGAGGCGGCCCGCGCGCTGCTGGAGTCGCACGGCGAGCGCCTCAGCGACGCGCTGAGCGGCTGACGCCGCCACACCACGACGGGGCCGCGACGGGGATGAGGGAGCAGGGATGAACGATCGGCTGGACACGATCCTGGCGGACCGGGTGCCGCGCGTGTGCTCGGCGGCGGTCGCGCTGATCGCCGTGGACGGCTCCGTGTTCGCCGCCTCGGCGGCCGGCGAGCTCGTACGGTACGCGGACGCGGACGGGACGCCGGCCGCGGAACGCCCGCCGGCACGCCGGGACTCGATCTTCGACCTGGCCTCGATCAGCAAGCTGTTCACCACGGTCGTGCTGCTCTCGCTGGCCGAGGAGGGCCGGCTGGACCTGGACGAGCCCGTGGCGCGCCGGATCCCCGTGCGCGACGGGCGGATCACCCTGCGCCACCTGCTCACCCACACGGCGGGCCTGCCGCCGACCCGCCGCATCGACCTGGAACTGCCCGGCGCGGACGCCGCCGCGCGGATGGCCGCGATGCTGGAGACGCCGACCGTCCACCCGGTCGGCGGGCCCTACCTCTACAGCGACGTCGGCATGGTCATGGCGGGCCGGATCGCGGAGCTGGCCGGCGGCGCGCCGCTGGACGCGCTGGTCCGCGCCCGGGTCACCGAGGTGCTCGGCCTGGCCGACACCGGCTACCGGCCCGCGTCGCCCGCGCGCGTGGCCGCGACCGAGTGGAAGCCGGAGCGCCCGGACCCGGAGCGCGGTGTGCCCGGCGGTGTGCCCGGCTGTGTGCCCGGCTGTGTGCCCGGCTGTGTGCGCGGGGAGGTGCACGACGAGACCGCCTACGCGCTGGGCGGTGTGGCGGGGCACGCGGGGGTGTTCGCGACGGCCGGGGACGTGCTCGCCTTCGGCGAGGCGCTGCGGCGCGGCGGCGGCCCGATGCTGACCCGGGAGAGCGTGGCGGAGATGACGCGTGACCAGGGCGCGGAGGGCGCCCCCTTCCGCCACGGGCTGGGGGTGCGGCTCGGCGACCCGTCCATCGTGGGGCCGCTGGACGGCGCGTACGGGCATTCGGGCTTCACCGGCACCTCGCTCGTCGTCGATCCCGATCGCCGGCTGACGGTGGTGCTGCTGACGAATGCCGTGCATCCGGTGCGGGGCCGCGACGGCATCCGCGAAATGCGTCATGCGGTCGCCGCCGAAGCGCTCCGTGCGGCTGACCTCGACCTTTGACAGGACGTAATTACAAAACCACAAAGAGCGTATTGCTCCGCCCAAAACGGTGTGTGAGGGTACTGGTGAGGTGGCTGTGAACGGTAGGCCTCCTCAGGGTTCCTTTCATCAGAAGGGCCTCGGGCACACATGGGTGGACCTCCATCGTCCAAACAACCGTCGCAACAGAACCGATTTATCCAGCGATTTTCTGGAATGGGTAGATTCAGCCTGGTTTGGTGTGGCCAGGTCGTCACCCTCATCGGGAATTCCGTTCTCCGCTTCTCCCTGGTCATCCAGGCATGGACGGTCGACCACCAGGTCACCCAGGTGGTGGCGCTGTCGCTCTGCGCGCTGCTGCCCCAGATGCTGCTGAGCCCCACCGCGGGCGCCATCGTCGACCGTTTCCGCAAACGCACCGCCCTGCAGCTGGCCGACCTCGGCGGGCTCGTGGCCGTCGCCGCCATGACGGCCGTCTATTTCCTCGGCGACCTGCACCTGTGGCAGGTCTACGTCACCGTCGCGCTGCTCGGCGCCGCCGCCGCCTTCCAGTTTCCCGCCCTGTCGTCGGCCGTGCCGCTGCTGGTCGGCAAGGAGCAGCTGCAGCGGGCCAACGGCCTGCTCGCCACCGCCAAGAGCGTCGCCGACGTGGGCGGGCCCGCGCTGGCCGGGCTGCTCGTGGTCACCGGCGGCCTCGGCGTGGTGCTCTGGATCGACCTGCTGAGCTTCGCGGTCGCGCTGCTCACCGTACGCCTGGTGCGCATGGACGGCGACGAGCCCGGCGAGGCAGGGACGCGCAAGCGCCTCGGCGCCGACTCGCTGGAGGGGCTGCGCTACCTGTTCGCCCAGCCCAGCCTGCGCGGGCTCATCCTGGTGTTCTTCACGGTCAACCTGGTGATGGTCTTCGGCTTCGCCGTGGTGCAGCCGATGATCCTGGCCAGGACCGGCAGCGACGTCTCCGCGCTGGCCAGCGTGAACGCCGGCATCGGCGCCGGGGGCATCGCGGGCGGCCTGCTGCTGGCCGCCTGGGGCGGGCCGAAGAACCGGGTCCTCGGCATGATGCTCGGCGTCGTCGGCATGTGCGTGAGCGCGCAGATCGCGACCGCCGTCGTGCACGGCGTCGTCGCCTGGACCGCGGCCATGCTCGTCGGCGCGATGATCATGCCGATCGTCAACGGCTCGATGCAGTCGATCATCCAGACCAAGGTGCCGAAGGACCGGCAGGGGCGGGTGTTCGGCGCCGTCATGTTCGTCTCGCAGATCTCCTCGCCGGTCGCGATGGCCTTCTCCGGGCCGCTCGCCGACCAGGTCTTCGAACCGCAGGCCGCGACCGGCACCGGCCTGGCCGGGCTGCTGCGGCCCCTCGTCGGGACCGGGCCAGGCAGCGGCATGGCGGCGATGTTGTTCATCGCCGGCCTGCTCGGGGCGGGCGCCGCCCTGTGGGGGCTGGCCCGCCGCGCCGTACGCCACATCGACGTCCTGACCCCCGACCTCGAGAAGCAACCCGCGGGAGGCTGACCATGACCACCAACCCCTTCGAGGACGAGAACGGCTCCTACCTGGTGCTGGTGAACGACGAGAACCAGCACTCGCTCTGGCCGGCCGGCATCGACGTGCCCGCGGGCTGGCGGGTGGTGCTGGAGGAGAGCCCGCGGGCCGCGTGCCTGTCCTACATCGAGACGCACTGGACGGACATGCGCCCGGCGAGCCTCACCAGGTCGTGACGATGGGCGTACCGAACGGATCCCCAGGCGGTGTGCACGAGGTCTTCGCGCAACAAGCGGCGCGGACCCCCGGCAGGACGGCGCTCATCTGCGAGGGCGAGCGGCTCACCTACGCCGAGCTGGACGCGCAAGCCTCGGCGCTCGCCGCGCGGCTCGCGGCGGAACCGGGCGTGCGCCCCGGCCGCCTGGTCGGGGTGCGCATGGAACGCGGCGCCGAGTTCGTCGTCGCGCTCCTGGCCGTGCTGAAGGCCGGCGCCGGATACCTGGTGCTCGATCCGGACTTCCCCGAGGAACGGCTGCGCGCCGTGGTGGCCGACGCGGGCGCCGCCGCCGTCCTCACCTCCGGAGGGCTCGAACCCCTGCCGTACGACGCCCGCCACGACGGCGTGGCCTGCGTGATGTACACCTCGGGCTCCACCGGCAGGCCCAAGGGCGTCGCCGCTCCGCACCGGGCGATCGTGGCCACGGTGACGGGCCAGGACTACGCGCCCTTCGACGCGGTGTGGCTGCAGTGCTCGCCGGTGTCGTGGGACGCGTTCGCCCTGGAGTTGTGGGGGCCGCTGCTGTCCGGCGGCACCTGCGTGCTGCATCCAGGGCAGCGGCCCGACCCGATGGTGATGGCGCGGCTGGCCGCCGGACACAAGGTCACCTGCATGTACCTGTCGAGCAGCCTGTTCAACGTGATCGTGGACGAGTACCCCGGCGCGCTCGCCGGCGTACGGCACCTGATCGTCGGCGGCGAGGCGCCGTCCCCCGTACACGTCGGGCGCGCCCTCGAACGCCATCCCGGACTGCGGGTGAGCAACGGCTACGGGCCGGTCGAAGGCATGATCTTCATGACCACGCACCCGATCACCGCCGGCGACGGGCCCGTGCCCATCGGCACGCCGCTGCGGGGCAAGCGGGTGCACGTCCTGGACGCGCGGCTGCGGCCGGTGGCGGACGGGGAGGTCGGCGAGCTGTACGCGGCCGGCGAGGGGCTGGCCCTGGGCTATCTCGGGCGGCCGTGGGCGACGGCCGAACGGTTCGTGGCCGACCCGTTCGGCGCGCCGGGCGAGCGCATGTACCGCACGGGCGACCTGGTACGGCGCCGCGCCGGAACGCTGGAGTTCGTCGGGCGGGCCGACGAACAGGTCAAGATCCGCGGGTTCAGGATCGAGCCGGACGAGGTGGCCGCCGTGCTGGCCGCTCACCCGGCCGCCGGCCGGGTGAGCGTGGTGGCCAGGGAGGACAAGCCCGGCGAGCGGCGGCTGGTCGCGTACGTGGTGCCGCGCCCCGGGCACGCGGTGGACGGGGAGACGCTGCGGGCCCACGCTGCGGCCGCGCTGCCCTCCTTCATGGTGCCGTCGGCGTTCGTGGTCCTGGAGGCGTTGCCGCTGACCGCCACCGGCAAGCTGGACCGGGCCGCGCTGCCCGCGCCCTCGTACGAGCCGGGCGGCTCCGAGGGGCCGCGCGACGAGGTGGAGCGGCGGCTGTGCGAGCTGTTCGCCGAGGTCCTCGGGGTGCCGGAGGTGGGGGTGGGCGACGACTTCTTCAGACTGGGCGGCGACTCGCTGACGGTGGCCAGGCTCCTCAGCAGGATCCACGCGGAGCTGGGCGTGGAGGTGGGCGTCAGAACCCTGTTCGAAGGGCCGACGGTGGCCGCGGTCGCCGCCCACGTCCCGGACCTCCGCCACCACCTGGCGAACGGCCCCGGAAACGGTCCGTCGGGCGCCTCCGGGAACGGTCTGCCGGGCGCCATGGGAGTGGCGGGTACTTCAGGCAACCGCCTCCCAGACGGCTCAGGGAACTTCGTGGCGGATGGCTCCGCGGACAGCCCGGCGAGCAGCTCAGGGAACGCCGTGGCGGCCCGTTCCCAGATCGCCGCGGCGGGCGGCGCCGGGAACGGGCGTGCGGGGAGTGCCGGGAAC
>NZ_SMKO01000459.1 GCF_004348685.1 Nonomuraea deserti | reverse complement strand
TCGCTGACCAGCGTGATCGCCTCGGTCAGCTCGAGGGCGGCCTGCTCCTGCTCGGTGAACAGGTTGCGGGACTCGCGCCAGACCGGCAGCAGGTTCAGCTTCTGCTGGGGACCTTCGCCGTGCAGGTAGTCGAGGCTGTGCATGTCGGCGCAGTACGCGCAGCCGTTGATCTGGGAGGCGTGCGTCCGGATCAGGTGGGCGAAGTTCGCGTCGAGGCCGGCGCCGGCGGTCGCGTCCAGCGCGTTCAGAGCCTGGTAGAACTCCGGGGCCAGGTTGGCCAGCTTCACGCGTCGGGTTGTCGATGTGCTCATGGCTCCAACCTAGGCCTGGATCGGCCCAGGTGTATGGTCCACTTCCATGGGAGATCCAGGGGCCAATTCCGCGGGCGCCGACCTGCATCTCGACCTGGCCGCATCCCGGGGCCGCAACGACCTGGTGCAGGCCCTGCAC
>NZ_SMKO01000458.1 GCF_004348685.1 Nonomuraea deserti | reverse complement strand
CCAACAGCGGTCCCAACTACGGGCTGGAGGCGGCGCGCAGCCGGCAGTTCGAGGTCGGAGCCAAATGGCAGGGCGCCGTCCACCGCGTGGAAGCCGCCTGGTTCGACGCGCGCACGCGCGGCGAGATCGTGCCGGCCGCCACGGTGAATGGCCGCACCGTGTACCAGAACGCCGATTCGGTGCGCCGCCGCGGCATGGAGCTGTCCTGGAGCGCGAGCGCCGGGGCGTTCACGCCGCGCGCGGCCTATACCTACCTGGACGCGTTCTTCGGCAGTGCCTACACGGGCGCGGGCGGTACGGCGGTGGCGGAAGGCAACCGCCTGCCGGGCACGGCGCGGCACGTGGCGCGGCTCTCGCTGGACTATGCACCCAACGCCGCATGGACCGTCGGCGCGGCCGTGGACCTTTCCGCCAAGGCCTATGCCAACGATACCAACACCGAATCCGCCCCCG
>NZ_SMKO01000004.1 GCF_004348685.1 Nonomuraea deserti | reverse complement strand
AATCCGGCCGCACCTCGGCGACCATCCGCACCGCTCGGCGGCGCAGCTCGGCGGGGTAGGGAGACTTACCAGGCATGGACTCGATCCTCTCAAGAGATCAAGTCTCCACCGAACCCGGGGCGATTCAGTCTTCCATGGCCGTCGGCACCTGGATGAGTACCTGGTCGTGCAGACGATCAAGAGATTGGTCGCGCGTCATGGGGGAGGGGATCCACCACCGGAGGATCTCAAGGAGAGGATCCGCCAGCGGATTCAGGCGATGCGCGACAGAGAGAGCTCCGGTCCCTCCCGCGGCCAGAGGCCTCCCAACGATTGAGGATCACCAGGGTGAAGTGAGCAACTCCGTTCGTTGCCCGGCAAGCCCTCGCAATGGCCCCTGAAGCCGATGTCGACGAATTATCGCCCGGCTGCACCTGGACCTGACGGCGCAATGCCGCGATCGGGCTGCCCGCGCCCCTCGGGTTCTCGGCGTTGCATGCAGGAGCTCGACGGCCGCGGGGTCGGCGAGACGGACTGCCGCACGTGCTGCCGGCCGCTCGCCCCGGTCGACGTCGAAGACGTCCACGCCCTGTACGTCGTTCCGGCGCGAGGCCGTGCGATCGGTTTGACAGGAGGGCGCCGACTCGGAGAGGGTGTAACTATTATGGTTACTCTTTCTTTCGCGGACTGTCCCGTCGTCGAGTTGCGCCGGTACACGCTACGGCTCGGCCAGCGGTCACGTCTCCTGGCCGTGTTCGAGCGCCATCTCATCGAGCCACAGGAAGACGCCGGAATGTCCCTGGGCGGGACGTTCACCGATGAGGACGATCCGGATACGTTCACATGGCTGCGAGGGTTCGCTGACCATGACGCGCGGCTCCGGGCATTGGAGGCGTTCTACGGCGGACCGATATGGGAGCAATACCGCGACCGTGCCAATGCCACCATGGTGGACAGCGACGACGTGCTCCTGCTGCGGCCCACCCAGCCGCCCCACGGGCCCTCCGCCGCCGTGCCCCGCGGCGAAGTCGATGATCGGCCACGCACTGAGCGCGCGATCCTCATGACGTGCGGGCTCGACGCGGACGCGGGCGAAAGCTGGTGCGCCTCCGCCGGAACGCGTGCGCTGGAGGACGTCCTCGGCGTCAGGGTGGCGGCATGGCGTACCGACCCCACACCGAACCCGTTCCTGCGCCTGCCCGTACGCGACGAGCGCGCCTTCGTATGGCTGGCCGTCTTCCCCGACGCCGGCACGCGGGACGAGGCCATGACACGCCTTGATGCCTCCGACACCGACGAGCTCGACCGGCGGACCTCGTGGCGACGTGTCTTCCGGCTCGCGCCGACCGCCCGCTCGGCTCACCCCGCAGTGGTGCCGAGCATCGACGCGGGCCACCCCCCGCAGGCGACCACGCGATGAGCGGCAACAGCCGCCTCACGACAGCGGTGCATGCGTTGTGCTGGCTCGAGCTGGCGCATCGCCGCGGTCGGCCCACGCTGACCTCGGCCCAGATCGCCGACAGTCTCGCCAGCCATCCGGTCCTGATCCGCCGGACGCTCGCGCCGCTTCGCGATCGAGGGCTGCTCGACATCGCCGGACGCGGGCCCGGAGCCGGCTGGCGGCTAGCCCGGCCGGCGGCCGAGCTGAGCCTGGCCGACGTCCACTCCGCGCTGGCGGAACCGGCTCCGTTCGATCTGCACCCACACGAGCCCAAGCAGACCTGCCCGGTCGGCTACGGCATCCGCCCGGTGCTGGCTCACATCTACGCCGAGGTCGAGGCGGAAATCACCGCTGCCCTGGCCAGACGGACGATCGCCGACGTCCTCGACACGACGCTCGCCGAGCATCCACTGCCCCAGTGACGTGCGCCCCGGTGACGCGGGCCGACCGCCACCTCAGCGGTGCCGACGCGTCTGATCGATGTCCGGGTCGAGGTCGGGTGCTGAGCCGTACGCATCCGTCCGCGTCGATCGCAAAGCGGGCGCTTGACGGGACAGCCGGCAGTCGCTTCGGTGGCGGTATGGACACACCGGTGAACACGCACCGGTCGGGGGCGTACGCGCCGGAGGCGCTGGCCCGGCTGGAGATCGCCGAGCAGGCGAGGGAGCTGTCGGAGGCGGCGGCCGGGCTGGTGCCGACGCACGCCGACCGGCACGCCCGCGACGGCGAGTTCGTCGCCGACGCGGTGCGGCTGCTGGAGGGGGCCCGCCGGCTGGTGGACGCGGCAGTGCTGTACGAACTGGTCAAGGGCACCAGCTGGGAGCGGGTCGCGGCCGACCTGGGAGACCTTGACGATCCCGCCGCGCGGGCGCGTCACGCGGCGGCGGAGGAAGACTTCCGGATGCGGTTCCTGCAGGCGTGGCTGTGGCCGGAACGGGCCGGAGATGTCCTCACCACTCCTGACCGGCTGGCCGGCCTGCTCGACCGGCTGGACGCCTGGGCGCCCGGCGGGGACACGGACGGGGGCGGCCCGGTGTCGGGCGGGCTGGCGGCGCTGGGGGCGTGGGAGCGTTCGGCGCTGCTCGACCGGGCGGCCGACCTGCTGGGCGACAGCCGGCTGGACGACGGAACGCGGCGCGACCTGGAGATCGCGTTGTGCCGACGCAGGATCGAGTTCTACGAGGACATGGAAACGCGGTCGCCCGAGACCCTCGACGCGCTGGCCGGCACCCGAACACGGCTGCGCGCGCTGCTACGGGCCGGCGAAGACGACGATCAGCCCGGCCTCACCGGGCGCCGGCACACGGATTCGGCCAGGCGGGCGGGGCTGAGCTGGTAGACGCGGAGCGGCGTGTTCCCGACCGCCGCGTTCTGCCGGAGTGAGCCGGCCACGCCGCTCCCGCTGGGCCGGGGTGAGATCGGCGTAACAGGCTTCGGCGGTGCGGGCGACGGCGGCGTGGAGACGATCGCCTCGCGCACGCGCTCATCGGGCCGGCCAGCAGCGTCGACTCCTGAACGGCCTGCGCCAGGACCAGCGCGGCCAGCCGCCCGGCCAGGGCCTCGCGGCCGAAGAAGCGGTCGTGATCGCTCACCTCGAAGCGCGCCAGCCCGAGGTACGGCGCCTGGGCCGTCGCGACCGGCCGCGGTGAGCTCGGCGACCTCCTCGCTGACCTCCTCCCAGCGCCGCCGCCGCCAATCTCGCGGAGCTGTTGGCCGGCGACAGTGTCGTCGCCCGCCGCGTTGATGCGCCACGCGGGCGTGGCCGGACATCAGTCGATCAGCGGTAGCACGATCGCCGAAGGGTGGTCACGGTCGTGGAGGACTTCCTGATCCGCCGCTCGTGTGATGGTCGCGGTGGCCACCGGCTCACCGGTGCCCAGGTTCCGGGTGAAACGCGGGTGTGCGCCGCTGGAGACTTGCAGCCTGATCCGGTGGCCGCGGGCGAAGCGGTAAGCGGTGCCCATCAGGCTGATCCTCAGACGGCGGACGCCGTCGGCAGCGAACGTGGGAGAGCCGGGGTGCAGGCGAAGGAGCCCGTCGCAGATGTTGGTCGAGCGGCCGTCGGGGGCGACGTCGCACAACCGGGCGAAGAAGTCGGTGTGCTCCAGGCTGGAGCGGACGAAGAGATCAGCCTCGACCCACCCGATGATCTTCAGGTCGCGCCCCAGGACCTCGGTGGTGAAGGTGAGAACGTCGGGGCGGGCTTCGAGCGTGCGGTTGTCCTTCGGCCCGCACCGCCAAGGGAGATTCGGGAACGCGCCGCCCACGTTGGGTGTGGGATCGGCGGGATCGTATCGGTAGTGGGAGGGCCTGGAAGCGGCGGAGTCATCCGGGTCGGGGGTGAGGCAGCCGCCCTGGCGGAGGTACCAGGGGGTGGGCAGGGAGTCCGGCGGTGGCCAGTCAGCCAGATCGGCCCAGTGGTTGGCCCCCATGATGTACACGCGCACCGGCGTGTCGGGGAGCGGGACGCCGGATCCCCGCCCGTAAGCCGCGAGCCAGGGAAACTGTTCCCGTGACGCGGGCCCGTTCTGTCCTGAGGAGTGGCCGCCTGGACCGACCAGCAGGCGGACCGGCCGGCCGGCGCGACGGAGCGCCACGTAGTCGGTGAGGGTCGTGCTGACGAAGAAGTCGTACCAGCCCGTGGATAGATGAGTTGGGGGCAGGTTGTCCGCACAGTCGCGGAAGTCGACCTCTTGGGTGTAGCCGTCGTGCCCGTCGCTGGCAACCCATCGCTGGTAGTAGTTCACGTGCTTGCCCAGGGCGATCCGGTCGGATGTGCCCATCGGCAGATGGTTTTCGGCCGTGCGCAGTGGCCGGGGGCGGATGAGGGCCCGCAGCGACTCCCGCGCCGACGTTCCCGCCCTGGTGACCGGAGCGATGGCGTAGATCCAGTACAGGGCGTTGCCGATGGAGAAGGCCCCGTTGGGGTGTGTCCAGCCGCTTGCCCAGTCCGATGGGGCGACGCCGATGACGGCGGCTTTCCACTCTGGGATGCGGGAGCGGGCCAGCGCCCACTGCACGTATCCGACGTAACTCTGGCCGTAGGTGGCGAAGGCACCGGGGAACCATGGCTGCCGCCGCAGCCATTCGATGGTGGCCAGCCCGTCGGCCGCCTCGGCGGCGCCCGGCTCGAAGTCTCCTCCCGAGTCGAACGTTCCCCGGGTGCTCTGCACCACCACCTGGTAGCCGCGCTCGGCGATCGCGCGTGCGATCGTGCCCCAGCCTTGGACGGCGCGGCTTCGGCCGTACGGCGTGCGGATGAGCACGAGCATCGCCCGGGGGTCACCTCGCGGGTAGTAGCGGTCCGCGGCCAGCTCAACACCGTCACGCATCGCCACGCGCAGGCCTTTGTCAACCGTGATGTCTGTGGACGTGGCCGGCGGTAGGCCCATGATCAGGGCCAGCAGCCGGGTGGCAAAGCTCATCTGTGTATCCCCCAGCAGTGTTCCCGGAAGCTGTCAATGGTCGGCCGGGGGCCGGGAGCCAGCTCGGTGAAGGCCGTGAAGGCGCCATCTTCGCGCGGAACGCGCGCCCGAAGACGTCGTCGGCCAGCCGATAGTGATCCCGGTGCCACCGTACGGGCTGGTAGCGCCCGGCGAACCCCCGCTGCTCGAGCCGGCGCAGGGCCGCGCTCATACTGCTCTTGGCCACCCCCAACCGCTCGCACAGGCTCGGGGCGCCGGCGGCTTGGCCCGTGTCCGCCGGCAGGCATCCGATGATCCTGCCGGAGGTACGGCTGAGCCCCAGCCGCTCGAAGTACAGGCCCGCGTTCTCGATGAACTCCTCGGTGCTCGGCATTCGATCATCCTAGGTGTTCGGAACCTTCCGAACAAAAGATGATCGAATGCCGCACTCCGCGTCACTTAGTGTTGCCATCACCGGCGCCAACGTCACCCGCCGGATCTCCCAGGAGTTCGGCCACCTCGACGTCCTCGTCAACAACGCCGCCGTCTTCGACCAATCCCTGCGCCGTCCCGCCTGCACCGCATCCGGACACGAGCTGTTCTGGGTGACCAATCACCTCGGCCCTTTCCAGCTCACCGCCCGGCTCAGCCCGCTGCTCTCAGCCGAGGCCCAGCCACGGCTGATCAACGTCGCGAGTAAAGGGGTCATCTCGATGCCCCGCATCAGGATCCGCTTCGACCAACTCGACGATCCCGCGTGGTACAGCCCGACCAGGGCGTACTATCACGCGAAGCTGGCCCAGATCATGGTCTCCTTCGCGCTGGCCCTGCGCACCGGGGGCAGGCTGGACGTCGCCTGCGTCCGGGTACCCGCCGTACGGCTTGACGCCGATCGGGTCGCGGCGATGCCCGGGCTGCTGCGCACGGCGTACGGGGTCAAGAGCCGTCTTTCCCCGCCGGCAGAACGCTTGGGCGAGACCTATACGCGCCTGTCCGTCCGCCCCGGGACCTGGCAGGAGCACGCCGATCCCCCGGCGCAGGGCAGAGCCGCGGCGCGCGGGATCTATGTGTATGAGCATCTGCGGCCGGTCCAGGCGCCCGCGTTCGCCTACGACGCGCACGCGCGCGACCGGTTGTGGGCCGAGACACAGAAGGCGACCGGGGACCTGCGGTAGGCCTGGTGATCCCGTCTCGCCCGACGAGACGCGCGACAGGTGGGAGATCATTCAGTCGACCAGGACGGTGCCGTGCTGTGCGACATGGCCTGCGGCAATCGGCCGCTGCCCCTGATGCGGTTCGACGTCAGGTGGCCGCCATGGACAGCGAGTTGATTGTCCGTCAAACCGGATCAAGCCCAGACAGCCACTGCTGCGGCTCCCGGCTGCTACAGCCGTCTTCGGCGGGTGTGATCCCCGTTACGGCAAGACCTTGGCTTACGGCCTGGCAGTGGGCGCTGAAAACCGTGGTCCGGACGGTTCCCTGCCCAGCGGCAGGGTCATCTCTCAGGAGTTCGGTCGAAGTCCCCGCTGGGGCCGCTGTACGAGAAGTGCCGGCCTTGCCGGGCACCTGGATGCTGTCCCGACTTCCCATCGTCTTGAGTTCTTGACCGCCGCGTGTGATGGCCATGTTCGGGTCCAGAAAGCACTTGGGCTGTACGTCGTATCCGGCGGACGACGATCACAGGGGTTCTCCTCCTCGCGGCCATCGCGGGGGTTCCGCGGCAGACGCTGGCCGAAGTGTACGCCGGCGTCTACGGCCTTTGGAGACGTCCGGCTCCGTCGCGGCGGGACCGGCGTGATCCGGCGCGGTTCCAGCGTGCTGGATGCCCCTCTTCCACCCCCGGTGGTCCCCGGCCCGCCGCATCGCCACCCTCGACATGCTCAGCGGCGGCAGAATGGTCATCGGCTTCGGCCGACCCATGATGAGCTGCAGCGGGACTTCGATCTCGCCCAGAGGGGTAACTGTGGTCGGCGGCGGGCATGCGGGGGATCGGGCGGCGCTCGGCACAAGCGGGGCGTGGGCACGGAAGAAGTCGGCATGATCGTGCCGCGCTGGCGTGCCCGCCGCATTCTGGCCATGATGTTCCTGCCGCTCGAACACGCATCCTGCCAGTCCCGCCATTCGTGAAGGGCCGAGCTTCGTGACCGCCGCGCCATCAGCCTCCCGAACCGTCCTGGTCACCGGTGCGTCCTCTGGCATCGGGCAGGCCACGGCCCGTCTGTTCGCAGAGCGCGGCGCCCGCGTCTTCGGCACCTCCCGGCGCGCACTCGGCGATGACGGCGGGGTGGAGATGGTGCAGCTCGACATCCGTTCCGAGGAGTCCGTCCGGCAGTGCGTCGACCGGGTCCTCGATCGGGCAGGTGGCATCGACGTGCTGGTCAACAACGCCGGAGTCATGCACGAAGGCTTCGCCGAGGAGACCGCCCTCACCGACGCGCAGGCGGTCTTCGATGTGAACTTCTTCGGAACCGTGCGGGTCACGCATGCCGTGCTGCCCGGCATGCGTGCCCGCCGACAGGGTCATGTCATCAACGTAGGCTCGCTGGCCGCCTGGGTGGGAGAACCGGGCGAAGGCTTGTACGCCGCATCCAAGGCGGCTCTGGCCCGCTAGCTGAACGCCGTTACCGTGGTGATGGCGATGACCGGGATCGCGCTGGGAACTGGCGCTGGCCCAGCGATGGGGCCGCCAGCTGCCGGCCGTGCCGGTAATCTTCTTTTCCTGGGTGGGTGCGGGCTTCCTGGTCCCGACGCTTCCCTACTCGGTGATCAAGGGTGTCCTCGGCGCACTCGGGATCGATCTGGGTGGCGGCGAGGACTCCGCATCGGCTCCGCGAGGGGAGACGGTCTTTCTCACCACCGGCTTCGCCGGGATGGCCGTGGGACTGGCCGTGGCCTTGCCGATCTAACTATGGGAGAGATGGCCGAGGGCCTTCCTCGGCCACGCCGGGGAGGGGTCTTGTACTGGTGAGCTCGCCTATTCAACTGTCGCGAGTTGTCGTTCCCATGAGGCCTGATGGTGACGTTCCGTGTTCCCCGGCGGCGTAGCGGTTCCAGACTCCGCCGCCTTCCCGAAGGAGGCGGGCGGTGGTTTTGTCGTGGTACCCGAGGGCGTCGGCGACGATGGGGGCGGGCATTTCTAGGAGTTGCTGCCGGATCGCGGCGCCGCGGGCGGCCGCCGCTGGAATGCCGATCTCGTTGAGGAGCTCGGACAGGTGGTCGGGGCGGCAGGGCTGACGTGCTCGGCGGCCGGGGAACAGCCACTGCGAGGCGCGGTTGGTGGCGGTGTTCATGTTGTCGCGAGCCGCGATGTAGTCCAGCAGCAGGGATGCGACCGGCGCGGGGACGGGCGAGGGCGGTTCCCCAAGGCGCAGGAACATGGCTTCGCCGTCGCGGAGCAGGTCGTCGATGGTGAGCCGGACGACCCGGGTAAGGGGTTGCGCGTGAAGGAGCACGATGATGCCCGCGACGCGCGGGAGTGTCCAATCAACGGCGGATCTAACGATCAAGGAGATGCGTCTGATGACGGAGACCGCCGTGGAGCCAGAGGACCGTGACGAGGTCGTCGAAGAGGCCGTGTCGAGCGCGGTGAGCGACGAGCAGTTGATCACGATGCTGGTGGACTGCGCCCGTTCGGACGGGCTGCAGCTGACCGGGGAGGGCGGGCTGTCGGCACTCGCTGAGATGTCGCCGACAGCCCCAGCCGGGATAAGCGCCCGATGTGGGTGCGGGGCTGCCGTCAGGTGCGGCTGTCGCGGAGGAAGTTGCGGATGAGGGCGCCCCACTGCTCGGGCTGCTCGATGAACGGTAGATGCCCGGTGGGGATCTCGGCGTAGCGCGCCCCGGGGATGACGTTGCTGAGCTGTCGGTGGTGGTGCGGGGTGACGAGCTGGTCGAGCGTGGTGGAGATGACAAGGGCCGGCACCGTGACTGCCGCGAGGTCAGCTCGTACGTCGACGTGATCGATGAGCAGGTCGAGGTGCTCCTGCGTGCCCGGCGGGATCGTGGCCGCGGTGGTCTTGATGGCCGTGTCGAGGTCGTCCTGGCCGACGGCGTCCAGGGCGGGGGCGCTGAGGCCGGTGAGGGACAGGAAGCCGGCCAGGCGCTCCAGGTCGTTCGCGCGGAGCAGGTCGCGCCACATCCGGGCCGCGAGCAGGAACCGCGGGTTGGGGTGGGCGAAGCCCGCGGTGAGGACCAGAGCGGTCACGCGAGCAGGGTGACGGGTGGCGGCCCGGATAGCGATCGGGCTGCCGAGCGAGTACCCGGCGATGGCGAAGGTCTCCACGCCCTCCTCCACGGCGGTGGCGACCAGCTCATCGGCCAGGCCGTCCAGGGACAGCGGAGCTTGCGCCCGAGGGGTGCGTCCGGTGCCGGGGTAGTCGGGCCCGACGACAGTGTGCTGGGCGGCCAGGATGTCCAGGATGGGGCCGTAGTTGGCGTCTACACCGCCGCCGGCACCATGGGCGAGCAGCAGGCCCGGGCCGGTGCCGCGCACCACGCGGCCGAGGCTGGAGGTGGGCAGAGCAGTGGACATAGGTGTCTCTCCTTTTGTTTCTCTGTGGGGGATCACTACGTGGTGACCGTGGTGGCGGCTGATCGGCGGGCGGCCGCAGTTGCGAGGAGCATGGCGGCTCCGGCCACCAGGGCACCAACCCAGGGCAGGTCGTGCAGGGTGAGACCAGTGGTGAGGGCTCGGCCGCCGAGTTGGGAGCCGGCGGCGACGCCGAGGTTGAAGGCGGAGGCGCTGATCGCGGTGACCAGGGTGGGCGCCTCGGGCGCGGCGGCCAGCGCGCGGTCCTGCAGTAGAGGGATGAGGGCCGCGGCGATCACACCGATGGCGAGCACGGTGACGGCCGCCGCCCACCGGACTTCGCTGGTGAGCGTGAATGCGGCCAGCACGCCGGCCAGGGCGGTCAGCAGTATGCCCAGCCCTGCCCACGGGGCGCGATCGGCCAGGCGGCCGCCGAGGATGTTGCCCATGACCGCGCCCAGCCCGAACAGGGCGAGCAGCGTGGTGACCGCGGAGTCGGTGAAGCCGCTGACCTGCCGCAGCAGCGGGGCGATGTAGGTGTAGGTGGTGAACAGGCCGGCCTGCGCTACCACGATGATCGCCAGCACCATGGCCACCCTGGGCTGGAGCATGGCCCGCACCTCGCCACTGGGACGGGCGGCCTCCTGCGGTGCGGGCGGCCGTACGAGTGCGGCCACGGCACAGAAAACGAGAGCGGCGAGGGCGGTGATGGCCCAGAAGGTGGTTCGCCAGCCGAACTCGTCGCCGAGCCAGGTCCCCAAGGGCGCGCCGAGGACGGTGGCCAGGTTCCAGCCGGCCGTCACGACGGCGATGGCGCGGCCGCGGTGTGCCGCGGGTGTCATCGCCACTGCGATCACCACTGTCACCGCGAAAGCCGTGCTGTGGGTGAGCGCGGTCAGCATCCGGGCCGCCACCAGGGCGCCGAAGCTGCCCGCCAAAGCTGCGGCGAGGTTGCCGGCGACGAACACGCCCAGCAAGACCAGCAACGCGCGGCGGCGGGCGAGACGCAGCATCCCGACCGTCACCAGCGGCCCGGCGACAGTGACCACGAGGGCATACCAGGTCACCAGGGAACCAGTGATCGGCAGCGGACGCTGCAGATCAGCCGACAGTTCCGGCAGCAGCCCCACCATGACCCACTCGGCGGTGCCCACGACGAACACGCACGCGGTGAGCATGGCCAAGACGGCTGCCCGGCGCAGTTTAGGCGGGAAGGGGGGCGCGGTTGCCGAGGGCGCTGCGGTGGTCATGACGGGAACGCTAAAGTCTCACATCAGTGTCAGAGTCAACGGGGTGAGGTGCAGGTCACATGCGCATCGGGGAGATGGTCCGCCAGACCGGGGTCAGCGAGCGACTGCTGCGTTACTACGAAGAACAGGGGCTACTGGCGCCGACGAGACTGCCAAGCGGCTACCGGGTCTACAGTGACGCGGACGTGGACACTGTCCGGCGCGTCCGTACCCTGCTCGCAGCCGGGCTACCAACCGCCACCATCGCCCAGGTACTGCCCTGCGTCCGCGACGACGGCCCGAACCTCGCGCCCGTGTGCTCCGACCTGGTAGCGCAATTGCGCAAAGAGCGCGAGCGCATCACCCGCGCGATCAAAGACCTACAGGCGTCACAAGGCATGCTCGACGCAGTCATCGCCGCCGGCCCGGCCGACACCGCCCCAGCGATCCAGCAGCCGGTGTCAAAGGGCTGATGTCGACCGAGCCCCGGTGGTCTCGGCCCTCCGTCGCTGTCGCGGCACGCCAGCCGCGAGCCCTCACGCGCTTACCCATGGCGATGCTGGTAGGGGCATCCGAACGGAAAGTCGCTCAAGTCTGCTCGGCTAACGGGACTTTACGTTCGTAGTACCAGTACCAATATCATGCTCCGACGCGCGCCGCGCGACATGTCAGAACACTTCACTGTGGCTGCCACCTGGGTGCCAACCTCGCCTCTTGCAATGGCCACGCAGTCGCGCCCAGCGCAACGGCGTGGCTTTGCGGTGTGGCCTCCGAAGCGGGCAGAGGGCGTCCAAGATCCGTGTGAGACGACAGACCTGGGCGCGCTCCTGACTGCACCCCAGTGAAGATGGACAACGAAATGAGAGCCCGATGCCCCGGCAGACCGCGCGGCCTCGGGCGCGGCGTCAGGATGTCTGCTGCAGGGCTCGGTAGATTGGTGGTGCCGGGTCACCCCCAGTGCCTTGGCGATTTCAGCCACGATGGCGTCCTCCGCCGCGTAGCGTGATCGCGCCAGCGCAATGAGGTGCCCCTGCTCTGCCGACAGCTTGGCAGGTCTGCCGCCGAGGCGGCCTCGGCTGCGCGCGGAGGCCCGGCCCACCGCCGCCGGTCAGCGCCAGAACGCCGGCCCGGAGACCCACGATGCCTCCAGCCGCCACACTCCAGGCCAGCGCCGCGAGCGCGGGGCCCAGGGTGACGACCGCCTCGTCACGTCAGGGGTACGTGCGTTTCTCCGCAGCTACCGTTCCCAGGTACAGGATGGCGCCTGACCGCCGCACGACCGTACGGCCGCCCCTCCAAGGCGCCTGAGGACTTCCCATGCGTTGCTTCGTCACTGCCCACGCGGCGTAGGTGAGCACCGTTTCGCCGTCTGTGCGGAGATGGCACCGCAAGGAGAGAACCCTCCCGCCAGCCGATGCTCGTCCACTCGTCGACGGTGGCCTGGGCCATTACGTGTTGCCGGCGGCGGTCGCCCGCGTATGCCGAGTCGATGAGCAAGGTTCCGGAGCCGGGACGCATGATGTCCGGCAGCGGCAGACCGGGGGAGGAAGGCATCAGGACTCTCCTTCGTCTGACGTGATCGATGGGAGCATCTCGCGTGATGCCTTTCCTCCCCACGAGCCGATGACTAGTGGCCGCCGGTGAGCTGGCCCGCGAGAGTGCCGTGGAGGTGGGCGCTCGGCTCGTTGAGTCCGACGATCGTGACCTTCTTGCCGCGGGCGGCGTACTTGGTCTCGATCGCGTCCAGGGCTGCGACGGAGGAGGCGTCCCAGATGTGGGCGTCGGTCAGATCGATGACCACGTCGTCAGGGTCGGTGGCGTAGTCGAACTGGTAGACCAGGTCGTTGCTGGAGGCGAAGAAGAGTTCGCCGGTGACGGCGTAGACGACCTGCTTGCCGTCGGGGTCGAGGCAGGCGGTCACGTTGGCCAGGTGGGCGACGCGACGGGCGAAGACGACCATGGCGGTGAGGCTGCCGACGACGACGCCGATGGCCAGGTTGTGGGTGGCGACGACGACGGCGACGGTGACGACCATGACGATGGTCTCGCCGTACGGCATGCGCTTGAGGGTGGCGGGCGCGAGGGAGTGCCAGTCGAAGGTGCCGACGGACACCAGGATCATCACCGCGACGAGGGCTGCCATGGGCATCTGTGACACCCAAGGCCCGAAGGCGATGCAGAGGATCATGAGGAAGACGCCGGCGCAGAAGGTGGAGATGCGGGTGCGGGCGCCGTTCTTCACGTTGATCATGGTCTGGCCGATCATGGCGCAGCCGCCCATCCCGCCGAAGACGCCGGTGACGATGTTGGCGATGCCCTGGCCGACGGACTCACGTGTCTTGTTCGAGTGAGTGTCGGTGATGTCGTCGACCAGCTTGGCGGTCATCAGCGATTCCATCAGTCCGACCAGCGCGAATGCGAGCGCGTACGGGGCGATGAGGGTGAGGGTGTCGAGGGCGAGGGGCACGTCGGGCAGGCCCGGGACGGGCAGGGAGGACGGCAGGGCGCCCTTGTCTCCCACGGTGGGCACGGCCAGTCCGGCGCCGAGCGTGATGGCGGTCAGGATGGCGATGGACACCAACGGCGCGGGCACCGCCTTGGTGATGCGAGGGAAGAACACCATCAGCGCCAGCCCACCGATCACCAGCGGATAGACCGGCCATGGCACGCCGGTGAGCTCGGGCACCTGGGCCATGAAGATCAGGATGGCGAGCGCGTTGACGAAGCCGACCATCACGCTACGAGGCACGAAGCGCATCAGCCTGGCCACACCGAGCGCGCCTAGCACGACTTGGAAAACGCCGCCCAGAATGACCGCCGCAACCAGGTAGCCCAGCCCATGCTCGCGGGAAAGCGGCGCCACGACGAGAGCGATCGCACCGGTCGCAGCGGAGATCATGGCGGAGCGACCGCCCACAATGGAGATCACTACGGCCATGGTGAACGAGGCGAACAACCCGATGCTCGGATCCACCCCGGCGATGATGGAGAAGGAGATCGCCTCGGGAATCAACGCCAGCGCGACCACCAGGCCGGACAGCATCTCGATGCGGAGGACTTGCGGCGTCAGATGTCGGAGGTCCGGAAGGCGGAAGCGGCGGGTGGCCGCAGCAGAAGAAGACAACACAACCATCCATAGGGCAGACGCGCAGCGCGAAACGACTACGCGAACAGAGGACATGGAGCTACGAGGACAGGCTGGCGCAGCAACGTGGCAGCGCTGTGACATGGCGGTGACACCGCTGTGTCCAGGAAGGGCGACAGTTACCGGATGCTGTCCAAGCGACGCGGATCGATGGCAGGCTGGACGAGCACGATGAATTCCCCCGGGTAGAGCGCCGTCGGCATGCGGGTCCCCGCAATGGGCGTGGATGCCCGGCCAAGCTCGCGCAGACGTCGGCGAGCCCCACCCAAACTACCGTGACGTGAGAGTATGATCGAACGGATCGCGGGTGAGAAACCTCTCACCGCGTCATCGTGCTCACCGGGAAGAGGCCGCAGAGGCAGCGTCCAGGCGTGAGCGGCGCAACTGCTCGGCGAACTCTCTGGCCATCGCCAGTTGCTCCCGCAGCTTGTCGGCCCGGTCGGCGACCGCCCGTTCGAACATCTGCAGCCTGGCTGCCAGGCTGGGATCCGTGTCTCCGGCGGCCAGCCGGTCGGTGATGTCCAGCAGGTCGCGCATCTCCTCCAGGCTGAACCCCAGCGGCTTCATCCGCTTCACCAGGGCCAGTCGGCCGATGTCGGTCTCGCTGTAGAGGCGGAAGCCGCCGGGCGTGCGCTCGGGCACCACCAGGCCGACCTCTTCGTAGTGCCGGATCGTCCGCAAGGACAGCCCGAGCCGCTCGGCCACCTCGCCGATCTGCACCAGACCCTCGGACATCCGTTCCTCCGCTGTTAGTAGCCGCTTCTCGCCTCTTCGCCTTACGCTGAGCCGTGAAACCTACTCTTACGTTAACTTAACGTTGAGGGAGTAGGTGCACGAGGCGTTCTGGTGACGATACCCCGCTTTCGGGGCGACATCGGAAGGGGAGCGACCGATGGCTCGGCGAATCGTCTGCCCATCATGTGGCGAGAGCGAGGACCTCAACGGTAGCCGGACGGCCGAGGGGATCGTCATCTCCTGTCAGTCCTGCAAGGCGAACTGGCTACGGGATGCGGTTCCGGACACCTGCGCCACCTGCGGCGGCACCGGGATCGAGTTCCATCCCCAGGCCCTGACCCAGTACGCGCGGGGGACGCAGGTGTCCATCGTCGGATGGCGACACGGCCCGTTCTGCGTGATCTGCGATGCCGAGGTGGTGCATCCAGCGCGCGACGGCAAGCCGATCCCCGCCGCCTACATCTCCGCCGCCGCCAAGCCCCGCGCTGGCGGCGGCACGACGGGAACGCTTCGCATCGTGCCCGAATCCTTGATCGGAGAGCAGTAGGGCTGCGTCGGCCTGCGCCCTGCCCCGGCGCGTGCGTGCCGAGTGTCGGAGTGAATGGTCATCTCTACGAGGCCTCGGTGAGGCTTTCGAAGGTGACGATGTTGTCGTGGTGTATGTCGCTCACGACGATCCATTGTCCGCTTTTGTCGTCGACCCTTTCGAAGAGCACCGACGAACCGTCTCTGCGGCTGCGGTGGGCCGCGATGAACAGAACGCCGCATCGACGAGCGGGATGCGGAAGCGCTTGATGAGGCCCTCCTGGCGCGATGAGCAGTGAAGCCGCCCCAGTGGTCTACCCTAACGTAAGGGTAGGACGCTGGACTCGCCAGCTTCTGCGTCTTGGAGGTCGACCTTATGTGCCATCGTCGTCACTGTTCTCCAGGGAGAACAGCGCCTCCGCCGACGCTTTCATGAGCCTCCTGAACGTCGCCGCCGCCTCTGCGCCCGGTCTCCTCCGGCACAACAATCAGGGCGCGGCCTACGCGGGGAGCCGCCTGCTGGCCGTGGCCGATGGCAGGGGAGGCCATGCGGGCGGCGTGATCGCCAGCCAGATCGCCATCGACGCTGTGGCCGATCCCGTCAGACCATCGGGATGGAGGCCTTGAGTGCGCTCAACCAGGCGGTGCGGAATGCGGCGGGACGCCTGCGCGAGAGAACCGTCCAGGACCCGACCCTGCTGGGCATGGGCACCACCCTCACCGCTCTGCTGTGGAGCGACCTGCGCATCGCCCAAGCGGGGACGTGGGCCGATTCCGGCCCAGTCAGCCGCAACCGCCGGCGGCGTGGCCATCGCCCGGCGGGCAGCACGCGGCCAAGGCGGCCTGCAGGTCGGCCAGCGCCTGCCGCACCCCGTCGGGGTTGGCGCGGTAGTAGACGGTCTTCCACTCGCGCCGCGAGGTGAGCACCCCGCCCTCGCGCAGCGTCGCCAGATGCGTGGAGGTGGCCGACTGAGCCAGCGACAGGCGCTCGGCCACCTCGCTCACGGTCAGCTCCACTCCGCCCTCGAACAGGAACAGGATCTCCTGGCGAGTGTCGCTGGCCAGGGCCTTGAGGAAGCCCCGCGCCGCGTCGGTGAGCTGGATGCCGCTGCCTGCCGTCTGCATGGCACGACTCTACCGTATTGTCATTTCCGGATATGAGGATATGATCCGTCGGCATGGACACCATCGTCATCGGCGCCGGGCAGTCCGGCCTGGCCGCCGCCCGCGCCCTGCGCGCCGCCGGTCGCACGCCCGTCATCCTCGAAGCCGGCCCGACGCCCACCGGCTCGTGGAGCAGCTACTACGACAGCCTCACCCTGTTCTCGCCCGCCCGCTACAGCGCCATGCCCGGCCAGGACTTCCCCGGCGACGGCGACCACTACCCCACCCGCGACGAGGTCGTCGCCTACCTGCAGCGCTACGCCGACGGCCTGGACGTCGAGATCCGCACCGGCATGCGCGTCAGCGCGGTGGAAGGCGATGGCGCGGGCGGTTACCTCGTCCACACCGCCGCCGGGGAGACCCTGCGCGCCATGGGCGTGATCTCGGCCAGCGGCTCCTTCGGCAACCCCTACATCCCCGCCATACCGGGCCAGGACGGCTTCACCGGGCAGGCCCTGCACGTGGCCGACTACCGCAGCCCCAAGCACTACGCCGGGCAGCGCGTCGTGGTGGTCGGCGGCGGCAATTCCGCCGTCCAGGTCGCTTACGAACTGGCCGAGGTGGCCGACGTCACGATCGCCTCCCGTCAGCCGCTGCAGCTCATGTCGCAGATCGTCGGCGGCAAGGACATGCACTACTGGCACACCACCACCGGTTTCGACCAGCTTCCGCCCGCCTGGCTGGCCCGCGTCGCGAGTGGCACCCTGGTCATGGACACTGGCGACTACGCCGCCGCCCTGGCCGACGGCCGCCTGCAGCGCCGTGCGATGTTCACCGCCTTCGACGGCGACCAGGTGGTGTGGGCCGGCGGCGAGCGCGAGCGCGTCGATGCGGTGATCTACGCGACCGGCTACCTGCCGCACCTGGACTACCTGGCTCCGCTCGGCGCCCTCGACGAAACGGGGCTGCCCCTGCACGCGGGTGGCCTGTCCACGACTCACCTCGGGCTCGGCTACGTCGGACTGGAGTTCCAGCGCTCCTTCGCCTCCAACACCCTGCGCGGCGTGCACCGCGACGCCGAACACGTGGCGGTGCCGATCGCCGCCTACGCCGGCGGCGTCCTGGCTGCCTACGGCCTGTGACATGGGGTCTCCACTGGTCACGCTGGGACTTTCCCTGCTGCTGGTGGCGACCATGCTCACCATCGGCACCGCGCTCACCGGGCAAGGCTTGACCGCCCTGCTGCGCCGCGGCGCCGGAGCCCTGCTCACCTGCCACGCACGCGGCGACCTGGCCCTGGGAGTGAGCCTGCGCAAGGCACGCTCGCCGTCCTGGGCCTGCTCGCCGTGCCCGTCGGAGCCTGGCCGCACCGTACGCAGGCGCCCCCGTGGGAGGGGACGCGGGCCTACAGGTGGTGGCGATGCTGCTGGCCCAGCTCATCCCGATCATCGCCGGGATGTGGCTGCGTGCCCGATCGCCCGGCACCGCCGACCGGGTACAGAAGGTCAGCAGGCGGGTGGCCGACGTGCTGCTGGTGACCTCGACGCTCTACATCCTCATCACCACCGCCGACGGGCTGACCGGCATCCCGGTCTCCGGCTGGGTCGCCTTCGCCTCACTGACGCTTCTCAGCTTGGCGGCCTATGCCACTCCCGGCCTCGACAGCTCGGCGGCCTGTCGCCATGACCACCACCATCCGCAACCTGTCCCTCGCTCTCCTGGTCGCCGGCCCGTCCGCCGACGCGGCCCTCGTCAGCCTCATGGTGCTGGCCTACGGCCTGGTGATGTACACCGTCTCCGGCCTGGCCCTGGCACCGCTACGCAGAACCGCTCGCCTTGGAAAGGACTTCGCCCGATGAACACCGCTTTGCCCGTGGCCGTTATCGGCGCCGGCCCCGTGGGCCTGGCCGCCGCAGCCCACCTGGCTGAACGCGGCCTGCCCTTCGTCGTCTTGGAAGCCGGGCCCGTCGCCGGTCCCTCGGTGCGCCAGTGGGGACATGTGCGCATGTTCAGCCCATGGCGCTACAACACCGACGCCGCCGCGGTGCGCTTGCTGCGCGCCTCCGGCTGGACGCCGCCCGATCCCGAGACGCTGCCCACCGGCCAGGACCTCGTCTCCGCCTACCTCGAGCCGCTGGCCGGCCACCCCTCGATCGCTCCGCGCGTCCGCTATGGGGCGCGCGTGTCAGCGATCAGCCGCCTGGACGTCGATCGGCTCCGTACCGCGGGCCGCCAGGACGCGCCGTTCGTCCTACGCCTGGCCGACGACAGCGAGATCCGCGTGCGGGCGGTGATCGACGCCTCCGGCACCTGGGCAACGCCGAACGTGCTCGGCGCCAACGGGCTGCCCGCCCACGGCGAGCGCCAGGCGGCCGACTGGATCCACCACGCCCTGCCCGACGTGCTCGGCGCCGACCGTGACCGCTTCGCCGGCCGCCACACGATCGTGGTCGGAGCCGGGCACTCGGCCGCCACCACGCTCCTCACGCTCGCCGACCTGGCCGAGCAGGCGCCAGGCACCCGCATCACCTGGGCCATCCGCGCCGACGCGCCGGACCGCGCCTACGGCGGCGGCGAAGCGGACGCCCTGCCCGCCCGCGGCTCCCTCGGCTCGGGCCTGCGCCTGCTCGTCGACAAGGGCCTGGTCGACCTGGCGGCGGGCTTCAAGGTCAACGCCGTCCGCGTCCTGACCGACGGCACCGTCGAGCTCCGCTCCCGACAGCCCGCAGGCTCCGATCGCACCCTCAAGGCCGATCACGTCGTGGCTGCCACCGGCTACCGGCCGGACCACTCCATCGCCGCCGAACTGCGGCTCGACCTCGACCCCATCCTCGGCACCACCCGCCTGCTCGCCCCACTGATCGACCCCAACGACCACTCCTGCGGCACCGTACGCCCCCACGGCGTGGACGAGCTGGCCCACCCCGAGCCCGGCTACTACGCCATCGGGATGAAGAGCTACGGCCGCGCCCCCACCTTCCTGCTGGCCACCGGTCATGAGCAGGCCCGTTCCGTCATCGCCGCGCTCGACGGCGACTGGGCAGCGGCGCGAGAGGTCCAGCTCGACCTGCCCGAGACCGGCGTCTGCTCGATCACCCTGGCCGTGCGCGCCATCACCGACGACTTCGGCCTGCCGCCCGACACCCCCGCCAAGCTCATGGCCGCCACCACCCGCCACCTCGTCCAGCACACCAACCCCGCCGACGCGGTCATGGCCGCAGCCCACGAGCTGGGCATCGAACCGGCCGCAGCCCTCAAACTCGCCGCCCTGGCCGGATAACACCGCCCATCCACCCACAACGCTCGGCCGCCGCTCAGCCCATCGTCAGGGCGTGGGCGGGGCCGCCACGCGTTCCACGGCTCAGCCGGCGTGCAGCAGGTGACGAGCATCTCGATGAGAACAGCCTTCTCCACCGGCTCCACCTGACCAGCCATCCTGTCCGGGCCCCCATCGAGGCGGGTGACCGCTCAGCCCGGCCACCCGCGGCGCCGCTCGGTACATGCGCAGCCGCGCTGGCGGTGCTGGATCCTCCGGCGTCAGGCCGGAAGTCCGGCATGCCGAGGTGGGCGGTAGTGTGCTTGGCGGCGAACCCGAGCCGGTCTGATCGCCACGGCGGCGCCCGATCAGCTTCCGGTCCGCGTGGTCCAGGAAGAACATCTTCTCCAGCTCGGCCCGCGTCGGTGCCTCTACGTAGCGGCCGTAGGCGACCGCCTCATCATCGCTCAAGAACTCAACTGGCATGGGCCCAGAAAGCAGGACTCATCCACGAACACGGACCAGGCGCAAGATCGAATGGTGATCCGCAAACAGCTCGGGCGACCCCGTGAAGCTGCATGATTCCGCAGGTCGAACGCGCCGGCATGCGGCATGGCGACAACGTCGGCTCGAACCGAGCCGGTGAATCGGCCGGGTCCGCTCCGCGATCAGCAGCAATGCTGGAGATAGGCCTGCAGGTTGGACAGGGCAGAGGCGACGGTCTCCTTGTCGGCCCGGTACAGAACGACCTTGCCTTCCTTGCGGGAGGTGAGGATGCCGCCCCTTTTCAGCTCGGCGAGTTGCTCGGAGGCCCGGGGCTGACCGATTCCGGCGAGCTGGGACACCTGGTTCACCGACAGCTCCGCGCCCCGGGCGAACAGCAGCATGATGCGCTGCCGGGTGGGGCTGGCCAGCGCCTTGAGGAAGCCGTGCACGGCAGGGCTGAGCTCGACCGGCTCTTCCTGTGCGTCGGGCGCTGTTGTGTCGGATGCTGCACAGGCACGCCTACCGGCGTCCGGACCGGCGGTCGTGGTCGAGGCTTGCGGCATGGGCCCCCCTTCCCGGGACATTCAATCAGCATATCTTCATTTTGACATATCTCGAATCACGGATATATGTTTCGGGCATGACCACACCAACCGATCCAGTCGCCATCGTCGGAGCCGGGCAGTCCGGCCTGGCCGCGGCGCGGGCCGTGCGTGATGCGGGTATGCGGCCCCTCGTCCTGGAGGCCGGCGAACGCCCCTCGGGTTCCTGGCCGGGCTACTACGACAGCCTCACGTTGTTCTCTCCCGCCCGCTACAGCGCGATGCCCGGCTTCCCCTTCCCGGGCGATCCCGACCGCTATCCGACGCGCGACGAGGTCGCCGACTACCTGGAGAGCTACGCCGCCCACCTCGACGTGGAGATCCGCACCGGGACACGAGTCAGCGACGTCGAATCCCGTGGCCGGGGGTTCGTCGTCCGGACCGCCGACGGTCAGGCCATTCCTGCCGCCGGGATCGTTGCCGCCAGCGGCTCCTTCGGCAAGCCGTACCTGCCCGTCCTGCCAGGCCAGGAGGACTTCACCGGAGAGACCCTGCATGTGGCGCAGTACCGCGACCCCAAGCGGTACGCCGGCCAGAGAGTCGTCGTCGTAGGAGGCGGCAACTCGGGCGTCCAGGTGGCCTACGAGCTGGCCGAGGTCGCTTCGGTGACCCTCGCGACCCTGCAGCCGATCTCCTTCATGCAGCAGCGGATCGGCGGCCAAGACCTGCATCACTGGCTCGAGACCAGCGGCTTCGACCTGCTGTCCGGCTCATGGCTCGGGCACCTCGTGCCTGGCCCTCTGGTGCTCGACACCGGTGATTACCACAACGCCCTGGAGTCGGGCCGGTTCGACCGGCAGCCGATGTTCACCGCATTCGACGGCGACGGGGTCGTCTGGTCGGATGGGAGGCGGGAGAAGGTCGACGTAGCCCTGTTCGCCACCGGGTACCGGCCCGATCTCGGCTACCTGCGCTCCCTGGGAGCTCTGGACGCCGAAGGGTTGCCCGCGCACGTTCACGGGATCTCCACCACCCACGTAGGGCTGGTCTACCTGGGGCTGGAGTTCCAGCGCTCGTTCTCCTCCAACACCGTGCGCGGGGTGAGCCGCGACGCCGACTACGTCGCCGGTCAGCTTGCCGCCTATATCCGCGATGCGGCCGGCACCATCGGACTCTGATGGAAGGTACGCGATGTCTGCTCTGTCGACCGTCCTCTCCAACAGGCCGGGCAGGTCTTCGCCGAGCCGGCCTGGCGGCATTCATCGAGCGCGCCCGCGCCGGGGGCCCGCCGAATCCTGGCCCCTGGCCGGCCGCCACCTCGCAAGTCGCGGCCTTGCCGCGATGAGACATGAGCCGGTCGCATGACGGGTGAGCAGCGTGGACTGCGACGCGCCCTGATCGCGTTGTGCGTCACCCAGATCACCGGATGGGGCGTGCTGTACTACGCCTTCCCGGTGATGGTGAGCACGGTGAGCGCCGACACCGGCTGGTCGGCAGCCGCCTCGATGGGCGCCTTCTCCCTCGGCGCCGTCGTGTCGGCCGTGGCCGGGATCGTCGTCGGGCGGCTCATCGACGTCCGCGGGCCCCGGCAGGTCATGACGGCCGGATCGGTGGTGGGCGTCGTGTCCGTACTGGCGATCGCGGCGGCTCCGAGCCTGCCGGCCTTCTACGCCGCTTGGGCTCTGGCGGGCGTGGCCCAGGCGGTGGTGCTCTACCCTCCGGCGTTCGCGGCGCTGACCTCGTGGTACGGCCCGCATCGGTTGCGGGCACTGACCACGCTGACCCTGGTGGGGGGTCTGGCCAGCACGGTGTTCGCCCCGTTGACGGCGTACCTGCTGGACTTCATGAACTGGCGTGGCGTTTTCCTCCTGCTCGCCGTGCTCTTGGGAGCCGTCACCATTCCGCTGCACGCGCTGGCACTGACGCCGCCCTGGCCCGGAGCAAGCCGCGTCGCGCACCGGCAGGACCCCCACCCGGCGACCGTTGCGCGCAGCCGGGCCTTCATCATGCTCACCGCGGCCATGTCGGCGGCCGCGCTGGGTATGTTCGCGGCCACGGTCAACCTCGTGCCACTCCTGACATGGCGGGGGATGGACACCCATCTGGCCGCCATCACCCTCGGTCTGTGCGGCGCGGGACAACTGCTCGGGAGGCTGGCCTACGGGGCCCTGTCGGCCCGCGTCGAACCACGGCCGCGTACGGTCGGACTGCTCGCCACCGCTGCCGTGTCCGTGCTCGCGCTCGGGCTCCTTCCCGGCCCCACGGCGCTGCTGATCGTGGTCTCAGTGCTAGCGGGGGCGATCCGCGGACTGTTCACCCTTCTGCAGGCCACTGCGGTGGCCGACAGGTGGGGAACCCGGGCGTTCGGCCGCATCAACGGTGTGTTCACCGCACCCGTCACCGCTGCGACCGCGCTGGCGCCGGGAGCGGGAGCGTTGCTGACCGAGGTGATGGGCGGCTACGTCGCCTCCTATGGCGTCCTCGCCGGCCTCGTACTGCTCGGAACGCTGGCTGCGGGCATGGCCGGGACGGGCCGCCTCCCGGCCGCCGGCTCCGACATCGAGCGCAGCTGCGCCAGTTGATCCTCGGAGAACATCTGGGTCGATATCGACCGCCCCGCACACCGCCATCGGTCTCAGCGCGTGTTCGAATTCCAGATCGAGAACGCCGCCTGGGACGACTCCACCTTCGCCATCTACGATGCCGACACAGGTTCATCGTGCGCCAAGGCTACGTAGGCACGGGCAACTTCAGGAGCGGTACGGTCGACGGGCTTTACGGCCGTTACTATCCGCACGTCTACAACAGCTCTATCGACACCATCGGCAGCATCTGGAACGAACAGCGCAACGGGCAGGGGTACGGGCCGCCTGGCACGTACCCCTGCCTCCGGGTGCCTGCGGCGTCAGGGCCCTTTCGTGGCAGCCTCTGGAGGCATCGGCCTGGCTCCGGCTTGGAGACGATGGCTCCGCCGTCAGAGCGGCTTGTTCCGCAGGGGGCAGATTACGTAGCGCTGTGACCGGTTTGCGCATGCCGGTGTGCTGTGGGGTGGTGCGGGGGAGAGTCTTTGCAGGTCACCGTGTAGCGTGGCGAGGAGAAGGGTGCGGATTGTCTATCTGCCGGGTGATCGCGGTGCCTCTGTCCGTCCAGGTCGCGCAGCGCCGGAATGGTCTCGTGCTGACCCTGAACGGCGAGCTGGACCTCTACACGGCTCCCCGCCTGCTGGCAGCGGTCGACGATGCGCTCGCCGCAGGATCGCCGGTCAACCTGCTCGTGGACGCGGGCGCTTTGACGTTCTGCGACTCGCATGGGCTCGAAGCGCTGCTGGAGGCACAGGGCAAGGTCGCCAGGGCGGGCGGGAACATGGAACTGGGACATGTGAACGGCAGACTCCGCCGTGTACTGGACCTGTCGGGCCTGAGCCGCGCCTTCACCATCGTGTAGCGCGTCGGGACGGAGCTGGGCTCGATCACTTCGCCGTGCGCTGAGAGGCCGCGATCCCGGTGAGGATGCGGCGCAAGCCGTGCGAGAACTGTTCGGCCGGGCTCAGGTCGGCGGACCGGGTCAGGCGCGTGACCTGGGGATATGCGCCGCTCTCAACGATCTTGCGCATGTAGGGGGCGACGTCGGCGCGCCACTCGTCCTCGGTCTGACCGGTGCGCCGCCGGGTCTCCTTCTCGGCGAGTTCGCGCATGACCGCGCCGCGCACGTAGTCCCTGATCAGCCCGACGACCGAGCCCGCCTCGGCGATGTCGGAGGTCAGCGGGGCGGCCGCGGTGAGGGCGTGCTCCAGGCCGCGCAGCCAGTTGGGGCCGAGCGACGGTCGGGTCGCCAGCAGCGGGGCGAGCCAGGTGTGCCGCAGCCACAGCTCGCGCTCGTGGTGGGCGTAGGCCTCGAGGTCGGCGCGCCAGTCTCCCGTCAGCGGCGCGTGGTCGTCCTGCACCGCGTCGGCCATGAGGTCGAGCAGGTCGTCGCGGCTGTCCACGTAGCGGTAGAGCGAGGTCGTACCGGTCGACAGCTCGGCGGCGACGCGGCGCATCGACAGCGCGTCGAGCCCCTCGGCGTCGGCGATGGCGACGGAGGCGTCCACGATGCGCTCCACGCTGAGTGCCTGCCTTTTCGGCCGGTACGGCTCGCGCTCCCAGATAAGCGGCATGGACACGAGTCTACAGAAGTGGATACAGTGTTCCCATGCAAGGGCACACTGTATCCACGGATGTTCTGATCGCCGGCGGCGGATCCGTCGGGCTGATGCTCGCGGTGCTGCTGCGCCACCACGGCGTCAAGCCCCTCGTCGTCGAGGAGAAGCCGGAACTGTCGCACCACCCCAGGGCCAACGGCATCGGGCTGCGGTCGGTGGAGATCCTGCGCGAGGTCGGCCTGGAAGAAGCGGTCAACGAGGCCGCGGTCGACCTGCGCGCGGGGAAGATCAGGGGGCGCACCCTCGCCGAGGCCGACTTCACCGAAGGCGTGGCGTGGAAGACGAGAGGCGCGGCCGAGCTCACCTACACACCGGCCCGCATCCGCGGCACCTGCGCACAGAACCGGTTCGACCGCGTGCTGATCACCAAGGCGGGGGACGTGGAGTTCGGCGTGGCGCTCGACTCGTTCGAGCAGGACGCCGACGGCGTCACGGCGACCCTGTCCGACGGGCGTGTCGTGCGGGCGCGCTATCTGGTGGCGGCCGACGGCGTGCGCAGCCTGGTCCGGCAGATCCTCGGCATCGGCCTCACCGGTCCCGGTGCGATCGGTCAGGAGACGACGAGCGTCCTGTTCGGCGCGGAGCTGCGTCCGCGCAAGCCGTTCGCCATGTGCGACATCGAGCATCCGGACGCCACCGGCCTGCTGGTGACCGTCGACGGCGAACGCGAGTGGGTCTTCCTCACCCCCCTCGACACGGAGCCGACTCCGGAGCTCATCCGCACCGCGCTCGGCGATCCGTCGATCGAGGTGGAGATCCGCAGCGTGCTGACGTTCCGGGGGCGCGGCCAGGTGGCCGACCGGCTCTCCGTCGGGCGGGTCTTCCTGGTGGGCGACGCGGCGCACGCCATACCCCCGCTGGGCGCGTTCGGCCTGAACACCGGGATCGCCGACGCGCACAACCTGGCATGGAAGCTCGCGTACGTGCTGCGCGGTGAGGCAGGGCCCGAGCTGCTGGAGACCTACCACGCGGAGCGCCATCCGGTGGCCCTCATGACGATGGAGCAGGCGCGCCTGCGGTTCAACGATCCGTCCCTGCACTGGGGGAAGGACATGGCGGAAGCGCGCAAGGCAGCGGGGGCGATCAACGCGCCGGTGGTGCACATGGGCTACCGGTACGGCGGCGCGGAGCTCCCCTCCACCGAGGACGTCGCCCTCGACCTCGACGGGTCGCCGGGATCCCGCCTGCCGCACATGTGGGTGGCCGACGGGGTGTCCACGCTGGATCTCGTCGGATCGCGGTGGTGCGTGCTCACGGCCGATCCCGGCGTGGAGGCCGACGTTCCGGTGCACGTCGTGGACGGCTGGCCGTACGGGACGGTGCTGGTCCGCCCTGACGGTTTCGTGAGCCGTTCGTACGGCTAGCGCGCCGCCCCTGGACAGGTGGCCGCGGAGGGCCGCCGACGGCGAGCATGTCGGAGATGTCGTTGGCATACGGTATGCGTGGCTCCTGCCCCTCGGGATGAGTTCGGGCACCACTTCTGGATCTTGCTGTGGGTTACGGTCGGCTCGTAGGGTCGTGCCACGATGGTTGATGGTGGTGGCTCCGGCGAACTCGTCGAGATCTTGCGTTCCTTTGGGAGGGGGCAGGTCTGCACGGGCGTGGTGAGCTTGATCAGGCAGTTCGGCGTGTTCGTGGATCTCGGCGGCGTTGACGGCATGGTGAACATGACCGAGCTGTCCTGGCGGCGGTTCGATGATCCGTCCGAGGTCGTGCAGGCCGGTCAGGAGATCGTGGTCATGGTCTTGGACGTGGATCTCGAGGGTGAGCGCATGTCGTTGTCATTGAAGGCGCTGCAGGAGGATCCTCTGGTCGAGGTGGCTCGGACGCGTCTGGGCGAGGTGCTGAGGGCGCCGGTGACGAAGGTGATCCCGTTCGGTGCTTTCGTCGAGGTGGCGGATGGGGTCGAGGGACTGGTCCAGGTCTCGGAGTTCGCCGATGGACGGCTGCCGGCCGAGGGCCAGGAGCTGTCGGTTCGGATTGCCGATCCTGGGGCGTCACCGGATCCGGCTTGAGCTCGCCTGAGCGGGCGTAGAGGCTCGCGGCGGGTCAGGCTTCGGCACGGGCTCGGGTTCGAGCCCGCGCTCCTCCAACCAGGCGACGACGGAACGGACGAAGCCGTCGACGTGCGACAGGGGTTTGCCGGCGAACACCGCGTGGAGGTGCCCGACCCCGACCGCGTCGTTCCAGGCCCAGGCGCGCCGGTAGGTTTCCTCGTCGGTGGCCGCGCGCAGGACGTCCCAGCCGTGCCAGGTCGCGACGAGTGCCCCGTCGATCGCGGGGTCGGACAGGATCGCCATGTCCCAGTCGAGGACGCCGGTCAGCTTGCCGTCCTGGCCGAAGTGGACGTTGCCGGCGCCGAGGTCGCCGTGGACGAGCCTGGCCGGGACCTCCTCGAGCGCCAGCATCGTGTCCAGCCGCTGCCGCACTCCGTCACGCCACTGCGCCGGCAGGCACGGAATGATCTCGTCGCTCAGAATGTCGGCCCATCCCAAGCCATCGGCGTACCGGCGCGGCGTGTGGAGAACGGCCTGGAGCTCCGGCGAGATGTCAACCTCGCGCAGTGCCTCCAAGAGCAGGCCGAACGCCGCCGGGTCCCCGATGCCTTCGGGTAACGACTCGCCGTCGATCCACGAAACCGCGACGGCCGCGCGTTCCCCGAACGTGGTCACCGCAGTCAGCGGCTCCGGCACGGCGAAAGGCAGGCCGGCCGCCGCAACGGCTCGAAGGATCTCGACCCGGCGCGGCAACTCGGCGGCGGCACTGGGGCGCCTGCTGATACGCACCGCGGCGACGCAGGGGAACAGCACGACGTGGTGCATATTTCCTGACTCGGCGAGGCGTGTGGAGCCAAGAGGCGCGTCGGGGACAAGTGCCTCAGCGATCTCCAGCAGGTCGGCGGGGACTGGTCGAGGCATCCCGCCATTCTGCCGGACGATCGCGGGGCGAAGACCCTGGACCGCCCGAAACCATCGGACAGCGCCGACGGCCGCGGAACGATCCAGCGGCAGGTGCTCTTCGACCAGCCACCGGGATGCTGCTGGGCAGCCGCGACATTCAGCTCGAACCGGGCCCGGACAGCGAGAAGTGGCAGGTCCCCGGCAGGATGCTGAACTCCTGGTCGATCGTGGACTCGGGCTGGACCGGGACCAAGCCTGACCTTCCCGGGTAGCCAGGCCGGGAGCGCGTCGTCGGAGCTCCGGGATTCGAGCCGTGAAGGATCCATTGGACGTTCCTCTCCCCATGCTGCTACGCCCTCGGCGGCGCGAGCACGCGCCAGAGACCCCATACGGCCAGCAGGGACGCCGCGCCCGCCGCGCCGACGACCAGGCCGGGCGCTGACACCTCGCCCAACGCCCCGCCGCCGGCCGCGAACAGCCCCTGCAACGTCATGGTCCCTGTCAGCGCCAGCCCGAAGGCCTGGCCTCGGTTCGCCTCCGGCACCGCCTTGAGGAAGCGCCGGGCCAGCCCCAGCTGGTACGCGACCCCGGACCCGGACACGGCGAGCAGCAGCGCCGCGGCGACCGGCCCGGGCGAGAGCACGAACCCGAGCAGCGGCGCGCCGAGCAGCAGCGCCAGCGGCCCGGCCAGCCGTTCCCTTCGTTCCGGGGTGACCAGCCGGCCGATCACGAGGTCGCCGGTGAGCATGCCGAGCGCCACCGCGGTGAACAGCAGCCCGGCCGCGTCCGGCACGCCGATCTGGACGGCGTACGGGACGAGCACGCCCTCGGCGCCGACCACGAGCGCGGGCGGCAGCCACTGGGCCAGCAGCAGCGAACGGACCGCCGGCCGGCGCAGCAGTTCGCGATTGACGCGCCAGGTCTCGCGTACCGCGTACCCTGCGGCCGTGCCGCGGCCCGGCCGCTCGGCCAGCCGCAGGCGCAGCAGCGCGGCGGACAGCAGGCAGCTCGCCACGGTGATCCAGAGCGCGCCGTACGGGCCGAGCGCCGCGATCAGTATCCCGCCCACGGCGAAGCCGAGCACCTGCGTGCCGCCGGCGGCCATGGAGAACACGGCCCGGCCGAGCACGTACCGGTCGCCGTCGAGCAGTTCGGGCAGCAGCGCGCTGCGCGCCGCGGAGGCGACCGCGCTGGGGATGCCGGTGACGAACACCAGCATCAGCATCGCGGTGGGGGACAGCAGCCCGGCGGCGAGCACGGCGGCGACCGCGGCGCGGACCAGGTCGTAGCCGACCATCACGGCCCGCGGCGGCCACCGGTCGGCGTACGCCAGCAGCAGCGTGCCGCCGAGGGCGTAGGGCAGGAAGCCGGCGACGTAGGCCAGCGCGGCCAGCAGGGGCGAGCCGGTGCCCGCGTAGACGGTCACCGAGAGCGCGAGCATCTTCACCGTCTCGCCGCCGAGGAAGAGCGTGTAGCCGGTGAACAGCACGCGGAACTGGCGTACCGCGAACACCTCGCGGTAGGTGGCCGTCGCCGGTGCGGCCTGGAGTGTCGTCATGCGGGCCAGTCTCGGGGCGCTGCAGGCGGAGGCGTTAAGCTTTCGTGTGGAGGCGAAAGATGCTTGCCATCAAGGTAGGGCCGGTCGACGTGGCGCACACCCGCTACGCGATCTCGCCGCTGGGTGAGGCGATGAACGCGCTGCGGGTCGCGGCGGGCAAGCAGCCGGCCGGGCCCCTGCGGCCCTGGGTGGAGCGCATCGCGCCGCGGTACGCGCGGCTGCTCCGCGAGACGCCGGCGGTCGGGGCGCTGACAACGCTGTTCCGCCGCGGCGGCTACAACGCCGACTTCATCCATCCTCCGCCTTCTGGCCCGGGCGGCGACTTCGCCGTCGAACTCGCCGCGGTGCGGGCGACCCCGCCCCGCCAGGTTCGCGCGGAGATCGCCCGCAACCTGGTCGGGCTGCGCACGCCGCCGCGCCACGTCCAGCGGATTCTGGCCGCCCCGGACGTGCTCACCCGGCTTTCGGACGCGATCGAGGCGACCTGGCACGCGCTGGTCGAGCCCGACTGGCCGCGGCTGCGTACGGTGCTGGAGCGCGACCTGGTGCTCCGCGCCGGGCACCTCGCCATGTACGGCTGGGCCGCGGCGCTGTCCGACCTGGATCCGCGGGTGGGCTGGCGCTCCGAGGGAGCCGACGGTGTGATCGAGGTACGCACCGGCCCCCGGAACGCGTGGGAACGGCACCGGCTGGGCGGCAAGGGACTGCTGCTGATGCCGACCGTCTTCGGCACCCTCATCAGCTACGTCGAGCCGCCCTGGCCGTACGCCCTGGTGTATCCGGCGCGTGGCGTCGCGGACCTGCTCGGGCCGCCGCCCCCGCAGGGTGGTGCGGCGGCGCTGGCGCGGCTGGTCGGTCCGCACCGCGCGCAGGTGCTGCGGGCGCTCGCGGCGCCGGCGACGACCACGCAGTTGGTCCGCCAGCTGGGTCTCAGTCTGGGCGCGGTCGGCGGCCACCTGGCCGTGCTGCGCGAATCCGGCCTGGTCACGCGGACGCGGACCGGCCGATCCGTGCACTACGAGCGCACCCCGCTGGGCGAGAGCCTGGCCCGCGACTGAGCGCGGCCACCGGTGGCGGGCGGGCTGGATCCCACCCGCCCCATGAGTGCTGATGCGAAACACCGAGAGCACAGGTGCCGAGATCGCCGGCGATGCGGGGTGCTCGCCCGCTCTCCGTCCTCGGGCCGATCGGCTACGTTTGCCAGATAACCGGGAAACGAAGGTCTCAGCTACCGTCGCCCTCCGGTCGAGGATTCGGTCAGGACGCATTGGCCGGAGCCGACGCAAGCTCCATCCTGGCGAGGTTCTGGCCGAGGCACTGGTGCGGGCCGAAGCCGAAGGCGATGTGGTGGCGGGCCCCGCGCTCACCCTCGCCATGATCAGGGTACTCCTGCGCGCCCTGCCGACCCAGGGCGCGTGTCCCTCATGGCGGTCTGCTGATCTTGTAACCGCGTCATAGCCCGGGATCGGCTCCTGGAGCCGCGACCCCCTCGGGTGCGTCCCCACGGCTTGACGACGGACAACACCGTAGCGAGGAACAGGACGACCAGCATCACGACCGACCCCACGAGCAAGCCGGGCTCCAAAGGGCCGATGTCGGCCCCCGGGTCGGCCAGGGTCGCCGCGAGCGCGGCCTTCACTCCCTGGGCGGTGTACGCATACCCGAAGATCATCGCCAGGACGGTGAGCACCAGTTTGGTGACGACCCACCAGTGGCGCAGGACGCGCCACTTGGTGTACAGCGCCAGCACCAACCCAGTGACCAGGGCCCCTAGGCTCCCGGGAATCATGATCGCTGTGTCGCTGATGTGCAGCAGGTCGTAGGCCGCGGGCCGCAGCGGCTTTCCCGTGCGGCTCAGCGCCACGGCGCCCATGACAAGCATGGCGTAGCTGCCGCCAAGCCAGCCCACCGAAAGGCTCACGTGCAGCACCAGCCACACCCTGCGCCCGGTGGGCTTCATCGGCCAGGTGAGCGATCGTCTTGGTGTGGCGCGAACCGGCTTCACGAGGTGCCCTCCGTTGCGGTAGACGACGATGTCTCCAGCACACAGGTGACCGGCAGGTGGGCGAATCACGGCAGGTACGACATTTCTTGGTATAGGTGGCTGTCATGGCACCAGCGGAAAAAGGTTCTAAGCTCCGGCGGTGTGGAGAGCATGCACCCGCGAGAGGCGCTAAGGTCTCGTCCGTCCAGGCTCCTGGTCTCCTCCGCGCCCTTGCGCGCCTGGGCGTACGCGACGACCGGCGCCCTGCTCGGCGGCTGCACCATGGCGGTGGTGCTGATATTCGTCCTGGTGGGTGCGACACTGGCGCCTCTTGTCATCGGGTTCGTCCCGTTGACGGCGGCCGGACTGGCGGGGATCCCGGTCGGCGCCATCGAACGCCGGCGGCTGCGGTTGCTCGGTTTGCCGGCACACCCCAGCCCGCACAGGATCCTGCGCCGAACGGGACCCGTGGCCTGGGCGGGCACCAGGCTCCGCGAGAACGCCTCCTGGCGCGAGTTCGGCTACACCATGGCGCTGATCACCGGACTGTGGTTGCTCGACTACGTCGTCGCGGCCGTCCCGCTCGTCTGTCTCGCCTGCCTCGCCGCGCCAGTTGTCCACCTGGTGTCCGGCCCGGTGGACGTCCTCGGCTCCCACCTGGCAACGCCGGCGGACTCGCTCCTGGTGGCGGGATTTGCTGGGCTCGGACTGGTCGCCGCGGCCTATCTGGCCGTCGCGGTCGCGAGCATGCGCGTCTCGATCGTCCAGGCGCTGCTCGCGGCTCCCCCATACGAGGTCCCCGACATGGAGACGGTCGGCTCCAGCGGGCGGCTGCTCGACGCGTTCGACGCCGAACGGCGACGCATCGAGCGTGATCTGCACGACGGCACCCAGCAGCGGCTCGTCGCGCTCGGCGTGATGCTGGACATGGCGCGGATGAACGTGGAAGAGCCCGAGCTGCGCAGCCTGCTGTCCCGCGCCCATCGAGAGACCATCACGACGCTGGAAGAGCTGCGCGAGCTCGTCCGCGGCATCCATCCGCGTGTGCTGACCGAGCGCGGCCTCCCCGAAGCCGTCTCCGAGCTGGCAAGAGCCCATCCCATGAGGATCCGGGTGAAGATTAACGTACCGGGCAGGCTTGTGCCCAGCGTGGAGAGCACCGCGTATTTCATGGTGAGCGAGGCTCTGGCGAACGTCGCCAAACACGCCGAAGCCAGCGACTGCTGGGTCAGTGGCTGGATCGTACGTGACATGCTGATCTTGGAAGTGGGCGACAGCGGCAGGGGCGGCCTTGACTCGCGGACGGACGGAGGCGTTCAGGGCATGGCAGACCGGGTGGCCGCGGTGGGCGGCCAAGTGAAGTTCACCAGCCCCGGCGGCGGGCCGACCATCCTGCGCGCCGAGATCCCCTGCCTGCCGCAGACGGCGACGGCATGAGAGTCGTGCTGGCCGAGGACTCCGGCCTGCTACGAGAAAGCCTGGTCAATCTCCTTACTCACTTCGACCATCAGGTGGTGGCCACTGCGGCCACCGCCGGTGAGCTCCGCACCGCGACCGCGGTCTTTCGGCCTGACATCGTCGTCACCGACGTACGCATGCCTCCCGACCACACCGACGACGGTCTGCGGGCCGCGATCGCGCTGCGCCGCGATCGCCCTTCGCTGCCGGTGCTGGTCCTCAGCCAATACGTCGACAGCGCCGCACTTTCCGAGCTGCTGCGCAGCGGCGATGCCGGCACCGGCTACCTGCTCAAGGACCGGGTGGCCGACGGCGCCCAGTTCGTGGCGACCATGCGGGAGGTGGGTGGCGGCGCAACGGTGATTGACCCGGACGTGGTGCGGCGGCTGCTCAATCGCCGGGACGACCCGATGCTGCGGCTCAGCGCCCGCGAGCTCGAGGTGCTGGCCCTGATGGCGGAGGGCCGGTCCAACGCCGCCATCGGCAGGGAACTCGTCATCTCCGAGGTGACCGTCTCCAAGCACATCGGCAGCATCTTCACCAAGCTGGACCTGCCCGCCGACGAGATCAGTCACCGAAGGGTCCTGGCGGTCCTCAGCTACCTGCGCGGCTGATCACTCCGGGCGACTGCGCCGGTCGGCCCCGCCGCGGCGGCCCGGGTCGTCGCCCGGAGGCGGGCCACCGCCCCCGCCGAGGTGCGGAGCACCACGGGCGGCCACGGAGCCTTCACGACGGAGACCAGCATCCCGGTTCCACGAACCGGATAGCGTGGAGCCCGGCTCCCGTCGCGAACGGCAGGCATCGTGCCCCTGGACGATCCACGCCCGCCAGGACCTGCGGGACCCGGGGAAGCCGCATCGCAACCAAAGAGGCCACCAGCGGCTCCGAGCACGGCCGGGGGAACAGCAGGCGAGTCAGGAGTACCGGTGTGACGACCGAGCACAGGCCGTGCCAGGGCAGGATGTACAGCGCCCAGGGGATCCGCAGCCGGGCCACGACGCCCGAGGTCCCGTACGCGTAGGAAGCGTTGCAGGTGCAGGGCGGTAACGGGAGGTTGGGATGATGGCAGTCGAGGCGGCTTCCGGCAGGCGCCGCGTGGCCGCGTTGGGATGGGACTACCTGCTGATCGTTGGCTGGCTGGCGCTGCTGGCCGGGTCGTATCTGCTGGGGTTGCGACCGCTGGGCTGGTTGGCGGGCGCGCCTCTGATCGTGGCCGACCTGGCGATCACTGGGCTCACCGTGTTGCCCGTGTGGGTCTATCTGCTGGTGACCGAGGCCGGCACGGCGCAGGCTACGTGGGGAAAGCGGCGCGCGGGGCTGATCCTCACCGCCGCCGGCGGCGGCCGGGCGGGGCTCGTCCGGGTGATGGCCCGTAACGCCGTGAAACTGCTGCCGTGGGAGCTCGCTCACCTTGCCGTGCTGCGCTTGTGGACAGGAAAGGGCGACTCTGCGGTCGTGGTGCCCTCGCTGGTGCTCTGCTATGGACTGGTCGGTGTCACTGTGGCGCTGGTGCTGTCGCGCGGCGATCGGGCGGCGCTGCACGACCTCGTGGCGGGTACTCGCGTGGTCACCGGTAGTCGCGCAGCCGACAGTTGAGGGCGAGTGATGGCCGACCAGATGATTGGTTCCATGGGGTCGGGATCGGTGGTCGTAAGCGGTGAGTGAGCGGCCGGTCTGCGAGGTGCTGCCCGCGGCGACCGCGTTCGCCCGGCGCCTGGCCGCCGGCGCGCCGCTCGCCGTGCGCTACACCAAGATGGCCGTCAACCGGCTGCTCAAAGACGCGATGGCCGGGGCGATCGAGCAGGGCCTCGCCCACGAGTTGCTGACGTTCACGAGTGAGGACATGGTCGAGGCGCTCACCGCCGCACGCGACGGCCGGACGCCCACCTTCCACGGCAGGTAACCCCGCGGCAGTCCTCAGAGGGCCCGTCCAGGCAGCTCTCCAGAGCCGTACGGAGATGTTCGCTCGCTTCACCCCGACGGAGCGGGAAGGCCGGATGCGAGCTGCACCTCCGCTGGTTTCCACGGACGTGCCTTCTTCGAGCTGGACGGTTTTCCCCCGGTCCGTTCTCCACGAGGACGCCGTGGCCGGCCAGGCTCTGAGCTTGGCGCGGACGTTGTGGATGGTGTTGCGTCGCCATGGGAAGCCCTCCGCCGACAGGCCGTCGGCCTGATCCGCGCCGGGTTGTGTCGCGTCAGCGGTTGTCGTGCACGAGGGGGAGGAACACCTGGTCGATGATTCGACGAGGACGTTGGGAAGGACGGAGTTCGCCCCGTTGAGCGCATATTCGTTGCGCAGCAGGTCAACGGCGACGGTGGCCACGCGCGGCGTCAACGCCTCGGTGCCGATCTCGCCTCGCGCCGCAGCCCGGCTCAGGATGGTCGGCCACGGCGAGACCCCGGCTCGCGTGACCTGCTCGCGGATCTCGTGCAGCAGCTCCGGCTCGTTCCGCACACTGGACAACAGTTCGCGCACGACCTTCCCCACCGGGGACGTCATCCGGTCGTTGGCGCGGTTGAGCAGCGCAAGTCAGTGAGTCGGACCAGCGGTGGCGGTGTGCAGGCGACCAAGACGACCCGGCGGCGCGGTGCCGCTCTCGAACAGGCGATCTTGCAAGCGGGCCGCCGCCGAAAGCCCGCCGCGGCCGGATTACACCGGGCCCCGGAGCACCGGACCGCCTGCCACCATCCGCACCACCTCCGGGAACGTCACTCCAGCCGGGCCGCTGCCTCCAGCGGCTCGGACGAGCGGAGGAAGCGCAGGTCCTCCATGACCAGGGCGGCGTCGGTGGCGCCGCCGCGGCGGAGGGCCGGGGCCAGCGCGTCCAGGTCGGACCAGCGGGACGGGCGGAGGTGGACGCGGTAGCCGTCTCCGGCGGGCTCCAGGGTGAGGGCTTCGCCGATGGCGAGCCCGCTCTCCGGGAGGTGGGCCGCGGTCGCTCCGGCGGCCCGTTCCAGGGCGGCGACCGAGGTGACCCCGGCGGCGATGGGCAGCGTCGTGTCCGGGACGGTGACGTGTTCGTGCAGGTCACGCAGGCGGGCGGCGGCGGTCGTCCGGGCGGGGTGGTCCTCGGGCAGGCGGTCGGCCAGGAGCCTCGCAGCGCGGGCGATGTGACCCAGCGGCGGTACGGACGGACGCTCCCCGAGCAGGGCGATCAGCGCCTCCAGAGCGTCCTCGGCGCCGGAGGCGAGGGTGACCCACTCCTTGGTGGCGAGCGGGGTGAGCCTCGGGTGGCGTTCCGTCCAGTACGCGACCGCCCGGTCCAGGTCGGGGCCCGTACGCCAGAGGTCTGCGGGGTCGTCGGGCATGAGCAGTTCGACGACTTCGACGGCCTCGCCGGTGGTGGTGAGCGCCTCCAGGGAGAGCGCGGCGACGCGCAGTTCGGCCTCGGTCAGGTGGAGTTCCCGGGCGCGGGCGGCGTCGTTCTTGCCGAAGGCGGCGACGCGGCCCCGCGCCCAGCCGTCCGGCCAGGAGAGCGTGCGGGCCGAGGTGGACAGCAGGATCAGGCACTGGGCCGGTGACAGGCCGGTGGCCTCGGAGAACGCCTGTACGGTCGCCTCCCGGTCCACGGGCGGCGGGCCGTTCTCGGCGAGCAGGTCGAGCGCGCGCCGGAGCCGCTCCGGGTCGCCCCAGCCGCGGCAGGTCCGCAGCTCGACGACGCGGTTGCGGGTGAACAGGAGCGGGTCGGGGCCGTCCGGGGTGTGGAGGAGCGCCGTGACCGCGGAGCCGTGCCCCACCTGCTCGTGGTCGGCGACGGCGGCGGCCGCGATGGGGCCGCGGCCCGAGTGGATCTGCCCGAGTTCGTACTCCGGGCGCAGCCGGGCGACGTGCCAGGTGCCGTCGGTGCGGAGAAGCGCGGGGACGGCGGCCAGTTCCGGAAGTCGCGCGCGCCCGCCGCCCCACGCGGCCTCCATGACGGCGGCGCCGAGCCGGCCCAGCGTGTTCTCGACCCCCTTGACGGCGGAGGCGTCGAACAGCGCGATCTTCTTGTCGTACGGCACATCGACGGCGGCGCGGGTGAAGTGGACGATCCTCTCGTACACGTTCTCGGGCCCCGGATCGTCCGGCACGGGGGCCTTCCCGGACGGGACGGCGGGAGCCGCGGACGCGGGCGCCGGGCACAGGTGCGGCGGCGGGGTCAGCGCCAGGCGTTCCAGCAGGGCGAATGCGCGTTCGCGGCATTCGACGGCCGTCCACACCAGGAACGTGACGCCCTTCCGGAGCGACTCGTCGGTGATCTCCGGCAGCAGCGGGCGGAGCCGTCCCGCCAGCTCGTCGCGGGCGGCGTCCTTCTTCAGGTAGTCGTACTCGGGGTCCAGCGCCCGCATGAGGCGGGCGCCGAGCGCGGCGTCCGCGACGTCGATCAGGGCCTGCGCCTTCTTCTCGTCGACGGCGCGCAGCGCCGCGGAGCCCTCGGGGTCGCGCGGCCGCATCGCCGACCACCAGCCGGGCGGCGCGACCAGGCGGGTCCCGGACGCGTAGCGGTGGTGTTCGACCGTGCTGATGTTCTCGGCGCCGTGGTGCTCGGGCACCCTGCCCCAGCCGCGGACGTAGCGGCCGATGGTTCGCCCGGCCGGGTCCCGCAGCTCGATGATCCGCCCCCGGCCGCGCCACACGGTGGCCTCGGCGCCACCGGGGAAGGCGACCCGTTCGCCGTCGGCCGGTACGACGCGGCGGGCGGCCGGGTGCGCGCCCCCGTGCGGGCAGTGCGGGCCGCCGTGGTCCAGTACGGTCACCCGGCCGTTCACGGCGATCAGGCAGCGGTCGTAGAGGTCGCGCGCCTCGGTCCGCTCGTGGGACCTGCTGGAGACGTACTCGTACGTGCCGAAGCCGTGGGGCGGACCGACTCGATCCGGTGTGACGACGCTGGCGCGGAACTGGTGCTCCCAGAGCCGGCCGGACTCGATCAGGAGCAGGTCGGCGCCACTCTCTTCCAGGTAGTTGGTGATGGTGTCGACGTGGCCGGGGACGAAGGCGGGCAACTCCAGCTCGTCGAGGACGCCGCCGCTCAGCGTGGCGGCGAGGGCGCGGGCCGGGTCGGTCCCGGTCGCGATCGCCCGGACGCTGTCCAGGAGGGGGCCGGGGACCCCGGCGATGGTGAACCGTCCGGCGTCGCACAGGGCGGCGTGCGCGTCCGGAAGCCCTTGACGGGGGACCCGCTCGGCATGCTCGGCCAGGATGGCGGCGACGATCCGCGCCGTTCCCGGTGTCGCGGTCAGGGCCCGTACGGTCTCGGGGGCGGTCTGCTTCGGGACGGCGGGCTCGGTGACGTTGAGCTGGTTGGTCACGTTGCCCACGATCGCGGCGCGCAGCAGCGGAGCCCAGTCCGGGTCGGCGGCGACGGCGGCCAGGTCGGTGCCCGCTCCGGAGGCGAGCCGGTCGTACAGCTTGAACGTGTGCAGCAGCCGGGGCCGCGCGAGCGGGACGCCGCGGTCCAGGAGGAGGTCGAGGAGCGGGAGGTCGGCGGCGGTCTCCTCCCAGCGGTTGACCTCGTCCTCGTCCGCTCCCAGGACCGCCTCGTGGTCGTCGCAGGTGAGGCCCTCCGCGCGCAGCCGCGTACCGGCGTCGTGCAGGAGGTCGCCGAGACCGGCGACGGGGAGTGCGAGCCCCGCGTACCGCTTCAGGAAACGGCCGAGCCAGCCCTTCGCCGCCGCCCCCGCCAGCCCGGGAGACGTGGTGAACGGGGCGGTCAGGCCCGCGCCCGCGAGGTTGCCGAGCAGGAGCGACACTGCCGCGCTCTTCGCCTTGGAGGTGTCCTTGGCGGGCAGCGGCAGGATGCCGAGGAGCGCGCGGCCGATGCCCGCGTCCGCCCGTGCCATCGGGCCGAGCAACGGAAGGACGAACTTCCACAGGGCCTGCGGTGCCGACTCCATGCAGCCGCTGGCCAGCAGGGCCCGTACGGCGCGTTCGTCCTCGGGTCCGCCGAGCGCGTGCCCGGCGGCCTTCGCCAGCGCCGCCCAGCCGTCGGCCAGGGCCAGCGCGCCGTCCGCGCCGTCCGGGACTTCCTCGCACCACTCGGTGAGCAGGGCGCGGTGCCAGCGGTACGCGCCGGGGGCGGGGTGGCGGGCGGCGAGCCGCTTGCCGTGCTTCTTGAGCGTGGCCGGCCCGGCGGCGTCCGGTCCTGCGGCGAGGTGCGCCGCGACGAGCGCGGCCTCGTCGACCGGCAGCGCGTGCGCGTCCTCGGCGGCGCGGGCCTTCTCGAAGAAGGCGGCGGCGAAGCGGGCGCTGCCCGCGGCGGCCATGATCCGCGCGCACTCCTCGTAGAACGGCGGCAGCAGCTCGGGCGCGTGCGTCTCCAGGTCGTCGCCGGTACGGGTGAGCGCGGTGCGCGCGAGGCCGGGCTTGCGGGCTGCCAGGCCGCGGGCGGCCCGCAGGTCGGTGTGCGCGGCGAGGATGCGGGCGCGGTGCGCCGGATATTGGCGCAGGGCGGACGCGAGGAAGCCGAGCGGTCCCGCGTGCATGGCGCCGACGCGGGTCTCCGCCACCGGGTCCAGGTCGTAGAGCGACTTCTCGGCCTTGTCGCCGTCGACGGCCGCGCGCCGGACGAGCTCGACGACCGGCTCGTCCAGGACGGAGTGCTCGTAGCGGACGGCGACGCACGTGTCCTCGCCGGAGCCGGCGGGCGGGCCCGGCAGCACCGCCCCGGCGCGCAGCAACACCTCGCGCGTCGGCCCGGTGATGCCGGAGGGCGCCACGGTGCCGGGCTCGCCCTGGTGGGCGTCGCAGTAGTGGGAGTACGCCTCGGCGGCCTCCATCACCGGCTCCGTCTCGTCCACGGTGCGGTCCGCGTGCAGAGCCATGAGAATGCGGACGCCCTCGGACCAGGCGATGTCGCCGATCTCCCGGCCGCCCGCGGTGAAGCTCAGCCACGCCATGTAGGCCGGGCTCATCGGCCCGCTCCAGTCAAGGTCGATCTCGATGCCGAGCGGCTCGGGCGCGTGCACGGTGAACCGCGCCCTGTCGCCTCTGATGCGCCCGCCCAGCTCGTGCACGCGGCGCTCGAAGGCGGCGCCGCTCTCGTAGCGGGCGTCCAGGTAGCTGAAGGTGTCGACCACGCCGAACGTACGGTCCATGCTCGCGGGACGTGTCCACACCTCGCGGCGTACCTGCTCGACGACCTGCGTGAGGTGCCGTGCCCGCCAGATGGGCAGCTCGTCGCCGAGCAGCAGCGGGTGCGGGATCGCGAAGGCGTCCGCGGCCGTCCACGCGCCCTCGCGCAGGAGCGCGCAGCGGCCGAGGTCGGGCGCGCCGTCGACGATCGGGGCGATGACCAGGTCGGTGAGCGTCTCGCGCCACACCGGGTCGTCCCACACGGCCGCGAACACCGCGGCCGGGACGGGCAGCGACCGCACCATCCAGGACTCGACCTGGTCGTGCACCGCCCGCGCGCGCTCGCCGAGCCGGTCGCGGAGGGCGGCGAGCCGTACCGCGATCGGATCCTTCCTGACGTTGGCGGGCACCTTGGCCAGCACGCTGCCCGCGGCCGTCCGGCAGGCGAGCACCGGCCGCCGCGTCCCCTCGACGGTGAGCTCGTGGCCCGTCGCGATCCCGATCCATCCCATGGTGCCATTCTTGATCATCCCTAGGACATTGCTAACTGCCCGGCCTCTCCGGAAGGTGCCCTTGGTGCGGGGTGATCAGCTGAGGACCGACGTTCCAGCCGTCGAGCAGCACGCGGCGCTCCTCCGACGGTACGCCGTCCCACTCGCAGCGGAGCACCCGTTCTTCGCCGGGCAGCAGGTCGACGGCGTTGTCGTCCCAGCGCATCCAGCCCCGTGCGGCGGCCGGCCGGGCGTCGAGCAGGCGCAGGAACGGCGCCGCCGGCCCGTCCTCGTGCCGCACGCGCAACGTCCACGTCGTGCCGGCGGTCTCCAGGTGCGTGGAGACCCTGGCCTGGCGGAGGGTGAGCAGCTCGGCGAAGTCGGGGCCGGAGGTCAGCAGGTAGCGGTTGCCGGTGGACAGGTCCAGGAGGAGCAGCTCCCCGTCACCGGCGCACCGGATCTCGCCGAGCGGCCGCGGCGGGCCGCCTTCGGTCGTCCAGTGCTCCTTGGCGAGCTCGCTCCCGTCCAGGCGGAGGAAGCGGGCCGTGACCTCCGCCGGGCCGTCCGACCAGGCCCAGACCGTGGCGGCGACCTCGCCGTCCACGCGCTGAGCCGGGAGCGCGGCGCAGACGTGGACGTTCCGGTACGCCCGGCGCACGTAGTGGTAGACGGCCTTGGGCTCGCCGAAGTAGTCGACGGCGGCCGTGCACCAGCCGTTGGGGAAGGACTCGTTGAGCTGCCACGGCAGCACGCCACAGCTCTCGGGCCGTCGCAGGTTGGCCTCCACCGCGTACCGCAGCCCGTCGGCCTGGAGGAACTGGCTGGCCCTCGACATGGTCGCGAGGTCGCCGATGGCGCCCCCGAACGCCTCCTGGACCAGCGGCTCGTTGTTCCACCACCGGCCGAGGTGGTCCCAGACGGGGTGGCGGGTCGTCGGAAGGCGGCGCGCCTGCTCGGGCACGACCGACTCGATCGCCCGTACGTTGCTCATCCCCTCGACCCCGAACTCGCTGAGCAGCAACGACCGGCCCCGGTCGTAGAAGCCGTAGTGATCGGACAAACCCTGGTGCTCCCACGGGCCGTGCGCGTCGTGCGGGCTCGGGCCTTCGAAGGTGTTGCCGAACACCGGCCCGGACGGGGAGGTCGGCAGCCAGTGCCGGTCGGGGTCGAGCCGCGCCACGACGTCATGCAGGGCCTGGAGCACCGGGGATTCGGCGTCGGTCAGCGGGACGCCGTCGGCTCGCTGCAACTCGTTCCCGCCGCACCAGACGGCCAGGCTGGGGTGGTTGCGGCGGGCGGGCACGATGCGCTCGGCCTCCCACGCCATCCGCGCGACGAACGCCTCGTCCTCGCTGGGCACGCTGCGCATGCCGGAGCTGGACTGGGCGAACTCCTGCCAGACCAGAATCCCGTACTCGTCGCACAGGTCGTAGAACATGCCGCTCTCGATGAGCCCGCCGCCCCACACCCGCAACATCGTCACGCCGGCGTCGCGGGCCAGCGTGAGGAGGTGCCGTACCTTGGCCTCCTCCACCGCGCCGTAGAGAGCGTCGGCGGGCACCCAGTTCCAGCCCTTGATCGTGACCGGCTCCCCGTCGACGGTCAGCCGGTACGGGAGCGTGCCCGCCTGGTCGGCGCGGAACCGTACGTCGCGGAAGCCGACGCGTACCCGGCGCTCGTCGCCCTTCACCGCGGTGGTCAACTCGTAGAGGTGGGCCTCGCCGTGGCCGTTGAGGTGCCACCGGCGGGGCTGCCCGACATCGAGGACCGCGTGCTCGCCGGTGGCCGTCGCGACCACCCGGCCGTCGGCGTCCCTGAGCGTGTGCTCGACGTCCGCTTGCGGGCCGTCCAGCTCGGTTCTCACGACGATCTCCGTGCCCGCGGGCCGGGCCCAGACGTCGGCCAGCCTCGTGGGCCCGGTGACGCGCAGCCGTACGGGCCCCCACAGTCCTTGGTGCACGATTCGCGGGCAGAAGTCCCACCCGTACCCCATCCGCCCCTTGTGCACACTGACCTTGGCCGTGTAGCCGACCTGCGGCTCGCTGACGGGCGCCGGGTCCACGACCACGGCCAGGCTGTGTTCGCCCGTGATGAGCCCGGTCACCTCGACGACCAGCGGGACGTACGTGCCCTCGTGCGTGGCGATGCGCTCGCCGTCGAGGTAGACGGAGGCGGAGTGGTCGATGCCGTCGAACTCCAGGTACGCCCGCTCCCCGGGCGCCATGTCCGGCGCGCTCAGCCGGGTCCGGTAGACCCAGGTCCGCTGCGACACCCACTCGGAGAGCAGGCTCTGCCTGCCGACGTACGGGCTCGGCACCTGGCCGGCGGCCAGCAGATCCGCCAGCACGCTGCCCGGCACGCTGGCGGGAACCCACCCACCCGCGCCGCGGCCGTCCCTGGCGTGGAGCTGGGCCCGGTGCAACTGCCAGTCGTCCCCGAGGAAACCCCGAAGCTCCCATCGCTGATCCATGAGCGCCTTCCGTCCGATGTATGGGATCGTTCCCACAAAGATCCTAGCCTCGCCCGTACGGACGCTGGAGGCGAGGCTGTGTCGGCGAACCCCGTCACCCGGGTGGCGCACCGGCGGCCATGGCCTTCACGTCCGCGGTCGTCACCAGCCTCCCCCCGATTCCCCAGTCGCCGCTCTTGACCTCCTCGAGAATGACCAGGGTCAGGGAGCGCATGTTCTCGCCCTCGATCTCGACCATCGCATCGGTCAGCTTCTGTACGATCTCGGCCTTCTGCGCCTCGCTGAACACCCCTTCGATGACCTTCACATTGATGAGCGGCATGAGTTCCTCCATTCGACGCGATACGCGAACTGCACCCAGACGCCCGGAACCTGAGCTGAACGGTCTCTTCGAAGACCCATGACGTGCGCTGCGCGCCCGGGAGTCTGCAGGTGTACGAGATCCGGCTCGGCCCGCTCATCGAGAGCGGGTCATCGTGGTTCCCCTGAGCGGGCCCCCACCCGCTCGCCGATCGTTTCCCGCCGGACTTGTCTCTCAAGGCCAACATGCTCACGAACGCCTCCGGCAAACGCGGCCGTCCATGGGATAACCTCGGCAGGCCGCGCAGGCGGGCGCTACCAGCCTCCGACGGACCTCACTGCGGCTGGACAGGCCATCCTCGGTACGACGTCATGTCAGCTGCGAGGAGTGCGCCGGGCGGCGGCTTGTGCCGAGCGAGCTGGGCGTCGGGCTGCGGCATGCTAGCCGGTAGATCGCGGTGTCGAGCCCGTCGGCGAACAGTGCCAGCGGCGGCCCGTCCGCAACCTGCGCCAGACCGGACGGGCAGACGGTCATGCCGCCGGTCAGGCTGCGATGTTCTCCTGGTGAGCCGATCTCGGGCACGGCGAGGTCGAAGACGGCACGCCCCCCGACCGGGCTGGGCGGGGTCGTCGCCAGGTAGCACAGGTGCCAGCAGCCGTCTGTGTTCCACCAGGTGGGCGCGGACGCCTCCAACGCGGCCCGGCCGAGCGCCTGGACCTTGCCGGTCTCCAGGTCGACCGCATGCAACTCGCAGGACAAGCAGCCGGGGTCGAGCTCCGGGGTCGCCCAGCTGAGTACTGCGAGGGGGCCGCCATCCGGACGCTGCGCCATTTCGACGACGTGCCTGTCGCCGAGTCCCTCCACCATTCGCGCCCGGCCGGACTTCAGCTCGAGCAACCACAATCGGCCATAGGGCACCTGCTCTCCCCATACCTTGGCGTCGTCGCGTTCGGCCGTCCTGCGCTCGTCCTCATCGGTCGGCGGCGCCGCGGCCACTACCGCGATCCGCCGGCCGTCGGCGAGTGGCAGGTAGTCGAAGATCCCTGCCTGCCAGGTGGTCAGCGGCTCCGCCTCGCCGCCCTCAAGGGATATCCGATGCAACTGGATGGTGCCTCGCTGCATCCGATCCGATCCGAAGTAGAGCAGGTCGAATCCGGCGCCCAGCGCGGGATGAAGTCTTTCGCCGTTCCCTCGGTCAGCTTCCTGGGTGATGAGCTCTCGTCAGTCGCGGCGATCCAGATCGCACTGCTGGGATGGTCCTCAGTCCGCCCGACCGGGGCGACCGGGTAGGCGACCCAGCGACCGTCCGGGGAGATCACCGGATGCAACGGTATGGCACCTTCAACGACCAGTTGCGGCGTGATCTTACTCAGCAATCTCGTCCTCCAGCGTCAAAGGCGGCGATCGGGGCAATAGCGATCATGCCTTCCGTCTCGCGGCATAGACGGCTGGATGCCTCAGCTCGGCGGCTTCTACGCCCGCCGCGGTCTCGGCAAGCTCCGGGCCCGGCGCGAACGCGACGTCAGCTGCCCTACTTCGCCGGCCGCCGGCTCACCGCGGTGGGTGGTGGCCTGCCTGGTGCGTTGCAGACGCCACCACTCCACCGCAGGGTCACCTCATCAGTCCCAGGCGGGGTCGCGTCGCATCGTCCACACCTCCTTCCAGGACAGGCCGCCGTCCGCCGGTTGCGGAGGGCAAGATTCGGGCTGGTACGTCCGGGCGCCTCGGCGTGGTCGCACCATCGACGCGCCCCGCCAAGCCGCACCGAGCCCGCCGGAGTGCCGGTAGCGGGTCCTCGCCACCCGCAGCCGGTCATCGTCGCGGGCGGTGTCCACCTTCACAACCCGTGAGCTCACCAGGTCACCCGGAGCGAGTTCACGCCGTACACGACGCTGAAGACCCGGAAGTCCACCTGCTCGTCCGGGTCGGCCAGGGCGAGGCCGGGGAACCGCTGGAGCAGGAGGGGGAAGGCGATGCGCATCTCCATGCGAGCCAGCGGCGCCCCGAGACAGTGGTGCACGCCGTGGCCGAACGCGACGTGGCCGGCGGCTCCCCGGCTGATGTCGAGGGTCTCGGGATCGTCGACGAAGGCAGGGTCGCGGTTGGCGGCGGGAAACGAGCAGAGTACGAACGATCCCGCGGGAATGACCTGCCCGGCGATCTCCACCTCCGTCGTGGTCGTGCGCGGCGGCAGCAACTGCACGACGGACAGCCAGCGCAACAGCTCCTCGACGGCGGGCTCGACCTGGGCCGGATCGTCGCGGATCATGGCGAGCTGGTCCGGGTGCCGCAGCAGGGCCAGCGTGCCCAGGCCGAGCATGTTCGAGGTGGTCTCGTGCCCGGCCAGCAGCAGCAGTTTCGCGATGCCGATCAACTCGTCGGTGCTGAGGTCGTCGCCGTGTTCGCGTACCAGCATGCCGAGCATGTCCTCGCCCGGGTCGGCCTGGGCGCGGGCGACCAGGCCGGCCATGTAGGCGTGGTCTTCCCGCTGCGCCGTGACGCGCTGCTCCATCGGCAAGGAGGTGTCCAGCATGCGCACGGAGCGATCCTGGAACGCGGCGCGGTCGGCATGCGGTACGCCCAGCAGCTCGCAGATCACCAGGGAGGGCACCGGCAGAGCGAAGTGCGCCACCAGATCGGCCGGCTTGCCCGCCCGCTCCAGATCGTCCAGGGCCGCCCGGACGATCTCGGTGATGCGCGGCTCCAGCCGGCGCATCCGGCGTACCGTGAACTCCGGGGTGAGCATCCGGCGCAGCCGGGTGTGCTCCGGCGGGTCCAACCCGATCAGCTGCCCGGCCTGCATCTTGGCCAGCTCGTCGGGGCTCATCTGCCCGGATCCGGGGAACGGCGTCAGGGCACTGCTGAACCGGGCCGGGTCCGCCAGCACCCGGCGGACGTCCTCGTGGCGGCAGACCAGGTATGCGGGCAGGCCGAACGGCGTCTCCACGCGGACCACGCCCTCGCCGTCGCGGGCCCGGGCCAGCTCCTCTGCCGGGTCGAGCCCGGTGCGCCGTAGCTGCAGCGGCAGTTCGTTCGTTTGCGTCATCGTCCGTCCATCCGTCCTGTGCTTGGCATTCAGCGTCTTTGCGCGGTGTGAACCGCGGTCCCGAGGTGGTGCACGCGCCGGCGGACCGCCGCTGCTGTCGTGCTGCGCGGCGTCCTGCGGAGATGTGCGCTAGGCGTTCGGTCCCTTGAACACGCCGAGCTGCCGCATCTGCGACATGACGTCGACGACCGCCCAGGTCTCGGCGACCCGCCCGTCGGCGAAACGGGCGATGAGAATCTCCTTGTACGTGATGGACTTGCCGGTCGGCGGCACGCCCATGTACTCACCCTCGTGCGTCCCCGTCACCGTGTTCCTGGTGACGACCCGGTCCCCTTCCGCGATCACGTCCTCGATCTCGACGTGGAGGTCGGGGAAGGCCCGGCGCAGCACCGCGAGCACCTCCTTCATCGCCGACGTCCCCGTCGTCTCGATCGGCAGCGGCGTGCGGATCTGCACGTCCGGTTGGACGACCTCGTCGATCGTCCTGGAGATGATCTCCTCGTCGCCGGTGCTGACGGCGTCGTGGAAGCGGCGGAGCGTCTCCTTGTTGCGTTCCGCCGTGGTGATGATCGACATGTGGCCTCCTCGGGCTCCTGAGGGTTTTGGGGTGGGGGTGTCCGCCTGGGGCGGAGAAGTAGACCGTCTTTCAGCCGGTCCTCGGCCCGCTCGCTCGGGCCGTCCAGCATCCAGGGCAGGATCCGCGCGGCGTCCGCACCGACCAGGCGAGCGTTGACCTGGCCGAAGTACCGCCACTGCGACTCGGTGACGATCGCCTGGACCAGCGGCAGCACCTCATCCGCCTCATGCCTGAGATGCGCGGTCAGGCCGGACCTTCTTGAACCGCTCCCAGCCGGCCAGGAGCGCCTGCACGATCCACAGGAACATGTTCATCGAGGTGTTTCACCTCGGCTCTCGGCCTGGAGGGCGGCGTCGACGCGGTTGTGCCGCCGCGCGGAAGGCCCCAGAAATCGTCGCTCATATCCAGGCGACGAACGGGCGGCCTCCCGGGGGACACCTCGGACCCGGGAATCCGGAACTGTTCGTTCCGGCGGGTCGGGAACCACCGCTCGGGCGTCGAGGCCGCTTCACGGTCTCCTCGGGGCCCAGCAACGCGCGGGCGATCTCGCCGGGGGGTTCGCAACCCGCCTGCGCGGCGCAGAGGCGGGGGAGACGCCTGACGCACTCGCCGCCGTCCGACCGATCAGTGCTGTTCGACCCGATCGAGGAGGTGCGCACGGACCGCCGGCATCGCGCCGGGTGGTGCTCGTCGGCGACGCGGCCCGGTACGTGACGCTGTATGGCGGTCGGCCGGCGGCACCCGCCGCTCAGGCGCTCCGCCCTGGTGCCCGCCCGGACGCCGCGCTGACGTCGGCAGGGCCCAGGTCGGCAAGGCGGGCGGCGGCTCGCGAGCGCCAGAGAGGCTCCTGCACCAGATCAAGGAGCGGTGGAAGTACCGGCGGGCCTCCTCGGTGCGGGTCGCCGCGCCCGGTTTCGTCAGGATGTGGGAGACGTGCACGCCCGCCGTACTCGGCGAGATGTGCCCTTCCACCCATCGGGCTGGGCCTTCCCCGCTTTCTGACGACCCGCGCCCTTTCGCGCGCTCTCCCGCCCGCGACCGAGGTGCTGTCCTGCGAATCCGAGGGTGCCCGTGCTCAGGCGTCGGGCAGGAGGTGCTTGAGCAGGGTCTCACCGATGTCGCCGAGCTGGCGGACTTGTTCGGGCGTCAGGACGTCGATCAGGTGAGCGCGGACGCTTTCAAGATGGCGGGGGGCCGCGGACTGCAGGGCGGCCAGGCCCTCATCGGTGAGGACGGCGAGCCAGCCGCGCCGGTCGGAGGCCACATGTTGGCGTCGCACCCATCCGGCCTGTTCCAGCTTGCCGATCGCGTGCGTGATGCGGCTCGGCTTGGAGTGGGTCCAGCGCGCCAGCTCGTTCATGCGCATCGTCCGGTCCGGAGCCTCCGACAGCAGGACGAGCAGCTCGTAGTAGGTCGGCGGCATACCGGCGGCCTCCTGTAGATCCCGTTCGAGCCGGTCGAGCAGCAGCCGGGTGGCCAAGCCGAATGCCCGCCAGCTGCGCTGTTCCTCGGCGTTGAGCCATCGCGTCTCCGTCACTGAACCAAACTATCACGCTGGACATTTGCGTACTGAACCATTTGGGGCTAACGTTCCGAAGTGTTGTTCAGTGCTGAAATATCTAGGATGAAGTGTCGAGGTTCTGGATCATGCGCTTCTTTCGCCTTCCGGCCACCGCCGCGGCACTGCTGGCCGCTGCCGGCATCGGCGTGGCCTGCCCGGCGCAGGCCAGGAGCCCGCGCTGGCACGCCGATTGGGGCACCGCGGCCCAACCGGCCGCACCGACCGCGGGCTGGTACGGCCCCAACTGGTCGCGGGAGGGCTTCACCAACGACTCCCTGCGGCAGGTGGTGCGGCTCACCGACGGCGGTGTCAAGGTCCGCAGCCGGTTGTCGAAACGTGTACGGCACCAAGCCTCTGCGCATCGCCGGAGCCACGGTGGGCCGTGCGGGCACCGGCGCGCCCGTACGACCGGGCACCATGCGCGAACTGCGTTTCCACGGACAGCCCGCGACCGTGATCCCGCCGGCCGCGAGATCGTCAGCGACACCACGCCGCTGGCGACCTGGCCCCGCGAACAGCTGGCGGTGACGCTCCGGCTGAACGCGCCCACCGGGCCCGCCACCTCAAGACCGCCTACGACAGCGGCGACCACATTCACCTCAACGACACCGGCTACCGCGCCATCGCCGGCGCCATCGACCTGACCACGCTCTGAACGCTTCACTGGAAACGGAACCCTCATGGACACGTTCGTGAACATCGCCATCGTCTACTACTCCGCCACCGGCACGATCACCGAGATCGCCCGCGAGATGGCCGAGACCGCCGAGAAGTCCGGAGCCAAGGTACGGCTGCGCCAAGCCGCCGAACTCGCCCCGAAGGAGGCGATCGACTCCAACCCCGCCTGGGCGGCGAACCTCGCCGCGACAGCCGACATCCCCACGGCCACCGCCGACGACCTGGTCTGGGCAGACGGCGTCCTGCTCGGCTCCCCGACCCGCTTCGGCAACGTCGCCGCCCAGCTCAAGCAGTACCTCGACACCCTGGGACCGGTCTGGCAGCAGGGCCTGCTGGCCGACAAGGTCTACAGCGGCTTCACCTCGGCCGGCACCGGCCACGGCGGACACGAAGCCACCCTGCTGGCGCTGTCCCACACCTTCCACCACTTCGGCGGCATCCTCGTCCCGCCCGGCTACACCCACCCGGCCAAGTACGCCGACGGCAACCCCTACGGCACCTCCCACCTCGACCAGGGCGGCACCGCCCCCGTCGACGACACCACCCGGGCCGCCGCCCGCGTCCAAGCCGAACGCGTCGTCAGGTTCACCCGCGCCATCAAGGCGGCTGCCTGACATGCCGGCGGCCGGGCACGAGATGGTGAGCCATGAGCTCGCAGATCAGCGGGCGCATGCTCTGGCGGCCGGGTGACGAGGGTCTCGAGGAGACCTGTTCGGGGTGGTTGCTCACGGTCGAGCATCAGCCCGCAGTGGTCGCCGCCGACGCCGATGACGTGGCGGGAGCCGTCCGGTTCGCGGCGCAGGCAGTCCTCCCGATCACTGGCCGCACGTACGGCTTTGCCGCCGATCATGTCCGCTCGCTCGACATCGTCACCGCCGACGGCGAACTCCGCACCGTCTCGACCACCCAGGAGCCCGACCTCTTCTGGGCCGCACGGGGTGGTAAGAGCAACTTCGGTGTCGTGGTCGCGGCCGAGATCGAGCTGCTGCGGCTGCGTACCGTCTACGGTGGCGAGCTGTACGACCCGGGCGAGAACCCCGCTCACGCCGCCCATGTGCTCAGCACCTTTCTGGGCTGGGCGGGGCAGTAGCCCGATGAGATGTCCTCCTCCGTGACGCTGCTGCGTCTCCCCAACGCGCCGCGACTGCCCGAGGAACTCCGTGGCCGCTCCCTCGTGCAGACCCGGGTGGTTCACACCGGAGACAAGGAGCAGGGCGCACGACTTGGTGGAGCCGTTGCGTGCGCTCGGCCCGGAGAAGGACACCTGCGGCGCATTGCCATACGCACAGATCACCGAGATCTACCAGGATGTCTCCGGCGGACCGCGGCACTTTCACGAGCTGGTTCAACAGTCCGGTTGACGACCAGGCGGTTCCGGTCCGCAGAGCGCGAGCAACCGTGTCGTGCCGCAGCCCGCCCCTCGAGGGCGGCGGGATGACGAAGTCGGCTTTCGCGCGCCGCAGGTAGTAGCCGGCGGCCAGGCCCGCCGGCCCGCCGCCGATCACCAGGACGTCGACGGGCCGAGGAGCGGCCGTCATGCGGGGAGCAGCTCCAGCTCAGTGCGTCCTACAGCAGCCTGGGAGGCAGGCTCGGGAACGGACCCGGCGAGCGGGGCGAACAGGGCGCCGAGCTTGTTCACCGCCTCGGGGATGATGCGGTAGTAGACCCAGGTGCCGCGCCGCTCGCCGTCGATCAGCCCGGCGGTGCGCAGCACCTTGAGGTGGTGGGAGATGGTGGGGGCGGTCAGGTCGAAGGTGCCGGTCAGGTCGCAGACGCAGGCCTCGCCGCCGGCGTGGGAGCCGATCATGGACAGCAGGCGTAGCCGTACGGGGTCGGCGACCGCCTTGAGCATGACGGCGAGCTCGGCGGCGGTCTGTTCGGCCAGCGGTTCGCGGGCGATCGGGGCGCAGCACTGGCCGGTGGGGACGGTCATGACAACCCCTCCTGATTCGAAGTCTGTCGAAATTATAGGCGGTGGTAGGCCACCAGCGCGAACGCGGCGATCGCGCAGGCGGCGGCCACCGCGCCCATCACCCAGCCATAACCTGCGGCCTGGGCGAGGGCGACCGCGCCGAGCGGGGCCAGCGCCTTGTCAGTGACGGAGAAGACGGCGATGCGGCCGGCCAGCGAGGCGTAGGCGGCGGTGCCGTAGCGGCCGACCAGCAGGTGCGGCAGGGTGATGGAGGCGATGCCGAAGCCGAGCCCGAACAGCAGCACCGCGCCGATCGCGCCCGCCATGCTACGCCCGACCAGCGGCAGGAGGAGGGCGGCCACGCCTTGCAGGGCGAAGATGGCGGCGGCGATGTAGGCAGCGGGCAGCCGGGTCTGCAGGCCTGTGGTGACCAGTCGGCCGGTCACCGACAGCACGCCCAGCAGCCCGGCCAACGTGGCGGCCAGCACGGGTGGGTGGCCCAGATGGATCAGGTAGGTGATGAGCAGGACCGCCACGGTGGCGACCGCGCCGCCGTTGGCGGTGAAGGCGATCACCAGCAGCCAGAACGGCCGCCGGCGGGTGGCCGCCCTGACGATGGCGGCTCGCTCCTGCGCCGCGGCGGACGCCTGCGTCCTCGCCGTACGGGCGCGGCGGCGCAATACGAGGGCGTGCAGCGGGATCGCCGCCGTCCCGTAGATCAGGGCCAGGATCGCCAGCGCCGTACGCCAGCCGTACCGGTCGACGAGGACGCCGGTGAGCGGCAGGAAGATCGAGGAGGCGAACCCGGCCACGATGGTGAGCGCCAGCAGCCCTTTCGCCCGACCGCGCTCGTTGCCGGCGTAGAGGGAGACGATGACCGCGAACGCCGCCTCGTACAACACCATGGAGCAGGCGACGCCGATGGCGGCGAACACCGCGTACAACTGCGGCAGGCTCTCGACCCTGGACCAGGCCAGCACAGCCACGGTGCCCAGCAACGACCCGGCGGTCATCAGGGCGCGCCCGCCCCGGGTGTCCAGCAAGCGGCCGACCAGCGGCGCGCACAGGGCCGCGATCAGGATGGACAGAGTGAGCGCCGCGGCGATCTGGGCGTTGGTGGCACGCAGGTCGCGCGCCATCGGGGCGAGGAAGACGGAGAAGGCGTAGTAGAGCACGCCGTAGCCGATGGTCTGGGTGACGGCCAGCGCGGCCACCACCTGTCGGCCCTGCCGGTTGCGCGACGGAACAAGGCCCCCGATGGCGGGGACGGCGCTGTCGGCTCTGGCGCTCACGCGCGCTCGCTGGAGCAGGAGATGAGCCCCCGCCCGCTGGCGTTCGTCACCCATGCGCCATCTGCGGTTTCGGTGATGAAGCCTTGGGCTTGCAGGCGCCAGGTGAGCGTGCCGGCCATGCGGGCGATCGCCCTGGCGTAGCCGGGGTTGGTGCTCGGCCGCCGGACCTGGAGCAGATGGCGGCCCAGTTGCTCGGTCCCCAGCCGGCCGTGGCCACAGATGAGGCGCAGCGCCTCTCTCTGGGCGGCGGTGGGGTATCCGTCGGACATCGTTAGTGTTCCCTTCAGCCGCAGCAGCCGCCGCCGGACTCCGCCGAGGCGGTGGCGCCGACCGTAGCGAGCGGGAGAGGGGTGGACAGCAGGCCGCCGCTGATGCCGGTGGCCAGGCCGACGCGCTGCTCCTGGGCGTCGGCGAGGTTGGAGGAGCACACGCCGGTCTCGGGCAGGTCGAGCTGGACGTCGCGGGCGGCCTCCCAGTCTCCGGCCAAGGCGGCGATGACGGAGCGAACCTGCTCATATCCGGTGGCCATGAGGAACGTGGGGGCGCGGCCGTAGCTTTTGACGCCGACGGCGTAGTAGCCGGGCTCGGGGTGCGCGAGCTCGTCCACGCCGTGGGCGGGGACGGTGCCGCAGGAGTGCTGGTTGGGATCGATCAGCGGGGCCAGGGCGCGGGTGGAGCCGAGCACCGGGTCGAGGTCGAGCCGGAGTTCGGCGGCGATGGAGTGGTCGGGGCGGTAGCCGGTGGCCGACACGATCCGGTCCACGGTGACGCTCTGCTCGTGCCCGGACGGGTCGCGGCTGACCACCTCGACGCCCTGGTCGGTGGCGTTCACGCGGTGGGCGAAGAAGCCGGTCAGCAGCTGGATGCGGCCGGATTCGACGTGGGCACGCAGGCGCGTGCCCAGCGCCCCGCGGGCCGGGAGCGCGTCGGCGTCGCCGCCCCCGTAGGTGCGGCTCGCGCTGCCACCGCGGATCGCCCAGGTGATCGGCGTGTCCGGCAGCTCGGCCAGGGCCAGCAGGGTGGTGGCGGCCGAGTGCCCTGCCCCGACCACCAGCGTGTGCTTGCCCTCGTAGCGGTCACGGTCCGCGCCGAGCACGTCGGGCAGGGCGTGGTCGACGAACACCTCGTGCTCGCCGTGGGCGGGCAGGCCGCTCGCGCCGAGCACGTTCGGACTGGTGTAGGTGCCGGACGCGTCGACGATCGCGCGCGCCTGCAGCTCTTCGCCGCTCTCCAGGCGGATCAGGAACGGCACCTCCTCGCGGCCTGCCGTGCGCACCCGGTCGTAGCCGAGGCGGCTGATCGCGGTGACCTTCACGCCGAGGAGCACCCTGTCGTTGAACAGCTTGGCCAATGGGGCGAGGTAGTCATCGATGAGCTCGGCGCCGGTGGGTAGCCACTCACCGTCCGGAGCGGTCCAGCCGTCGGCCTCCAGCAGGCGGCGGGCGGCGGCGTCGATGTTGTACTTCCACGGGCTGAACACGCGCACATGTCCCCACTGCGCGACCGAGGCGGCGACCTGGTCGCCGGCCTCCAAGAGCAGGAAATCGATGCCGCGCTCGGCCAGATGGGCGGCGGCGGCCAGGCCGACCGGGCCGGCGCCGATCACGACGACCGGCAGCGCGCCGGTCTGCCCGGGGGCGGTCTGCTGAGAGGTGGTGAACGGCTCGATCTCGATGGCGGTGGTGCCACAGCAACTGTCACTCATGACTTGCTCTCCAGGTGGGCGGGTGGGTTAGCGGTGCGACAGGGTGAAGGTGCGGGCGCGCTCGACGGCGGCGCTGGCGCGGCAGGCGGTGTCGCACACCTGAGCGGACCTCTCGTCGAAGGTGACGCCCGAGGTGGGCGAGGCAGTCCGGCGCAGGCGGGTGAACAGAGCGCGCATCGCGCACCTCCTGAATAGAAGGCCATCTAAGTAGAAGCCATCATGCGCCACTGCTTAGAGGTTTGTCAAATTAGCCGAGTATCGAAGCAGCTGGTCAGGGACCGGCTTGGGTGGTGGCGTCCCGCACGTGAGCGGCCAGCGGGCCGACGACGTAGGCGGCATCCCTCCTAACGCCGCGCAACGTGTTGGAGGCGAACGAGCGCTGGAAATCCAGCTCTGAGCGCCCCCGGACTGGAGGTCACCCTCGGACGCCGAGCTCACCCTTCCAGGCCGTGACGGTAGGCATAGGTAACAGCCTGGGCGCGGTCTCGCAGGCCCGCCTTGGCGAACAGGTTGTTGATGTGTGTCTTGACGGTGGCCGCCGAGATGAACAGCTCACCGGCGATCTCCGCGTTGGACTTGCCCGCCGCGATCAGCCGCAGTACCTCGGCCTCGCGCGGAGTCAGGCCGTCGGGGGAATCGCTGGATCGGTGGGCCCGCCCGGCGACCTCCTCGGCCAGTCGCCGCTGCACCTCGGGATCGAAGTGCGCCTGCCCACCGGACACGGTGGCGATGGCCCTGGCCAGGGTCTCGGCGTCGGTGTCCTTGGTCAGGTAGCCGCGTGCCCCGGCGCGCAGCGCGGCGAACACCGATTCGTCGTCGGAGTAGGTCGTCAGCACCACCACCTGGATGCCGGGATGGCAGGCGCGGATCCTGCGGGTCGCCTCCACTCCGTCCATCCTGGGCATCCGCAGGTCCATCAGCACCACGTCGGGGGTTTCCGAAGCGGCCAGCCGTACCGCCTGCTCGCCGTCGGCGGCCGTGCCCGCGACCTCCACATCGGGCAGCAAGGCGAGCAGCAGCACCAAGCCTTCCCTGACCACGGTCTGGTCGTCGGCCACCAGCACCCGCACGGTCACGACGCCGCCCCCGCGGGCAGCCGCAGCAGGACACGGAAGCCGTCGCCCTCCGGGCCGGTGGTGAGCGAGCCGCCGAGCAGCTCGGCGCGTTCCCGCATGCCGACCAGGCCGTAACCGGCGCCGTCCTGCGCCGGCGCCGCGCCGCCGTCGTCGCGGACCTTCAGCTCGCACCAGCCGCCGAGGTTGCGCAAGGTGACCGTGACCGCCGCGCCGGGCGCGTGTTTGCGCACGTTGGTCAGTGCCTCCTGCGCCGTGCGGGCCACCGCCAGGCGGGCGCCGGCGGGCAGGGCGGAAACGTCGCCGCTGACCTCCACCTCACACAGCGCGCCGCCGGCCGAACGGTGCTCCACGGCCAGCCGTTCCAGGAGTTCCAACAGCCGTATGTCCTGGCCGCGCAGCGCCTCCAAGGCCCGCTTGGTCTCCTCCAGGCCGCTGCGGGCCAGCCGTACGGCGCGGTTGACCCGATCCAGGGCGGTGGGCACGTCGCCGCGCTCCAGTAACAGCCGCGCACCCTCCAGGTGGACGATCTGCGCCGACTGGGCATGGGCCAGGATGTCGTGGATCTCCCTGGCCAGGTGGGCGCGCTCGGCCTGGGCGGACTCGCGGGCCCGCGACTCGGCCAACTCCCTGCTCAGCGTGAGCTGGCGCAGCAGGAAGGCCAGGATTGCGCTGTAGCAGAGCCCCATCGTGGTTCCGAATGTCTCCGGGACGGGCAAACGGAGCAGAAGCGACACCAGGGTTGTCCCGCCGATGTCAGCGGCCACGAACGCCGCCGCCCACCTCAGCGGCAGCCGGTACGGTGCGGCGTAGACGACCACATACAGCACCGCGAGGCCGCTGTAGGGGGCCACGGCGTGCATCGCCAGGCCGCCCACCAGGGCCAGCGGCAGCAGATGGCCGGGGCCGGAAAGCACCGCACCGCGCACGCACACGGCGAAAGTGATCGCTGAGAGCACAAGCACCCCGACCCCGACAGCCCAGCCTGGCCTCGGCCACGCGTTCACCACGGCGGACACCGACCCGACCAGCAGGTACGACACCACCAGGGCGCGGAACGCCGCGCGAACGAGGGGACGGCGCAGGAGGGACACACTGGCAACGGTAGCCACACCCCGCGGGCGGAGCCATCCACCCCACGGTGGAGACCGCCATATCCACCCACGCGGCCATGAATCTCCCGCCCGCCACAGGCCACGCTCCGTACCATGGCAACAGCGATAACCGTCAACAACCTGAGCAAGTCGTTCGGCGCGGTCCGCGCGGTCGACGAGGTGTCATTCACCGTCGAGCCGGGCGCGGTCACCGCCTTCCTCGGACCCAACGGCGCGGGGAAGACGACCACCCTGCGTATGATCCTCGGGCTGGTCGCCCCCACAGCGGGCACGGCGATGATCGGGCGCACGCCATACATCCAGCTGACCAGCCCGATCACCAAAGTCGGCGCGGTACTGGAAGCGACCGCCTTCCACCCCGGCCTGTCCGCCCGCGCTCACCTCGACGTGCTGCGCACGGCCGCCGGCCTGGCACCGGCCCGCGTGGACCTGGTCCTGGACCAGGTCGATCTGACCCGTGCGGCCGACCGCAAGATCGGCGGCTTCTCCCTCGGCATGCGCCAGCGGCTGGCGATCGCCAGCGCGCTGCTCGGCGACCCGGAGATTCTCATCCTCGACGAACCCGCCAACGGGCTGGACCCCCGGGGGATCGCATGGCTGCGCGGGTTCCTGCGCGCCTACGCGCACGAAGGGCGGGCCGTCCTGGTGTCCACGCACGTGCTGGCCGAGATCGAGCGCATCGCCGGCCGTGCTCTGATCATCTCGGCCGGTCGGCTGGTACGGCAGGCGGAGCTCACCCCCGACTCCACAGACCTGGAAAACCTCTACCTGGAGGCGACCCGATGATTCGCAACCCGCTCGTTCGTGCCGAGTTGGTCAAGGCACGCGCAAGCCGTACCGGCCCGGCCCTCGCCGTGATCGCGCCCATCACCTGCGTGCTGTGGGCGACCCTGCAGGCCCTGGTCTTCGACGGCCTCGATGCGCTGCCTGCGGCCTCGCGGGTAGAGAACGTCTACGCCATGGCCCAGCAGGCGTACGTGTTCACGCTGATCCTCGGGGTGCTCGCGATGACCGGCGAGTACCGTCACCAGACGATCACCTGGACGTTCCTGACCACTCCGGTCAGGAGCCGGGTGGTGACCGCCAAGCTGGTGGCCTGGGGGCTCGTCGGACTGGCCGTCGCGTGCGTGTCGGCACTTGCCACGCTGGTTTCGGGGGCGGCGCTGCTTGCCGTGCGCGGGCTGCCGGTGCTGACCCCCGGCGTTCCGCTCGTCCTGCTCGGCGCGGTGCTGAGCACGACAGCGTACGCGCTGCTGGGCGTGGGGCTCGGCGCGCTCATCCGCAACCAGGCGGTGGCGCTGGTCGTGGCCCTGCTGTGGTTCATGTACGGGGACTACCTGCTCTCGTCGCTGGCGCCTGACATCGGGCGCTGGCTGCCCACGGGCGCGGCCCGCGCGCTGAGCGGCATGCACATGCAGGCCGGAGCGCTCCTACCGGCCTGGGCCGGGGGACTGCTGTTCGTCGCCTACGTCGCCGCAACCGTCCTCGCGGCCCGGCTGGTCACTCTGCGCCGCGACGTCACCTGAACACGCACCAGCCTGTCCGAGCCGGACCGCCGCACCGCCTGCGACAAGCGCCACATCGACAGCCATCCCGAGCGGGCAACCACAGGAGCCTGAACCGCCGAGACTCGCAGCGCGCACACGAGTGCGGGCATCCGTGCAGGCGACTCCTGAAGGTGACGCGCGCTGCCGACGGGCCGCCGGGGCGTTCGCCGCCCTGCCGAGTTCATCCGCTAGCCGATCGAGGGCACGCAGAAGGGCCTGGCCTCGGCGCATGCGCGACACCGTATGCCGACCGTACGTCGGAACTTACTTTGTAAAGGCGGTCGGAGCGTAAAAGCTATCCCCATGACACCTTAAAGGCACGGGCTGCGCCCGTACGTTCTCCAACAACCACAACGACCTCTCTGACGTTGGCGCCCCCTCCTACAGGATCCAGGAGCCGATCGGGGCTGCGGCGTGGATCTTCGGAGAAGCTCGGCCGCGCCTGTCGCCTGGCGGGTGAGCCGCGGGTGTCTAGGTAACGTCGACCGCCGTGCGCGACCACTGCTGGTTGGTGCCGGTGTTGCACGGATACTGCTTGAGGATCACGCCGTCCGCGGTCGATGCGGACGGTACGTCCACGCATTTGCTGCTGTGTCGTGCCCGGAGCTGGAAGTAGCTGCCGTTGGCGACCATCTGGAACTGCTGGTTGGTGCCGGTGCCACAGGTGTACTGGATGAGCTCGGCACCGTCGGCGGTTGAAGCGCTCACCACGTCGAGGCACTTTCCGCTGTGGCGGCTGATGATGCGCCAGTAGCCGCTGCCGGCGTCCTGGAACTGCCACTGCTGCCACGCGTTGCCGCCGTACGTGTACTGGCCGACGCGCGCACCGTTGTCGGTGTTCGGTTGTTGGACGTCCATGGCCTTGCCGCTGTGGCGCACGTTGATCCTGTAGGTGGAGTCGCCGCCGATCGTGTCGCCCCAGGCATACCGGATCCGGTCAGCGCCGGAGGTGTTGCGGACGGTCAAGTTGAGATTGGTGCCGCTGCCGCTCAGGGCGTACATCGAGTACCAGTCGTAGCCGATGTCGCCCGGCTTGCCGCCGAGGGCGGGCCAGTAGGTGCCGCCCATTTGGTTGTCACGCATGACCTGGGCCATGGCGCGGATGTGGCGCACGAAGTTGTCGGTGCTGTTCGCGTCGCCGTAGTTGAGGCCGGTGGACATCGGCGCGCCGAACTCGGTGGCGACCGCGCGGGAGGCGCAGTTGCCCAGACGCGTGTGAATGTGGCTTCGGAAGGCGTCGTAGGTCATCGCGTCGTAGAAGAAGGCGTAGTGGTGGAAGGACAGCAGCGTCGAGTTGAAGCGGCTGTCGTTGCAGAGGTCCCGCAGGTCCTGGCTGTAGCCGGTGCCGCCGATGAGCACCCGGCCGGGCACTGCCGAGGTGTGATAGCTGAGCCAGTTCGCTGCGACGTTGCGCCATTCCGCCGATGTGTAGCCGTGCGGCTCGTTCATCGGTTCGAAGTAGACGTTGCTGTTCGAGCCGTACGTGTTGGTCACGCTGGACCACATCGTGTTCCATGCGGCGATGTTGGTGATCTTGCCGCCGGAGGCGGCGCCGTCCTCCCAGTAGGCGAGGATGACCTTGAATCCGCGGGCGGTGGCGGCGTCAATGGCGCCGCGGTAGGCGTTCCACCAGGTCGTGTTGGCCACGGTGTGGGTGTTGATAGGCAGTCGGACGGTGTTGATCCCCATGGTGGAGGCCATGTCGTCGTAGAGGGCGTTGGCCTTGGCCCGTACTGTCGCGTTGCTGTCGGACTGGCGGAGGCCCTGGACGACGAGCGTGCCGGTGCTGAAGTTGTCACCCAGCACGGCCCAGTTCATGCCTCGGAATTGGCGGGTGGCGGCATTGGCCGGCGACTCGGAGACGAGGAGGCTTGCCGTTGCGGTGAGCGCGGTCACCACAAGGGCGATCAGAAATCGGCGCGACGAGTGGGTGCTCGGCGACGGTCCTGATGGGTAATTGTCAGACGCCGTGGTCAGTGTCATGGAATGTCCAATCACTAGATTCAGGTTCCTGGGTCGAACCCTCACTTGCGGACGTCATGTTGCTGATGCAGTGTCCGGGCCGTGCGCATCGTGCTGCTCCATCAGCAGGAGCGGCGGCTGTGGGACATGCTCAGTTCGGACACGTAGAGCACGCCGTTGACGAAGTTGTCTCGCCAGTCCGCCCGGTTCACGCCTTCGGACTGGTTGGTGGCCACCTGTGACTCAAAACTGGGTGCGGCTCCACTGCTTGCGTCACGGGTCAGTTCATTCACCAATGGAATGGTAGCGCTAACATTCATGCTGGTCCGTCCGGAAGGGCGTTGGATGATGGCCGGTGCGCCAAACGTTCAACCCGTTATGCATGGGGAGGCAGTCAGTTACGTCGGCGTCAAATCAGTGTGTTCGCTCACATCGAGTCGGTCAATACCCACTCGTTCGTGAATGGTTGATCTTCAGGGCGGCAGGGGGCGACGGGGTCGAAGTTTTCGCCCGAAGCTCGCCGACGGACCGGGAAATGAGCAAGCGGTCGACGATGTCATGGCCTGCGGGCGGCGGTATTGTCAGCGCGACGCCGGGCGTCAATGGCCGTCGCGGCCGGGATCGGCCTTCACCGCCTGGTGCGCCGAGCTGCCCGTGTCGACGATCGGTGTCGTGTCGTCAGACAAGGCAAGAGCGAAGTAGATCAGGGAGATCCTTCTACCGGCCGAGCTTTATGCGCGCATACTCCTGCACGGGGCATGGAGCGCATTTTCCGGGAAAGGACAGAGCGGACCGGCCGTACGAGTGCGCCGGCCGACGCAAGGCAACCGACCGTCCAAGGCGAGGAAAAGCACATGGATCCGACACAGCAGGAGACCGGCAGTGTCACCGGAACCAAGGACAAGGACTACAACCTGATCTGGTTCGTCGAGCAGTGCCTGAGCAACGTGCTGCGGCTGGAGAACTACATCGCCGACGCCGAGCGAGCCGGAGATGGAGAGCTGACCGAGTTCTTCCGCCGTGCTCAGGCCGAAAGTCGCAAGGGAGCCGAGCAGGGCAAGGACTTCCTGCGCCGACGACTGGCAGGATGACGCCGCGAGGTGCCGTACGGAAACGCATCAGGCGAACTCGCGGCGGTTTCTCTGCCGTTCTCGACTTCGGCGACCTCCAAGACGGCCAGAGCCCGGCCGCGCTGTCACGGAGGAATACTGGAGTCGGCGATGTCTGATTTTCGTCCGAGTGGAATCACCCGCCCGGCCTGACCGCCGCCGGGCGCCGGGCGGGCCGGAACGGCCGTCCCCCCGAACGACCGCTCCGGCTCTTTTCTCTTGCCCCGGGCTGGGTGCGGGAACTGGCGACGTTGAAATTGTTTCGCCGGATCGGCCTTATGGCGATTCGTGGCTGAAAGCCGCAGCCTCCTGGATCTCCCCGGGGTACGAGCCTCGGAGTTGCTCGGCATCCGACAGCGCGACGTCGACCCCGGCCGGCAACTGGTCAGCGTGGTGCCGCGACGCCCGCCGTGTGGCCGACTCCGGCCGGGCCGAGCTGCTCGGCTGCGCCCCGCTGGCCGACGCCACAGTGCTGCACCGGCGGCGTACGTGCCGGGCGACGTCGAGCTGGCACGGTGGGTGTTGGGGTTGGCCGTGCGCGGGGTGGCCAGGAAGGCATCGGCAGCCGCGGCGAGCGTGACGTGCCCGCCGCGCGGAGCGGAGACCTTCGGCGCGGCCGCCGTCGGAGTCCAGCCGTCCGCGCAGGCGATCCGTACCTGGGTGCGCCAGGCCGACGCGCTCAAGGCCGCCGCGCCGCCGCTGAACGTGACCGCGGTGGCGGAGACCCGGTGCGCCGGCCACCGCGTGACGGTCACGGTCCGCGGCAGCCCCGCCCCACGAGCGGTCCCTATATCCGGGACCAACGCTGGTTGGCCGCGCCGGTGCAGGTCCAGATCTGGAGCTTGGTGCCGTTGGCCGTGGCGTTGCCGGCCACGTCCAGGCATTTGTTCGCGCCGACGGCGGTGATGCTGCCGTCGGTGTTGAAGCGCCATTTCTGGTTGCTCTGACCGTTGCAGTCCCACGTGATGACGGCGGTGCCGTCGGCGGTGCCGGCGTTGTTGACGTCCAGGCACTTGGTGCCGTAGACGCGTAGTTCCCCAGCGGTGGTGGAGGTCCACTGCTGATTGTCCTGGTCGTGGCAGTCCCAGATCACCACTGGGGTGCCGTTGGCTTGGGAGGCGCCGTTCACGTCGAGGCACCTGCCGGAGCCGGCCCCCTGGATGCGGGTGGTCGGCGGGGTGGCGGTGCCGCCGCTGACCCGGAACACGGCGGTGCCGTGGGACGGGACGCTCGCCGAGATGCTTCCGGTCGTCGTGGTGACGGCGTTCGTCCAGGCGTCACGGAGCGTGAACGTGCCGCCGGTCAGGCCGATCGCGGATGCGGTGGTGCTGATCGTGGTGGTGCTGCCGCCCTGGTTGAAGAGCGCGACCGCGACGTCGCCGTTGCTCAGCCGCTTGGCCAGAACGCGGCGGGTTCCGTCGTTGCTGATCTGGATGGCTTGGAGGCCGAGCGGGTCCTGGTTGACGGCGATCAGATTCCGGTTCTTCATGATCGTCGCGGTCGCGTTGCCCATGTTCCGGACGTCGTTCCCGGCGATCAGGGGGGCCGCCATGATGGCCCAGAGGGCGAAGTGGCTGCGCATCTCGGTGTCGTTCATGCCGCCCCGGCCGACGACCATCATGTCGGGGTCGTTGAACTGCCCCGGCCTGGCGTTGCCCGCGAGAGGGACGTTGACGTCGACGATGTTCTGGATGCCCATCGGGTAGCCGTTGGTCTGACCCGTGTTCCAGGCGTTGGTGATGTCCTCGGTCGTGCGCCAGATGTTGGCGACGTCGCCCCAACTCGCTGCGGGCCGGTCTTGTCGTGAATGCTGTTGGGATTGATGCTGTAGAGGATCGGCCGGCCGGTCGCCGCCAGCGCGTCCCGCATCTTCGCGAAGGTGCGCACCTGATCGTCTATGGTGCCGGTGGGTGAGCACCAGTCGTACTTGAGATAGTCGACACCCCAGGCGGCGAACTGGCGGGCGTCCTGGACCTCGTGCCCCAGGCTGCCGGTCGCGCCCGGGTAGGCGCCGAAGTACTGGGCGCAGGTCCGGTCCAGCGGCGCCTGGTAGAGGCCGAACTTCAGGCCCCTGGCGTGCAGGTAGTCGCCGAGCGCCTTCATGCCGCCCGGGAACCGGGACGGGTTGGCCTGGAGGTTTCCGGCCGGGTCGCGGTCGGGATCGAACCAGCAGTCGTCGACCACGACGTACTGGTATCCCAGGTCGCGCATGCCGGAGCTGACGAGCGCGTCGGCCGTCTGCTTGATCAGCGTTTCGTTGATGTCGCAGCCGAAGGTGTTCCAGGTGTTCCACCCCATCGGCGGGGTACGGCCCACGCCGTTGTCCAGCGCCTGCGCTGGCAGGGGCGAGCCGACCGCGGCGGCCCCCGCCGTCAGGGCCAGCATCACGGTCAGGACGAGGGAGAAGGGCGTTCGTTTCCTGCTCATCGATGTCTCTCCTCAATGGGTCGGAGGTGGGCTCGGGGGACGGACCGCGGTCCGTCCCCCGACCCCGGCGGTCAGGCGCAGGTGATCGCCGGGGGTGGCCGCGCCGCCGCCAGCGGTGAAGCCGAGGGTGGTGCTCGCGCCGGCCGCGAGCGAGCCGTTCCACGACTCGTTGCGGACCGTCACGTTCCGCCGGAGCCGGAGCGCACGCCGCCCCAGATCTGGGTGATGCTCTGCGTCCCCGGCCAGGCCCAGCTGGCGGTACAGCCGGTGATCGACAAGTCGCCCGCACGCACGGTCGCCTCACCCTGGAACCCGCCCTGCCAGGTCAGGAGGGGCCGTCGCCGAAGGCAACACCCTTGACCTTGAGGTAGTCGCCGTTCTCGATGAAGCCCACGTTCATGCCGCCCTCGACAGACGGTTCGGTCTCGACCCGGGAGGCCCAGGCGACTGCTGCTGGTTCTGGTTGTTGCGGGCCCAGTGGGTGATGCGGCCGCCGTCAGCGGTCGAGAGGTTGTGGACGTCCAGGACCTTGCCGCTGTTGCGGTTGACCAGGACGTACCAGGCGTTGGTGCCGACCGTCGCGGCCGACGCCTGGGGGATGAGTGACACGCCCACGAACAGCAGGGACGCGAGAACCGCGAGCACGCGTCTCACAGGAACCTCCAGACGGTGAGTTAGCGCAAACAACTCGTCGAAGCCTATTGTTAGCGCTAACAATAGGCGGTACGGGGCTACACGGGCCTCCTCGGGTGAGGGCGTTGTCGCGGAGTACATCCGACGGTCGACCTGGCGTCAACGCGGGGAGCTCCTGCCGACCCCGGCGCTGCCGCCGGAACGCCTTCTCGCCTGGATTTTCGTTTCCATGGAGATCACGACGCACCGCCCGTGCATGTGAAAGTTTCACAGAAGTCACCCCTGCCAACAGATAACTTGCGAGAGATTCGAAGTTAAGTTGCCGAGGGTCGTACCCGCGTCGGTGTGCCGGCTCTGCCCATGCGGCGGGTCCTATTAGTCGCCGAGACCGGTTCGTGCTCTTTCGCTCAGACCGGTCCGGACGGCGCCGTGCCGTTCCTGACCTCGCGAAAGGAGCGCATCGGTGGAGCGCGCGGCACCTTCCGCATCGAAAGCGGCACCGGGCCGCGGTCGCCGTGCGAACGGGTTCGATCTTGGTTAAGTTTCTTCCGGCGAACGGTTGACGAGCCGCGTCAGGGGCCTTTACTTTCCTCCAGGAAGTCGGCCGAAACATCGTTCACCACCACCTCCCGTCACAGAGGACCACGGACGAGAGCCGTACCTGGGCGGAAGCACTCCCCATCGCCGATGTCGCCCGCGGCCCCTGAGCCGACGGGCCAGAGGGCGCGGATCAGCGCCGGCAGCCGAAGGAGTAGACATGACGCATGGTCCGAACGACCCCGGAAGCAGGGACCGAACGCGGCTGAGCCGGAGAAGCGCGCTGGCCGCCATGGGGCCCCTGCCGGTCATCGCCGCCGTGACGCGGGCCTCGCCCGCAGCGGCGTTCGCGGCGGCCGCCACGGCGGTCATCGATCCGTCGGCCCGGCGGCAGACGATCCGCGGCTTCGGCGGCATGGCCCACGCGGCCTGGATCGGCGACCTGACGGCCGCCCAGCGCGACACGGCGTTCGGCACCGGAGAGGGCCGCCTGGGGTTCTCCGTGCTGCGCATCCCCGTCCCCGAGAACCAGGCGGACTGGAGCCGCGACCTGGCCACGGCGCGGCGCGCGGCCGAGCTCGGGGCGACCGTCATCGCGTCGCCGTGGAATCCGCCCGCCCACATGGTCGAGACCTTCGTCCGCGGCAGCCAGACCAACGCCAGACGCCTGCGGTACGACATGTACGGCGCCTATGCCCGGCACCTGAACGACTTCACCGCGCACCTGCGGAACAACGGGGTCACCCTGTACGGCATCTCGGTGCAGAACGAGCCCGACTACGCGCACGAGTGGACGTGGTGGACCCCCGCCGAGATGGTCCGCTTCCTGCGGGAGAACGCCGGCCCGATCAGCACCAGGGTGATCGCGCCCGAATCCTTCCAGTACCTGAAGAACATGTCGGACCCGATCCTGAACGACTCCGCGGCGCTCGCCAACGTGGACATCATCGGGGCCCACCTCTACGGCACGCCGTACGCGAATTTTCCCTACCCCCTCTTCAAGCAGAAGGGCGCGGGCAAGGAGCTCTGGATGACCGAGGTGTACCACCCCAACAGCAGCGACTCGGCGGATCTCTGGCCGCAGGCGCTCGACGTGGGGCGGCACCTCCACCACGCGATGGTGGACGCCGAGTTCCAGGCGTACGTCTGGTGGTACATCCGGCGCGGTTACGGCCCCATGCGGGAGGACGGCCAGATCAGCAAGCGGGGCGCTTGCATGGCGCACTTCGCCAGGTTCGTCCGCCCCGGATACGTGCGCGTCGAGGCCACGGCGAACCCGGCGTCGAACGTCTACGTCTCGGCGTACCGGGGCGGTGACTCCACGGTCGTCATCGTCGCCGTCAACAAGGCGACCTCCGAGGTGAGCCAGCAGTTCGCCCTGGCGAACGTCACCGCGTCCAGCGTCTCGTCCTGGCTGACGGACGCGAGCAGGAACGTCGCTCCCCAGGGCGCGACCGGCGTGTCGAACGGCTCCTTCACCGCCACGCTCCCCGCCCGCAGCGTGACCACCTTCGTGACCGGGTGACCGGCACTCCCGGCGGGATCGGCGCCTGGTACGTCCTGGTCAGTCGCAACAGCAACAAGGCCCTGCACGTCCAGGGCGCCTCCACCACCGACGGCGCCAACATCGTCCGGTACGACGACTGGAACGGCGCCAACCAGCAATGACAGCTCGTCCGAGCCGGCTGACAGGCCGCGCCACTCGCACGCCTGCGCCGGCCGCGACCCTCTAGGGAACGAGAAGCGACATGTCCGATTTATCGCGAAGGCAAGTACTGAGATTCGGCACGGTCGGTGCCGGAGCCGCGATGTTGCCGCTGTCCTGGACGGCTGCCGCCCGGGCCGCCTCGGCGCCTCCTGCGGAGGTGCGCGCCGCGAACGACCTGGCCCTGTGGTACGACGAGAGCGCCGGCACGGACTGGCTGAGAGCGCTGCCGATCGGCAACGGCCGCCTGGGCGCCATGGTGTTCGGCAACGCCGACACCGAGCGGCTGCAGCTCAACGAGGATACCGTCTGGGCGGGCGGGCCCTACGACCAGAGCAACCCCCGGGGGGCGGCGGCGCTGGGGCAGATCCGGCAACTGGTCTTCCAGAACCAGTGGAACCAGGCCCAGACCCTGATCGACCAGAACATGCGCGGCACCCCGGTCGGCCAACTGGCCTACCAGACCGTCGGCGACCTGCGCCTCACCTTCGGCAGCACCGCCGGCGTCTCGGAGTACAACCGTTACCTGGACCTCACCACGGCCACCACGGCCGTGTCCTACCTGCAGAACGGCGTGCGGTACCGGCGCGAGGCGCTGGCGAGCGCCCCGGACCAGGTGATCGCCATCCGCCTGACCGCCGACAGGCCCGGCTCGATCACGTTCTCCGCGACGTTCGCCAGCCCGCAGCGGACGACGCGCACCAGCCTGGACGGGACCACCGTGGCGCTCGACGGCATCTCGGGCGACATGGAAGGCGTGGCCGGCTCCGTCAGGTTCCTCGCCCTGGCCCGGGCCGTCGCCGAGGGCGGCAGCGTCAGCAGTTCCGGCGGCACGCTGCAGGTGCGCAACGCTGACAGCGTGACGGTGCTGATCTCCATCGGCTCCAGCTACCTCAGCTTCCGCGACGTCAGCGGCGACTACCAGGGCATCGCCCGGCGCCATCTCGACGCCGCGGCCGGCAGGGCGTACGACGACCTGCGCAGCCGGCACGTCGCCGACTACCAGCGGCTGTTCCGGCGCACGACGCTCGACCTCGGCCGCACCGCGGCCGCCGACCAACCGACCGACGTGCGGATCGCGCAGCACGCGAGCACCGACGACCCGCAGTTCGCCGCGCTGCTGTTCCAGTTCGGACGCTACTTGCTGATCTCCTCCTCGCGGCCGGGCACCCAACCGGCCAACCTGCAGGGCATCTGGAACGATTCGCTGACGCCGGCGTGGGACTCCAAATACACCATCAACGCCAACCTGCCGATGAACTACTGGCCGGCCGACACCACGAACCTGGCGGAATGCTACGAGCCGGTGTTCACGATGATCAACGACCTCACGGTCAGCGGCGCCCGCACGGCCCGGGTGCAGTACAACGCCGGCGGCTGGGTGACCCACCACAACACCGACGCATGGCGGGGGACGTCGGTCGTGGACGGCGCGTTCTGGGGCATGTGGCAGACCGGCGGCGCGTGGCTGGCCACCCTCGTCTGGGACCACTACACCTTCACCGGCGACCTTGAGTTCCTCCGGCAGTACTACCCGGCCATGAAGGGCGCCGCGCAGTTCTTCCTCGAGACCCTCGTCGAGGAGCCGAGCCTGCGCTATCTGGTCACGAACCCGTCGAACTCGCCGGAACTGGCGCACCACTCGGGCGTCAGCGTCTGCGCCGGCCCCACGATGGACAACCAGATCCTGCGTGACCTGTTCAACGGCTGCGCCCAGGCCGCTCAGGCGCTCGGCACCGACGCCGACTTCCGGACGCGGGTCCTGGCCGCCCGGGACCGGCTCCCCCCGATGAGGACCGGCTCTCGCGGCAACATACAGGAGTGGCTGTACGACTGGATCGAGCCCGAGACCGACCACCGGCACGTCTCCCACCTCTACGGCCTGCACCCCAGCAACCAGATCACCAGACGCGGCACCCCGGCGCTGTACACCGCCGCCCGGCGCACCCTCGAACTGCGCGGCGACGACGGCACCGGATGGTCGCTCGCCTGGAAGATCAACTACTGGGCGCGCCTGGAGGAGGGCAGCCGGGCGCACGCGCTGCTCCGCCTCCTGGTACGCACGGACCGGCTCGCGCCGAACATGTTCGACCTGCATCCCCCGTTCCAGATCGACGGCAACTTCGGCGCCACGTCCGGCGTCGCCGAGATGCTGCTGCAGAGCCACACCGGAGAGCTGCACGTGCTGCCGGCCCTGCCGGCGGCCTGGCCGAACGGCAAGGTGCAAGGTCTCCGGGGACGCGGCGGCTACACCGTGGACATGACCTGGAGCTCCGGCGCGGCCACCGAAGTCCTCATCACCTTCGACCGCAGCGCGACGATCAACGTCCGCAGCCGCTCGTTCACCGGAACCCTCCAGGTGACCGACACCACGTCCGGCGGCACCGTCACCGTCACCAGACCCCAGCCGGACGTCATCACCCTGACCGGCCAGGCCGGCCGCACCTACCGCACCACGGTGTCCGCCTCACCGACCACCTACGTCCGCATCGCCAACGTCACCACCGGCCTCCTCCTGGACAGCGGCGGCAATGTCGCCTCCGGCTCGGTGCTCAAGCAGTGGACCTACGACGGCAGCACCAATCTGCAGTGGCAGCTTCTGGACCTGGGCGGCGGCTGGTACCGCATCGTCAACCGCACCAACGGCATGGTCATCGACAGCTGGGGCAGCACCGCGAACGGCGCGAACGCACGGCAGGCCGGCTGGAACGGCGGCAACAACCAGCAGTGGCGCCTCAACGCCGTGGCCAACGGGCGCTATCAGATCATCAACCGGGGCACGGGGACCGCTCTGGACGGGATGGGCAACAGCACCGCCGGCTCCACCGTGGCGATGTGGGCGCCGAACACCAGCACCAACAATCAATGGACCATCACCTCGATGTGACGGCTGCTTTCGGCAAGCCAACGCGGGATTAGGGGATCACCGCGAGGTGGTCCGGCTCATGAGTTCAGCGATTAGGCGGTCAGGCGCGGATCCACTCGGCCGGCTCTTATGCGGGGATGCCGGGACGAAGCGGTGCGCGGCGTTCTTCCGGTCGAATATCCAGGCTTCTTGGTGCATTTTCCGGGGCCACGATGTCAGCGCTCACTCGTTCCGCCTCAATCGGTTCTCGTTTCTTTCTGGCGGCTGATGGCGATGGTGCAGCGGAGCAAATCCGACGCGACAAGAGCTGTCAAGGCTCGGTCTGCTCGACGTCCAACGCGCCCGCCCGAGCGGGCGTGGCCGCCCCTCCGTCTGACCAGGACAAGCCGCCGCGGCCACCGCGGATCCGTGGCGATCAAACTCTCACGCCGGTGCACCGGAGACGGTCGTGCTACCGCTGCAGGCGTACGGGGTCGGCCGTTCCGCTGCGGCGCACGATCCAGGCCTCGGTGATGTGCTGGAACATCGCCTTGGCGGCGCCCTCCGGATCGTGGGCGGCGATGCGCTCGTAGATGCGGCGGTGGCCGAGGTTCGACGCCACGCACAGGGCCCGCTCGGTCCGGCCCAGGTAGCGGGCGGTGTTGACGACTTGGCCTTCCAGTGACCGCACGACGGCACGCGCGATGCGGTTGTCCGACGCCCGCATGATCGTGTCGTGGAAGGCGCGGTCGCTCTCGGCGTACGTGACCGGGTCGTCCACGAGCCCGTCCATCTGATCCACCAGGGCGCGCAGCCGATCGATGGTGTCGGGCCCGGCCAGACGGGCGGCGACGTTGGCCATGTCGGACTCCAGCACGCGCCGCGTGACGACGAGGTCGTCGAGGATCGCCAGGCTCTCGTCCTCGGCGATGGTCGCGGTGAGGACGAGCTCGTCGAGCATGTCCCACGTCGCCGGCGGGGTCACCATGGTGCCGGAGCCCTGGCGGACCTGCACCAGCCCCTTCTCCTGCAGGATCTTCACGGCCTCTCGCACGACGGTGCGGCTCACGGAGAACGCCTCGCACAATGCGGGCTCGGGGGGCAACGAGGTCCCCGGCGGGTGCACCCCGCGCACGATGCGCTCCACCAGCTCGGCCGTCACCGCTCTGGCGAGACTCGCCGGGCGGCGTACCCAGGCGGGTTGCGCCGGGACACTGCCGGCTGTTTCCTGCGATGCCGTCATATCGCCTCCGGTGACCTGGCAAGCAGTCTACGCGACACCCTCTTGCCGTCAGACGTCATACGAATTACGTTTGGGCGCAGTCGGCCGGATCCGGCGGCCACTCCCCGGAAGCGGGCAACGATGAAGCAGCGAGCGTTATGGTCGGCTTTGGTGGTCGCGGCACTGGCCGTGGCGGGCTGTGGGAGCGCCACCCGGACGGAGTCCCCGTCCGGAGGAGCGCAGCAGAAGCTCGTGGTGTGGGACTGGAAGTCCGGTGAACCGGTCGCCGCGGCCTACATCGAGCAGGCCAAGGCGGACTTCGCCAAGCGGCACCCGGGAGTAACCGTCGAGTTCGTCGCCCAGCCGTTCGACCAGTACTACACCCTGCTCGGCACCGCGATCCAGGCTGGCAAGGGGCCCGACGTCATGCTCTTCAACGGAGGGGGGCAGATCCGCGACCGGGCCGACGCGCTCCTCCCGCTGGACCAGTACGTGGCCGAGGACAGGAGCCGGCTGGCGGGCTGGGACGCGTTCAGCAAGGACGGCAAGGTCTACGCCGCGCCGGTGACCCTGCAGGGGCACCCGATCTACTACAACAAGGCGCTCTACGAGCAGGCCGGCCTCGACCCGGCCGCGCCGCCCAAGACCTGGAGCGAGTTCGTCAGCGGCTGCGCCGCCATCAAGAAGGCGACCGGGGCCACCTGCTTCGCGCTCGGCAACAAGGAGGGCTTCGGCATCCAGTTCTTCCTGTCGGGCCTCGGGTCCGGCGTCCTCACACCCCAGGAGTACGACGACTGGATCGCCGGCAAGCGCGACTGGACCTCTCCTGGCGTGAAGCGGATCTTCGAGCTGTGGAAGGACGCCGGCGACAAAGGGTTGAACAACGACGGCGCCAACTCCACCGCGATGTTCAGCGACGTGTTCCGGGTCTTCCAGACCGGTAAGGCCGCTCACATCATCGGCCTGATGTCGGACATCGGGCACTGGAACGACTTCAAGGAGTTCCTGCCGCCCGACAAGATCGGCGTCATGCAGGCTCCGGTCGTCACCGACGGGGCCGCCCCGAGCCTCCCGTACGACGGCGGCATCGGCTACGCGGTCGCGAAGTGGACGAAGGCCCCTTACCTGGCCGCCGATCTGGTGCGGTCCCTGACCTCGACCGACGCTCTGACGGCGTTCTACGGCAAGGCCGGCGCGATCGCGTCCGACACGACGATTGACGTCTCGCAGGCCGGCCCGGCCGTCGCCACGATCGCCTCCGAGATCAAGACCGGCAAGCCCGCCCTGCACGTGGCGCTGTCCTCCAAGACTCTCGACGTGATGGGCAGGCTGTCCCAGCAGCTCCTGAGCGGGTCGACCACCGTGGACAAGGCTCTGGAGCAGCTGGCCGCCTCCGACCGGAAGGGCTGACGGCGTGCGGATCGCAGGGCCGTCGTCGTCCGCCCGCCCGGCCGACCCGGGGCGGGCCGGGGAAGCGGGCGTCAAACGGCGAGATGTCCGGGCGGCGACCCGGCCGTTCACCCGCAAGGCCCGGCGGTTCCCCCGCCAGGCGCGCGCCGAGCGCCTGGCACCCTACGTCCTGGTCGCCCCGGCCGTACTGATCATCGCGGCGCTGCGGCTGTGGCCGCTGGCCCTGGGCGTCAACTTCTCCTTCACCGGCGACGGCGAACTCAACGGCACCCCCGTCGGGCCGGCCAACTACCTGGAGCTGGCCGGCGACCCGCTGTTCCACATCTCGCTGCGCAACGTCGGGCTCCTGGTGCTGCTGCTGCCCCTGGCGGTGGCGATTCCTGGCCTGCTCGCGACCTTCATCTACCTGCGCGTGCCGGGTCATCGGGTCTACCGCAGCGTCTACTTCTTCCCGGCCGTGCTCTCCCCGGTGATCGTCGGCGCGATCTTCAACCTCATGCTCGGGTACGACGGCCCGTTGAACTCCCTCTTGGGGGCGATCGGCGCCGGCCCCGTCGACTGGCTCGGCGATCCGGGCATCGCCATGTTCACGGTCGTCGGCGTGCACGTCTGGGCGACGTTCGGGATGGCCCTGGTGGTGTTCCTCGCGGGCTTCAGCACCCTGGACTCCTCGCTGCTGGACGCCGCCCGCGTGGACGGCGCGTCGCTTCGCCAGACCATCTGGCACGTGATCATCCCGAGCCTGACCCGCACCATCCAGTTCGTGTTCGTGACGACGATGATCGGAATGCTGACGTCCATGTTCGGCCTGCTCTTCGTCATGACCAGCGGAGGCCCGGAGGGGGCCACCTACCTGCCGGAGTACTACATATGGCACCAGCAGGGACAGATGAACCGGCCGGCGCTCGCCTCGGCCGCCTCGACGGTGCTCTTCGTCGTCATGCTCGTGGTGGGGCTCCTGCAGATCACGCTGCTCCGTCGCGCGGGAAGGCAGGACTGATGCCCGGGGCACGCCTGGCCAGGTGGGCGGCCGCCGTTCCGATGGCCGGTCTCGCGCTGGCGACGATCTATCCACTCGTGTTCACCGCCAACGTCGCGATGAAGACCCGTCGCGACTACATCCTCGACCGGTTCTCCCCGGCGGGTTCCCTGCGCTGGGACAACCTCGCCGAGGCGTGGACCGGCGCCGGGATGGCGCGGTACTTCGTCAACTCGCTCGTCGTCGTCACCTGCGCCGTGGCGCTGCTGCTCCTGCTGGGGTCGATGGCGGGCTTCGCGCTGGCCCAGCTGCGGTTCCGCGGGTCCTCGGTGATCTTCCTGGGCTGTCTCGCGGGGCTGTTCATCCCGTTCCAGGTGATCATGGTCCCGCTCACCCGGGTCATGGCCGACAGCGGGCTCATCGACACCTATCCGGGACTGATCCTGGCCTACGTCGCCCAGTACCTCCCCTTCACCGTCTTCCTGATGACGAGCCATTACCGGACCATCCCGGCGGAGATCGTCGACGCGGCCAGGATCGACGGCAACACGGTGTACGGCGTTTACCGGCGGATCATGCTTCCGCTGGGCGTGCCGGCACTGCTGTCGGTCGGCATCCTCGACGCCCTGTTCTGCTGGAACGACGTGCTCATCGCCCTGCTCATGATGCCGTCGCCGGAACATCGCACCCTCATGATCGGGGTCAACGCGCTGCGCGGGCAATACTCCGACGACATTCCCACTTTCGCCTCGGGTGTCCTGATAGCCGCGGTACCTGTGCTGATGATCTATCTGTTCCTCCAGCGGCAGATCGCTGACGGTGTCACCGCTGGTTCCACGAAAGGCTGACATGCGGATCACGGGGTATCGCACCATGACGACGGTTCAGGAATGGGGCCGTCCCGTCGGGGACGTCAACGGCGTCTTCGCCGACGGAGCCGTCCCGGTGCCGCTCGTCCTGGTGGACACCGACGAGGGGATCACCGGCGTCGGCCTCGGGCCGCACGTGGAGATCGAGACCGTCTTCGCCGCGATCGAGGGTGAGGACCCGCGCGGCGTGACAGCGCTCTACGACCGCATGCTGCGGCGGACCTTCAAGGCGGGCCACGCCGGCGCCGTCTTCGGCACGATCGGCGCGCTCGACACCGCCCTGTGGGACATCAAGGCCCAGGCGGCCGGTGAGCCGCTCTGGCGCCTGCTCGGCGGGCGCGATCGTGGGGTGCCCGCCTACGCCTCCGGCCTCGACATCGGCCTGACCGACGACGAACTCGTCGCGGTCTACCAGGTCTACGCCCAGCACGGGCTCCGCGCGGCCAAGATCAAGGGCGGCCTCGACATCGAACGCGACCGGCGTCGCCTGACGCTGGTCCGGGATGTCCTGACCGAGGCCGGGCGCGGCGCGCGGCCGGGCCTGATGCTCGACGTGAACGAGGCTTGGACCCGCAAGCAGGCCGTCCGGCACGTCTGCGAGCTCGAACGCACGCTGGATCTCACGTGGATCGAAGAGCCGGTGCGGCGGTGGGACGCCGAAGGCCTGGGTACCGTCGGTCGCGGGATCCGCGCGTCCGTCGCCACGGGAGAGAACCTCACCGGGCTGGAGCAGTTCCGCCCGCTGCTGGCCGCGGGGGCCGTGGACATCGTCCAGACGGCCGTCGTCTGGGGGGTGTCCCACTTCCTGCGGGTGTCCGCGCTGGCGCACGCCCACGACCTGCCGGTCAGCCCGATCGGCGCCACGCCCGTCGCGCTGCTGCACGCCGCCACGTCGGTGCCGAACCACCTGGCCAGCGAGCTGCAGGATCTGCACCCACCGCTCGGACTGTCACTCGACCTGCACGTCGAGGACGGCACGTTCGTCCTCGGCGACTCGCCGGGCCTCGGCGTCACGATCGACGAGCAGGCGATCAACGCGTTCCGCCGGCCGGCCGCCAGGGCAGCCGAGGGCCCCCACATCCGGCCGGAGCACGCCGGACGCCGGCTGCTGGCGGTCGCCCATCACTTCTCGCCGACGCGGTCACCGGGATGAGCCGGAGCCCGGCCCGCGCCTGCTCGCCTGGTCATGTCCGCCGGTCGGCCGGCCCGGACCAGTCCGGGCCGGCCGCCTCAGTGGGACGAGAAGAAGAGGCGCTGCTGGATCTCCCTGCGGTAGTCGTCGAGGGTGTTGTCGATGTGCGTGGCCGCGGCCTGGGCGGCCGCTTCGGGATCGCCGGCGCGGATGGCCTGGTAGATGGCGTCGTGCTCTTCGACGGCCTTGGCGGCGTGCCCGCCCACCGAGCCGCGCAGGCCGATGAGGCTCGACTGCGCCTGCAGCCTGCGGGCCTCCCGCACGGCGACCTGAAGGAACATGTTGTGCGAGGCCGTGGCGATGGCGGTGTGGAAGGCGTCGTCGCCCTCGTTGAACAGCTCCTCGCGTCCGGTCTCGAAGCCGTGGCGGCACACGCCGGCCCCAGCTCTCCGAACCGCCTGAGCGCCTTCCACGTACCTTCGTTGACCCCGGTCGTCGTTCGATCAGAGTGCCGCTCGAGCTGTGGTTGCGGCCAGCAGCCGAAGGTTCGGGAAGGGCTGTCCTGTCGACAACCGTTCGATGAGGGTTAGTACGGCCTCTTTCCCGCCCTTCCTCCCTGCCCAACGACTCACCTGGCAGGCGGCTTCGGCGTACACATGGGGATCCGCTGATGCCGCGACCAGCCAGTCGCCGAGCGTCGCCGGCAAGGGTCGGCGGGAGTCGCGCAGGCAGCGGTCGCCGGCCGGGGCGAGGTATCGGCGATCATCGCTTACCAGAACGGCCAGGCCCTCGTCGAACCACTGCGGGACTTCGGCGCCGTCCAGACGGGCGTGCAGCTCCACATGGGTCAGCTCGTGCGAGGCGATCACGGGATCGACGCCGCGCGGAGACAGCATCACCGACCGGTTGAGTACGGCGATGCCGCGTTCCCGGCCGCCGCCGATCCTGCGGTAGCAGTCGTCCGACAGGCATACGAGGATGTCAGGAGTGCTTGCCCGTCCGCCGAAGAAGGCACGTACCCGCTTGTTCGCCTGCTCGACGACCTCAGCCACGTGCCGGCGCTTGGCCGGCGCCAGGCCGGGTTCGGCGTACAGGCCCGGCCGGAGCCGCTCAAGGCCATAACAGCCGGGACAGGTGGTGGCCGCAACAGACGGGAAGGCGATCGCGGTCAGCGCCACGGCCGCGGCGAGGAGGACCGCGGTGACCGTGCCTGCGATCCACCAGCCTCTCCGGCGGCGGCTTGCCCGTCGACGGATCAAGGGCATGTGAACCTCCTTGGAGATCGGGTGTCTGAGTGGCGCGGGGCCAGGCCGTGCTCGTAGGCGTAGATGACGGCGTGCACCCGCGTGGGCAGCCCGAGTTTGCGCAGAAGACTCGCGACGTGGTTCTTGACCGTGCCTTCCTCGATGGTCAGGGCTTGGGCTATCCGCGCGTTGCTCAGCCCGCGAGCCAGGTGCCGGAGCACCTCGAGCTCACGAGCGGTGAGCCGCCGTTGCGCGTCGGCGGGGGACGCGGGCGACAGGCTCGCGAAGCGGTGGATCAACCGGGTGGTGACTTGAGGGTCCACCAGCCCGTGCCCGCGGTGCAGCGTTCGCAGCGCGTCCAGGAGAAGTTCAGGGTCGCTGTCCTTGAGCAGGAATCCCGAAGCTCCCGACTGGAGTGCCCCGAAGAGGTATTCATCGGTGTCGAACGTGGTCAGCGCGAGCATCCTCGGCGGAGCTTCCATGCCGGCCAGCTGCCGAATCGCGGAGATCCCGTCGACGTACGGCATGCGCAGGTCGAGCACCACCACGTCGGGGCGCCACCACAGCGTCTGGTGGACGGCTTCGGCTCCGTCGGCCGCCTCACCGACCACCTTGATGTCGGGCTCGCCGTCCAGTGTCACGCGCAGTGCGTCACGTACGGCCGGCTGATCATCGGCGATCACCACTCGAATCGTCACGCCGCTCTCCTTGCACGAACTGGCTGGATCGGCACGACGGCGTCCACCCGCCAGCCGCGCTCCTGCCCCGGGCCTGCCATGAATGTGCCGCCATGTTGGTCCACGCGTTCCCGCATGCCTCTGATGCCCCGTCCCTCCGCTCCGGCACGGCCGTGGCCGTCGTCGGTGATCGAGACCGTCACCGCGGCCGGGTCACACAACACGTGCACGTCCACATGGCTGGCGCCGGAATGGCGGGCGGCGTTGGTGAGCGCTTCCTGCACGACGCGGTAGACCGTATGGCCGACAGCGGGTGGCGGCGTGGTGCCGGGTCCGGCGCGGTGGACCGAGATCGGCAGCCGTGGGGTGGAGAGCCGCTCGGCCAGGCTCTCGATCTCTTCCAGGTCCGGCCCGGCGGGGGCCTCGCGTAGTGAGTCGAGAAGGGCGCGCACCTCCTGCAACGCGGTTGCGGACAGCTCGGCGATGGTCTCCAGCGCCTTGTCGGCGGACTGCGCCTGGCCGCGCAGCGCTCGGCGGGTGGCGGTGGCCTGCATGCGGATGGCGGTGAGGTGGTGGCCCACGCTGTCGTGGACGTCGCGGGCGAGCGCGGCGCGTTCCTCGGCCATGGCCCGGCGGGCCTCGGCGTGGTCGAGCCGTGCCGCCTGTGCGGCCCGCTCGCCGTACAGGCGCAGGGCGAGGCCGATCGCGACCGGAGCGACACCCATGATGACCAGGTCGGTGACCACGGAAAGCCCTGCCTGCGCCTGCGGGATGAGCAGGCCGTAACCGGTGGTCCAGACGATGGACAGGCTCATCACCAGCCAGGCGCGGCGCGGCAGGCGGAAGGCCGCCGCGCCGAACATGACCATGGTCACCAGCCGGCCCTGCCAGCCCGGGATCACCAGTCCGAGCAGAGCTATCGCCGCCGACAGCAGCGCTCCTGTCAGCGGAAGGCGGGCACGCAGCGTCAGGGGCAGGGCTGCGGCGAGGCCGGCACCCGCCAGGAGGGGGAGCCCAGGCCACGGCGGCTCGCCGTCGAGTATGGCGAATGCGGTGAGCGCGGCCGTGGCCGCGAGCACGAGGAGTCCCTCTCTGGCGTACACAGCGGCAACGCTACTTCGCCGGTCCGCAGGAGGCACCGCGCGGCGGCATCTGGCCCGCGGTCAGGTAGCGGTGCACGTGCTCGCGTACGCACGGGTGGCCGGAGAGGTAGAGCGCATGCCCGCCGATGGCCGGCAGGAAGCGGGCCCCGGGAAGCTGTCCGGCCAGCCGGCGGCCGTCCGCGGTCGGGGTGTTGTCGTCGTATTCGCCGCCCGCGACCAGCACGGGAGGTAGGCCGGGCGCCTTGATGGGGTGAGGCGCGTACGTCCTGGTTGGTGGGAGGCCGGCGCAGTGGTTGGCCATCGGCCACACGGCCCGCCACCCGATGCGGGGCGTATCGCGGCGCAGGACGCCCTCCAGCTTCTTGACCTTTCCGTAGCCGGGATAGGGCAGATCAGCGCAGAGGATGACGCGCGACAGGTCGGGGTCCGGAGCCCCTGCCGCCTTGGCGAAGAACGAGGCGTCGCCGGCCTGCGCCAGCGCGAGCCCGGCGGCAAGGCGCTCCCAGGTGGCCTCGAAGGTGAAACTGGCGCGGGAGGCGATCTGGGTGTCGCTGATGCGTACGCCGGGACCGGCTTCGGGGGCGGGGATGGGCTCGCGGCGGGCCTTGGCCATCACCTCGTCCCAGACGGCCACCGGATCCTCGTCGTGCAGCGCGCAGGTGGCGGTGCTCCTGCACCAGCCGGCGAAGCGCTTGAAGTTGGCCTCCAGGACCTTGGCCCGTGCCCTGAGCCAGATGCGCAGGTCGGGGGTGGTGTGGTCGAAGACGCTGTCGAGGTACATCCGGCCGACCTTGCGAGGGAACAACTCGGCGTAGGCCTGCCCGAGTACGGTGCCGTGCGAGTTGCCCAGGTAGGTCAGCTTGGCCTGTCCCAGGGCCTTTCTGATCGCCTCCATGTCGTGCGCGATCTGCCAGGAGTTGAGGCTTCCCGACAGCGGCCCGGCCTCTTTGGCGCATGCTTGCCCGAAAGCACGGTTCTTCGCAGCGTACGCGTCGTATGCGTCGTTGTTCGGAAACACCCACTCGGTGGCGAACGGTGCGGAGATAGGACAGTTGATCACGCTGGACTTGCCGAACCCTCTCGGGTCGAAAATCACCACGTCGAACCATTTGATCAGATCTGCGAAGGACTCCTTCGCCTGACGGAGAAGCGCGATCTGCTCGCCGGGCCCACCGGTGTTGACCAGCAGCACGCCCTTCTTGCCGGCCTGGTCCTGGGCGGGCAGCTTGGCGAGACCGATCGTGACCTTCTGCCCTGATCGGCGGGACCAGTCGGCCGGCACCTCGATCTGTGCGCACTGCAGACCGTCTCCGCAGTCCTGCCATGACAGCGGCGTGGCCGTGACCGGAGCGACGGCGGTGACCGCGCCCATGACGAGTGAGGCAACGATGTTCATGCCGGAAGGATCGCCGTGGCCGCCCCGTCCACGCGTCCCCCTTTCTGCATATCTTTGCCCGGGGAGCGACGGCAGATGTCAGCGATGTTCCTGCACCGACTGCGCCGGCTGGCCCGCGACCGCGCATCGGGCGCCTGCTGTTCTACTCCGGGCTGCGGATCCGTCGAGTCGGTCGCCCTCGACCTCGCCGGCGTGCCTCTATCAACTGGCAAGGGCAAGGTGCTCGTGCGCAACGGCAAGGGCGAGACCTCTCGCGAGGTCCTCCTGCTGGACGTCACCGTGCGCGAGGCCGTCAAGGACTGGAGGGCCGGGCGCGGACGGTCCGGCGCTGTTCCTCAACCGCTACCGCGGCGGCCGGCTGTCGGCCCGCGCGGTCGACCAGTGTCCGGGCTAGGGCTGGATGTGTCGGGGCTCGGGGCGGCGCTCGCGGCGACCATGGCGATCACGGGCATGACCAGTGTGGCCGGCCTTGCCCAGTACCTCATCATGTTCCTTCCTCTTCGGGGCGTCGCTCGGGCGGCGAGATGTGGCGCCGCGGGCCAACTGCGCGCCGCCGCGCGGGGCCGACCGAGGGCGGTAGGCCGGACATTCTCCGGACACTTCGCCGCGCGCTTCTGACGCCGCTCGAAGGTGAGTTCGGCCGGCGTCGCCCGCCGGACGGCCGGGGCCCCCTCGACCGGAGCACTCGTCAGGGGAGGCCCCGGGCCAGGACGCAATCGGCATCGCTGTCAGCGGGACCATCCTCGTAGCGCTCTTCACTGGCGATGTCGCCACGTCGAGCCGGGCCTGCGGCCGAACTGCCGGACCGCGACTCCGCCGCCGACGGGGCGTGCGCGTGGTCACGCCCGTGGCCATCGGCAACGCCGTCGTGGTGATGGGGGTCCTGCTGCGGGCCGTCGTCGAGGCGCTGCCCGATCGTCCTGGCGGCCGGTCCGGCCGTCCGGGCGGGGTTCTCGCCGCGAGTTACGGTGCTGGCATGGTGGTGCGGTTGTTATGGGAGCCCCTGCCCGACTCGTGGCCGGAAGCGGCGCCCCCGCGGCCGGCTGGGCAGCGCGGCCTGATCGCTCAGGTGCGGAATCAGCAGCGGTACACCGAGCGGATCTCCCACCTCGCGATCTCTTGACCGGGGATGTTTTGTTCGAGATACCACGTCCTGGGTCCCACGATGCGGGTGCCAGGCCACCACTCGTCATCCCAGAAGGCTGTGCTCGCGCAATACCCGGGGCCGATGTAGACGGCCTCGGCCTTCATCCATCCGAGACGGGTGTCCGTGCGCGTGCCCGACGGCAGCAGAAGGTCGTAGGTCCCGTTGAGATACTGATTGTCGAACAGATAGGCTACGCCGACGCTGAGGCCGGTCCCGTTGTAAATGTAACTCTCTAGCTTCGCAGCAGCGGAAGAGCCGGAATGTGAGGCCGAACGTGTGTCGCCTGCTTTCGGCGCAGCACTAGCCGGAACACCCAGTGACACCGCGACCACTACTGGCAGGGCCAGCACCGCCAACCTTTTCAAATACTTCATCGCACCCTTCCGATCGTCCAGAACACCAGCGACACGGACATCCAAAGAGGCGCCGCCTTGCAACGCATCGTTGATGAAAAGACCCTACGAGCGAGCAGCTTCATACCTGCTTCGGGCATGCGACGGTCCAACAGGCGGTCCATCAGGCGGTCCGGAAGCCATCGGTGAGGCACAGTGTGCATATCGTGACTTGAATTCAGCCGGCACGAGCCCACGATGGTGGACCGCCGCTGCAGTTTTCTGCCGCATGAACGGGAACAGGCGTCAGAAAAAGCCATGGTGCGAAGGTCCGTGAGTTCGCTGCGCGGCCTCGCCGGTCGCCTGGTCCGCGGCGAAGCGGGCCTGCTCGGCCACGGCGGCGGCAGTGACCGTCTGCTCCCGCCGTTGGTGGTCGTCCTGCTGTCCGAGTTCGGTGATGCGGGCGGCGGCGGCCGTGTGCAATCCGGCGAGTCGGCCGGCACGCTGCCGGGCCGCGTCGCAGTCCGTATCGGCCTGGTGCTGCTTGGCGGTAGCGCCCTGCCCGCGCAAGATCGGAACGACCGCCTTCGAAACATTGACGACGCCGAAGAAATTGGTATCGACCTGCGTCCGGAACGAATCGATCGTCGTGTCCTCGAACGAGCTCAGGTCGCTATAGCCGGCGCTGTTGACGGCGACATCGATGCAACCGAACCTCTCCACGGCCTGAGCAACCGCGCGCACAGCCGCGGCATGATCGGTCACGTCCAGCCGCAGCGGAAGCACCCATCGCCGTAGGTGTCGAGGAGATCCCGCAACCGCTCTGGATTACGCGCCGTCGCCACCGCGCGATCACCCGCTTCGAGCGCGACCTCGACGAACGCGCGACCCAGACCGCGCGACTTCCTGTCACGAACCACACCTTGGACATGGGCACTCCTAGCTATTGATCGAGTCGCATGACAAGCTCGATGCTCCGGTGGACATGCCCACACGTGTCCTCGACATCGACGCCGGTGGTGTTCCCGATCGCGTCCGCGGGCCAAGGGCGGGCAGCGTGGTGAACGGGGCAGATGCGGACCCGCAGGCGTCCGACGCCTCACCAACGGCACGCGGGGTTCAGGCACGGTCACGACCGCGGGAGATGGGTGCGGAGGACCACCCGGGAGCTTCTTCTTCCGTAGCGGGAGTTCTCCGGCGTGAGGCGATGGCGCTGGTCGCCGTGGTCACCGGCCGGCACCTGAGCTCACCCGATAGCGCAAATGCGTGACACCGGGCGCGTCGAGCACCCGGGTCAACTCGAACTCGACGCGGTCCGCGCCGAACAGCCGCCGCCCGTCACCGAGGACGACCGGGATCAGGTGGATCTCCAGCTCGTCGAGCAGGCCCTCGCGCAGCAGCGACTGCGCGAGTCCGGCACCGTGCACCATCACGTCCTTGTCGCCGGAGGCCGCCTTGGCCTCACGCATCGCCGTCGCGACGTCGGGCACGTAGTGAACCCAGCCGCTCCGCGGCGCCGGCGGGACACCACGCGTGGGTACGAAGATCGGCACACCGTGATGATCACCATGCCAGCGGCCGGCGTACTCGAACGTCTTGCGGCCCACAACGACCGCACCCGTCGCCATCAGCTCGCCGAACACCTGCCCGCTCAGCCCCGGCGGGTCGAAGTACGGCGGGTCGGAGACGGGCTCGCCGAGCCACTCGTGCAGCCGGAGGCCGCCGATCCCTAGCCCGTTGCCCGGGCCGGTGATGAACCCGTCGAGCGACATCGACATGTACAACACGGACTTCGTCATACGGTTTCCTTTCTGTCGGTGCGGGCAAGCGCACCTGGCCTGACCATGTGGCCTGCCCGCACCGTCGCCGAGATGTGAGGTAACGGCCACCCACTCGCGTCTGAAGGTGTCCTTGTTCGAGGCCTGCCGGAGCGTCGCTCCCGCGGCAGTTGGGTACGGAACGCGGCGAGCGGGACATGCCCCGCTGTCGTCCACGCGATCGAGGCGCGCACCGGGACGCCTGTCGCCGTCGAGCACTAGGCCGGATGGCGCCAGGGCATCACGGGCGCGCGATGGTCGGCGGCGAGGCCATGCAGGGGGCACGGCTGGCGCGGCTCGCGGGGGCACAGCACGAACGCCTCGCTGATCGTCGCGCGATACAGGCGCCACGCCGCCGGTGCGGTGACGTCCTCGAGCGACAGGGTGGCCCCACCCCGGCTGGGGTCTCCGGGGAAGATCTCGATACCGCGGTCCAGGTCGCGGCCGGTCAGCTCGGCGGCGGTGCCGGACAGGTACACCGCCCGGCCGTGGTAGGCCGGCACCGTTGAGTCGAAGATCACCATGCTCAGCCGGGGACGCGCGGCGAGGTTACGGGAGTGCTGCGTGTCGGGGCTGGACACCCAGAAGATCTCGGCGTAATCGGCGCTCGCGAAGTAGACGGGCGACGTCCACGGGATGCCGTCGGCGTCGGCGGTGCCGAGGACCACGTACAGGTTGGCGTCCATCAGGCCACGGGCGTGGGCGTCCAGATCGACGTCGGTCATGACGCCGACCCCCGCTGGACCCGGTAGATAACGGTCATCGGGGCCCTTGCGGCGCGTTCGGTGGTGTTGCGTCGCATACGGTCGGTGAAGGGGTGGCGGCGATCGGCTCCGTCGGGCCAGTCCGCGGGCGGGTACCGCTCCTGAGCAAGCAACGGTGTCCAGTGGATCGAGAGCTCGTCCATGACGGTCACCCCGCTTCCGGGAACACGGTCGGGTTGTGCATCGTGACCTCCTTGTTCGACGGTGTAAAGCCAGTCTGGCGGGCGGCACGCATCTGGACATCCGTGCCGGACACTGAGCCGCTACGGAACGGTCGCTGACGTACGCCATCCTGGTAGGCGTGGATTCGACGAAAATCTCGACGCGGGAGGCCGAGGTGCTCGCCGCCGTGGGCGGGCACCTGTCGAACGCGCAGATCGCCGGCCTGCTGCGCATCTCGGTCCGGACGGTCGAGAGCCACGTCGCGGCGCTGCTGCGCAAGCTCGATGTCGTCGACCGGCGCGCCTTGGCCGCGTTGGCTGAGCGGTCCCGTACCGGGCGGTTCGTCGGCTTGCCGACCAGCCGGACGACCTTCGTCGGGCGGACGGCGGACATCGCAGCGGTCGAGGCGGCGCTGGACAAGTCGCGGCTGGTGACCGTGGTCGGCCCGGGCGGGGTGGGCAAGACTCGGCCGGCGGCCGCCGTCGCCGAGCGGGCGGTGTCCCGGTTTCCCGCCGGTGGCGCCTTCGTCGATCTCGTCCCGGTCCGGACCGCGGCCGTGGCCGGCGCGGTCGGACAGGCCGTCGCCGATGCGTTGGACGTGACCGAGGGCCCGACCCAGTCCGTATCATCGCGCCGAGGTACGGCGAGCAAGACGCTGGCGCCCGGGCTCCGGCTCGGCCGGCTGATCCTGCCGAGCCGTCTGGGCGAGCCGATGTCGAGGGCCAAGATGATCGGCGATCGCGGCTCGCCGGTGTTCGACCAGCTGACCTTCGAGGACTTCGTCGCGCGGGGTGAGCGGCACCGGCGCCGGATGCGGCCGCGGTACCGGCAGTTGCGGGACACGCTCGTCGGCCGGCTGGCCGAGCGGGTGCCGGACCTCGTGCCGATGGGAGTCTCCGCGAGCCTCCATGTGATGGCGCGGCTGCCACTCTCCGTCTCGTCCCAGCGGGGTAGCTGGGCCAGCGCGGCGTGCGGGTTCGGGGCCTGCGCGGCGAGGATCTCGACGGCCCCGGCCACCTACCGAGCCCAGTGATGATGGGGACCGCCACCGAAGCGGAACGGAGCGAACGCCGACACATGATCAGAGCTGCCAATCTGTCCCGAAGTTTCGGGCTCCCGACGGCGACCGGCTTCGACGTGCGGACCCAGGCTCCGCTGGTGCGCGAGCGCATCGGCTGCGCCTTGATCTGTCGGCCCTCCTCGCCAGGATGGCCCCATGCGCTTGGTAACCGATGAGGAGCGCCGCACCCGGTTGGGCGTGCGGCACGCTCTCGCCCCCACGGCCAAAGCGGCCTCTGCCGAGGAGGCCGCCCGTGCGGTGGTGTGTCTCCATGCCACCGATCCGCCGAGCGTGCACCTGTCCTGCTGGGCGCGGGTCGACGCGCTTGACATCGACGACGTCGAACGGGCGCTCTACGACACACGCCCCCTCATGCGGCAGCAGTCGATGCGCGAGACCCTGTTCGTGTTCCCCGCGATCTTGTGCCGGCGGTGAGGGGAAGTGCCTCGGCCCGGGTGGCTGCGGTCCATCGCCATCGGCTGGTCAAGGATCTCCAACGCTGGGGGCCGGCCGCTGAGGGGCAGGGAGCCGCATGGCTCGCGGCTGCGGAGGAGGCGGTGCTGGGATGCCTGGCCGACGGCGTGCCGCGGCCGTCGAAGCGGATACGCGAGGAAGTGCCCGAGGCCGCCGGTGTCATCGAGCAGGCTCCTAGCAAGTCGTGGGGAGGACGGGTCTCGATCGCTCCGCGAGTTGGTGGCTGGGCGCCACCAAGTCCGCAGTTCGCACCGCGCTGGACGACATCGGCGCGCAGCGGGTGTCCCTGGAGGACGGCTCGGTCGGGTGGCTGCGCAAGGACGATCTCGACCCGGTGGTCTCCGCCGAGCCGTGGGTCGCGCTCCTGCCGTTGCTCGATCCGACCGTGATGGGCTGGAAGGCGCGCGCCTTCTACCTCGGTGCGCACGCACCCCGGTTGTTCGACAGTGCGGGCAACGCCGGGACCACCGCCTGGGTCGATGGACGCGTCGTCGGTGCATGGGTGCAGGATCCCGGCGGTGTGGTCGAGCTGCGCCTGCTTGATGACGATGTCTCCCCGCAGGCCAGCGAGGCGTTGGCGGCCGAAGCGCGGCGGCTCAGCGGGTGGCTCGACGGCCAGCGGGTGTTCACCGTCTACCCCTCACCGGCCATGCAGCCCGGCTCTTGGGTGCCGGCGGTGAGGCGTCGTCCCCAGGCGCGCATGTAGGCGATGGCTTCCGGTGGGCCGTGGACCACAACGGGGACGTCGAGCGCTCCGATGCAGAAGGTGGCCCAGTCCAGGGAGTCGGTGGCGATCTCCACCCGGCACGAGGTGTCGTCGATGGGTTCCACCGTCCCGTAGTGCGCGATCTCCTCCCGTACCCGTTCGGCGGGGGCCGCGACCGTGGCGCGGACGGGATACCTGGCGGGCATCGCCCTGATCCGGGCGCGCACGTACTCGATGGGATCGTCGGCGGGGAGGGGGCGGGGGGCGAACGTCGTGCCGGTGCGGCTCGCGTCACCGATGCGGTCGACGCGGAAGGTGCGCCAGTCGGCCCGGTCGAGGTCCCAGGCGATGAGGTACAGGCGGTTCTCGACGCGGACGATGTGGTGCGGGTGGACTGTCCTGGCCGCGGTCTGACCGGTGCGGGTGCGGTAGGCGAACTGCACCGTCTCGGTGTCGCGGCAGGCCAGGGCGAGGGTCGTCAACGAGGCGACATCGGTGACGCCCGCGCGTGCCTCGGGGGTGGGCGCCGGGACGGCGACGGCGCGGAGGCTGTCGATGCGGCGTCGGATCCGCACGGGAAGCACCTGGACGATCTTGGCCATGGCGCTCAGCGCGGCGTCGGCTGACGTCGGGTAGGGGCCGGAGGTGATCTCTTGGAGCCCCATGACGATGGCGGCGGCCTCGTCCTCGCTGAGTACCAGGGGCGGGAGCGAGGCGCCGGGGCTGAGTTGGTAGCCGCCACCGGTGCCCCGTGTGGCGGTGATCGGATATCCGAGCTCCTGGAGGCTGTCGATGTCGCGGCGGAGCGTGCGCTGGCTGACGCTGAGGCGGCGCGCGAGCTCGTGGCTGGGCCAATGTCGCCGGTTCTGCAGCAGTCCGAGGAGTTCGAGGACGCGGGTGCCGGTCGACATGAACCCACTCTAGGCCGCACTTGTGGACATATACCGGCCACAAGCCCAGTGATGATGGGGACCGCCACCGAAGCGGAACGGAGCGTACGCCGACACATGGTCAGCACAGCCAATCTGTCCCGGAGTTCTCGGGCTCCCGACGGCGACGAGGTCCGCGCCGTCCGGGGCATCGACCCCTCCGGCGCGAGCGCATCGGGTACGTCGGCCAGGGCAACGGCGCCGGGCACACCCAACGGGCCCTGGACGAGGTCGCCACCCAGGGCCGCATCTACGGCCTCGACCGGGCCGCGGCCCGCGCCCGAGCCGTGGATCTGTTCTCGGCGCTCGGTTTGGAACAGTTGGCGCGCCGCAAGACGCAGGCGATGAGCGGCGGCCAGCGGCGGCGCCCCGACCTGGGATCAGGCTGGTGCACCTCCCGCGCCGCCGGCACGACCGCCGTCCTCGGCTTCGCGCCCTGCGCGCCGGCACCGCCTGACAACACCCGCACGAAAGGACCACGAACATGCGCATCCTCGTCACCGGAGCGACCGGCCAGGTCGGGCGGCACCTCGTCGCGCAACTCCACGAAGCCGGACACGACGTCCGCGCACTCTCCCGCACCCCCGCCAAAGCCGACCTCCCGACCGGGGTCGAGGTGGTGGCGGGCGACCTCACCGATGCCGCCACGCTCGGAGCAGCCTTCCAAGGGGTCGACGCGATCCACCTGATCACCTTCGGCGGCGACGACGACCTGACCAACGGCCCCGAGATCATCGACCTCGCCGCACGCCACGGCATCACTCGGGCCACGGTCCTCGGCGGCTGGTCGCCCACCAGTATCGAAAGCGCCCTGGAGTCCAGTGCGATCCGCTGGACCCTGCTGCAGCCGGCGGAGTTCATGTGCAACGCTCTCGAATGGGCCGATGAGATCAGCTCCCAGGGCACTGTGTCCATGCTCGCCACCTTCCCCAGCGCGATGGTGCATGAGGCCGACATCGCCGCCGTGGCCGCCACCGCGCTCACCCGCGGGGGCCACGAGGGTCGGAGCTACCCGATCACCGGGCCCGAAGCCCTTACCCCGGCGGAGCGCACCCGGATCATCGCCGAGGCCACCGGGCAGGAGATAGCCTTCGTGCAGCTCCTGAGCGAGGACGCGGAGCGCGCCCGGCTGCGCGGCTACGGATACGACGAGGACTACGTGGAGTTCGGAATCCAACTGGCCACGAACCCGTCCGAGGCCAGCGGTGTGGTCCTGTCCACCGTCGAGGACGTCACCGGCACGCCCGCGCGAACCTTCGCCCAGTGGGCGCGGGAACACGCTGAACGGTTCCGCACCGCGCCCTGACCCGCACGGGCCGAACCCGGGGGCGCCGCACAGCGGAGATATGAGCAGCATGCGAAGGAAAAGTCGCGTCAGCGGGCCGGGTGGAAGCGGCTTGGCGTGACAATCCGTTCCGGACTCATCTGGACGATGCGTTCTTCGAGGGTGCAGGCAAGAACGACACCGTACCCACGAGTTGGGCGGATCTTGTTCTCAGAGATGAGGGGATCGTGGTGCGGCGGCGCCATTCCTTGGAGCCGACGACGAACACGCCTGTCGGGCCGATCACCCGGAGGTCGAGGTGTGGCACAGTCCCCCGCCCTCCATTGCCGTCCCTGATCACGTGGCTTGTCGTGTGGATGGTCCGTCCGGAAGGGCGACATTGGGCTCCTGGAGCCGTACCGGGCCGGGGCCCCGGCCCTCGAGGGCGTCGTCGGGGTTGAGGAGCAGGCATGCTTTCAACGACAGACAGCCACAACCGATGCAGCCGGTGAGCTCCTGTTCGAGGGTCTCGATGGCCCGGCGGCGTTCCTCAAGTTGCCTTTTCCAGATACGGGAGACCCGCTGCCAGTCCTTATGGGTGGGTGCCCGATCGGTGGGCAGGGTGGTGAAAACCTCGGCCACGTGTGACAGCGGGATGTTGAGGCGCTTGGCCACGATGATCAAAGAGATTCGGCGAATCATGTGCCGGGAGAAGATCCGCTGGTTGCCGCTGCCGCGTTCGCTGAAGATCAGGCCCTTGCGTTCGTAGAAGTGCAGGGCGGAGGCGGGCACGCCGGTCCGGCGGATGATCTCACCGATCGTGAGGTGGTCGTCCGGACTGGCGCGCACGGCATCTCTCCTTCGTCGTGATCGGGACGGCTGCGTGGTCAGGCAGTGCCTCGGGACGTCGCGGCGCGGCCACGGATCAGGGTGACCACCACGACCGACAGCACGAGGCAGAGTAGCCCGACACCGAGTTGGGTCAGGTGCCAGGACCAGGTGAACGCGTCGAGTTCCTCGGCCTCGACCCCGCTGGTGAGGCGTCCGGCACCGACCGCGGCGGCACGACCCGTGTCGCCGAGCTTCGCGGCGAGGAGACCGACGAGGGAGGCGCTGAACGCGGCGATCACGAGGGCCTCGGCCGCGCCCCGCAGGGTGTTGAGGAATCCGGCCGCCATGCCTACGGCGTCTGGCGGGACCAGAGCCATGGCTTGGCCGTCGGTGATGCCGAAGGAGGCGCCCATGCCGACGCCGATCATCACCAGCGGGGCCGCGACGGCCGTGACCGCTTGGTCGGCGTTCAGCGCCGTCAGCCACAGGTTCCCGGCCACGACCAGCGCCAGCGCGATCACGATCAGCAGGCGAGCCGACACGCCCTTGTTCACCAGAGTCACGGCGACCATGGGTGCGACCAGTACAGGCGCGGTCAGCAGCAGCATCGCCACCCCTGCGGCCGAGGGGGACAGCCCTGCCGCCTGCAGGTAGGTGGGCAGGAAGACCAGAACGCCGAGAAATCCGATCGACGTGGTCAGGGTCGCGAGACTCCAGCCCACGAAGCCCCGGTTGGCGACCAAGTCAGGGGCCAGCACCGGAGCGGGGCTGCGCCGCTGCACGACGCCGAACAGCACCAGGGCGATCAGGCCGACGATCCCGGTGACCAGGATGCCCGGGTGGAGCCAGCCGAGCGCGGACGCCTCCAGGAGCGCGAACATGAGCAGGGACAGTGCGGCGACGAACAAGGCGCTGCCCGCCCAGTCGATCGGGTGGCTGACGCTCGCTCGGGACTCGCGGGCCCGGGTGGCGCCCAGGGCCACCAGCAAGCTGACGACGGTGAAGACCGCGAAACCGCCCCGCCATCCCGTGGCGTCGATCAGCAGTCCCGACAGGGTGGGGCCGATGGCGATGCCGATTCCGGCCATGGTGCCCATCAGGGCGAAGGCCCGGTTGCGGGCCGCGCCGTCGTAGCTGGAGGCGAGCATGGCGCCGCCGGCCGCCATGATCCCAGCACCGCCGGCGCCGGAGATGAGGCGGGCGATGTCGATGACGATGATCGACGGGCTAAGCGCCGTCGCGAGAAATCCGGCCGCGAAGACCAGCGCCGCAGCGATGAACACCCGCCGACGGCCGATCCGGTCGGCGGCCGATCCCGCGATGAGAGTCATGGCCGCGAAGGCCAGGTTGTATCCGGCGACGACCCAGCTCAGCGGGCTTCCCGAGGTATCCAGATCGCGGCCGATGCTCGGCAGCGCGACCGCGGTCCCGGAGATGGACATCGCCACGAGGACGACGCCGACCAGGACCACCGGGAGCGTCAGCGGAGGCGGCCGGTCGGCGGTGGGCGGGGACTGGGACGTACTTGTGGTGATGTCCATCCTGATCGCTTTCTCTGGCCCTCGAACTCTGGCGAGCAGCCCATCAGCTCAACTGTGGTTGAGGTCAAATGCGCTGGTCAGCATGGAGGCAGAGGGGTTGTGACGGCCTGCCCCGGCGTCGTCGATCTGGGTGGAGCGGATACGTTCATCGGGCCTGCTCATCCATCTCCAGATCTTCGATGTCGTGTTCGTCGTGTTGTCGGGCATCGCCGACGAACAGAAAGCCGCCGAGCAGGCCAAGGTTGGCGCCGACGCCGACGCCGAGCATGCTCGCGCCGAGCTGGTCCGAGCCCGCGAGCAACGCGCTGGCGAGGCCGACCGGCTGCGCCAGGACCTCGCCGCCGCCGGGCAGCAGCTCGGCGACGTGCGTGCTCAGCTCACGGTTGCCCAGGCGGCATCGCCGACCGCCGAAGAGCAGGCGCAGGCCGCCGAGACCCAGGCAGCCGACCTGCTGCGGACGCTCCGAAACCAGCGCACCTGACCAGGGTGGCCTCCCGCTGGCCCGGCTTCTCCGCGACGGCAACGGCAAAGCCCTCCCCGAGGTCGTCATCAGGCTGGACCTCGGCGACGACGCCATCACGCCCGAGGCCACGATGCAGGTGATCGAGCCGGCGGCCGTCCTCCTGCCACGTGGTGGGGGCCTGCCTGGTTGCCTGACGTGACTGCACGACCTTCAGCGGCTGACCGGCTCGTTCGTTTGAGCACCCAGCTAACGACGGCATAGAAGAAGCGGCCGGCCCCACAGCCCCCTCCAGACCTGCGAAGCTGGCCGCTTCTCTCCCACTACCGTTGCCGACAGCGCGCTGAGCTGGAAGATCTAGTTGTTCCCCGGAACGTGATTCCCAGGAAGTTTGACCAGCTGGATGCCATCATTGGCCGACATGGACAGCCCGGGTAGCCCGTCTCTCGCTTCATCGAAAGGAGTGCTGGCCGAATTCCTGACCGCCCGGCGCGCCGCCGTCACCGCAGCCGAGCACGGCCTGCCCGAACCGGCCTACCCTCGCCGGGTCCCCGGCCTGCGCCGCGAAGAGGTCGCCCAGCTCGCCGGAATCAGCACCGACTACTACACCCGGCTGGAGCAAGGCCGCGCCCGCACCGCCTCCCGCTCGGTGCTGGCCGCCATCGGCCGGGCCCTGCTGCTCAATGATGACCAGCAGCAGCACCTGTTCCACCTCGCCGACCCCGCCATGCCGGAGCCGCCGGACGAAGCCGAACAGCAGGTCAGCGCGCAAACGCTGCGGCTGCTGGCGAACCTCGTCGACACCGCAGCCCTGGTCCTCGGGCGCTACCTGGACATCCTGGCCTGGAACCAGCTCGGCGCCGCCCTGCTCGGCGACCTCTCCGCCCTGCCACCGAAGCACCGCAACTACGTCCGCATGATCTTCATCGACCCGCACGTCCGTGCCATGCAAGCCGACTGGCCGGCCCGCGCCCGCGAAGCCGTCTCCAGCCTGCGCATGGCCGCCGACGCCTACCCCAACCAGTCCCGCCTGCAAGAACTCGTCGGCGAACTGTCCCTCCACGACCACGACTTCCGCACCTGGTGGAGCCAGCACCTCGTCACAGTGCACCCCTTCGGCCACAGCCAGGTCGACCACCCCATCGTCGGACCGTTCAACCTCGACTGGCAGGCGCTGACCAGCGTCGACGACCGGGAACAGGTCATCGTGCTCATCACCGCACCCCCGGGCAGCCCTGACCACGCCGCCATCCGCAGACTCGCCTCATGGGCTCGCAGGCGATGCCTACAACCGAGCCATCCAGCCAGCTGTTGAGAAGATCGCCGCCATCCTGCTGATCCCAGCCATCAAGATGGCCCGCCACAACTGACATCAGCGGCGCGCTACCGCGGCTGCCTACTCGCCTGACAGGCCGTCAAGGGGGGCAGACCAAGTACGGGAGAAAGGGATAGTGGGGTGCTGAGCTGCTGGACAGAGTGGGTGTTCCTCGGGTGATGTGACCCTCCGCCGGGGTTTGATCGCGGCTTGGTGAACCGGTCATCCGGTGGAGTTGATCGTCGTTACGGTTGCGGTGTCTGGACGCCGGGATCGAGGCGAGGGACGGCCTGGGATGATGTGGATCGAGCGGACCGCCTATCCGCAGTTCGAGCGGCTGACGTCGGCGCGGGTGCTGCGCGTGTTCTCCACGCCGTCGCCGGAAGAGGTGGACCGGGCCGAAGAACGACGAGTCGCCGGCGAGCGCGCCCCCTTCACCGCGGTCGGTTCGCCGGCCCCAAGCCTGCCAACGCGGCGTCGACAGTAAAGCTCAGGGAGCAAGTCCATTGGCTGACCTCGTGTCGTATTACGTGGAAACCACGTCCGCACCGGGGCCTGGTTCGCTGTACCGGCGCTCGCTGACGGAAGGATATGGCGGCCGGGTCGATGCGTGTTTCGTCCCTGGCAAGGGGACCTGGCGCATCCATGGCGGCCCGGTGAAGGACGAGGACGGGCGAGCGGACAACGACTTCTACGGTGTCCACCCGGACGAGGCCGAACGGGTGATCGCCTGGCTGCGGCGCGCTTCCGAGGTCGGCAGGCGGCACGCGGGCCCGCCGCCCGTGCTCGGTGAGTGGAGCGTCGGTCGCGCGTGGGTGGTCGAATTGAAAGGTTCGCTGTCCGAGCAGGCCGTGGCCACGATTCTCAGCCGTCTTGGCATGACCCGGCGGGCCCACGCCGACCCACGCGAACGAGATTTCGGCCTGCGTGTGCTGCACAGCGACATGGAATACCGCTGGAACTTCGACCTTTACCACGCCCACAACGAACGCTGGTTCCTCCGGTTGCTGTACCTGCGCCGCACACCGGACGAGCGCGTGATCCAGAGGCTGCGCGACCAGGTGCACCCACTGGCCGTCGAGCTCGGGCTGGAGATTGTCCAGGAACAGGTGGCGACCCAGAAGTCCTGGCCGTTGTCGGATCGGGCCCGAAGGGAGATACGCGGCGACGAGGAATGGCTGCTCGTCATGTGGTTCCACGGTCAGATGACCGAGGTCATGCTCCGTACGTTGCACAGGCGGTTGAACCTCGAGGCGGAGTGGGGTGCTGATCTCGACGAGATCTGGAAGCTGGAATGGGGCATCGGGTATCTGCCCAACGACACCCGCTTCCGGGCGCAACTGCGGCTGCGCCGCGGGTTCAACGACGAGAACGCATGGCGCTTCGAGATCGGGCTTGAGGGGGTCCGCCCGCCAGACAGCGACATCGATCGATGGCGGGACGAGATCATGGCGGCATCGAGGGAGGTTGGCCTGGTCTACGAACGCGACTGGCTGGCGCCCAGGCCGATGCCGAATCGCCGGACACCACCCGCTACCCGGCCGGTACGCACGTCGGCCCAGGTGTACGTGCTGTACCAGGCATATCTGGACGGTCAGTTCACCGCCGCGACGCTGGACGAGTTCCGGGACGCGCTGGGGATCCACAGGCGCGGGCGGATCGACAACGACGCTGAACAGTTCTACGGCGACCGTGTCCTGCGCGACGAGGACCATCGCCTGGTCCGGCTGATGCTGGCGCGGACGTTCGACGGGGATTGGTACCTGAGTCTGTCCTACCAGGACATGCCGCCCGACCAGGACACCGTAGATCAGATGGCACGGGACATCCACGCGGCGGCGGCGCGCGGCGGGCTGACCGTAGGGCGGGAACAACACTTCCCACCGGGGAGGTGACTCGGCATCGGCGGCACGGCCCCGCTGCTGTGCCGTTCAGAGCCGCAGACGTCAGGAGAGGGTCACCGAGGTCCGTGGGATCGAGGTCTTCTTATACCTAGCCGAAGAGCTGCACTTCGGTCGTACGGCTACGCGCCTGTATCTGTCCCCATCCAGAGTCAGCCAGCTGATCCAAGGGCTGGAGCGGCGGCTCGGCGCGAAGGTTGTCGAGCGGGCGAGCCGGGCCGTACGGCCGACGCCGATCGGCGAACGGTTTCTTCGGGACGCCGGTTCCGCATACCGAGGGCTGGAGAAGGCCATCGCGGATGCGCAGATCGCCGCCAGACGACAGTCGATGTGCTGCGGCTGGGCGTGCTCCAGCCGATCCGAAGTGGTCTGGCAAGCGACTTGTGCACGGCCTTCGAGACCGCCCGTCCAGATGCTCACGTGCAGATGGTCGCTCAGGCAACCGCCGATCTTCACGAACCGCTGCGCCGTGGCGAGGTCCGCGGTTCAAGCAGCGCTTCCCCGACGTCGAGGTGATGTCGACGACGCTGGTACGGCCATCCGGTGCGCACCGATGGCCCGCTGTCGACCTGGGACCCCCGCCACTGGAACGACGTCGCGGGCGACGGATCGCTGTTCTTTCCCGGCCGCGAAGGACCGCTGCCGTCGATCAGGATCGAGAACTCCCGCGACGGCATGGGGGACCACAACGTGCTCGCGGCGCTCAGCCAGGCGCCCGCCGCCCCTCCTCGCATCAACCGATCGGTTGATGCCGGAATCCACCATCCCGCTCCCCGCGCGGACGATCCGCCACCCCCGCCTCCGCGCGATTCTCAAGGCATGCCAACACACCGGGAGCCCGCCCTCCGCACCACCGGACTCCGCAAAGCCTTCGGCGACCACTTGGCCGTCGACGACATCCACCTCACCGTCCCCGCCGGCTCCTTCTACGGCCTGGTCGGCCCCAACGGCGCCGGCAAGACCACCACCCTGGCCATGGCCGTCGGCCTGCTCAGCCCCGACGCCGGCAGCGCCGAGATCTTCGGGGTGGACGTCTGGCGCGACACCGTCCAGGCCAAGGGAATGATCGGCGTGCTGCCCGACGGCAACGCCATGCCGGAACGGCTCACTGGTCGCGAGGTCCTCACCTACCTCGGCCTGCTGCGCGGCCTGCCCCCCGTCGTCGTCGCCGAGCGCACCGACGAACTCCTCCGGATCCTGGAACTCGACTCTGCTGAGCGGACGCTGGTCATCGAATACTCCACTGGCATGCGCAAGAAGATCGGCCTGGCCGTCGCCCTCCTGCACGCGCCCCGCCTGCTTGTTCTGGACGAGCCCTTCGAGGCCGTCGACCCCGTCTCCGCTGCCACGATCAGGACCATCCTGCGCAGATTCGTTGGCAACGGCGGCTCCGTGATCATCTCCAGCCACGTCATGACCCTCGTCGAGCAGCTCTGCGACCACGTGGGCGTCATCTCCGACGGCCGTGTCGTAGCCGCCGGGCCCCTGGACGACGTACGCGGCGCCGGAACCCTTGAGGACGCCTTCGTCAACCTCGTCGGCGCCCGCACCGGAGCAACGGAGGGGCTGGCATGGCTCACCTTCTGACCCCCGGCCCGGCCGTCTTGGCACAGCACATGATCCGCATGCGGCTGGCACTTATGCGCAACTCCCTGCGCGGCGACAACGCCTCCTCCTTCTACACCGGCGTCTCGTTCGGGCTGATCCTGGCCTTCGGAACAATCGCTGTCGCCGTCATGTGGCCCGCCCACCTGCCCCTCTGCCTGGCCGTGTGGCTCTCCGGCTGGATCTTCGGCCCCATCTTCATCGGGGGTGGCAACGAGGCCCTCCGCCCCGAATACTTCTCCATGCTCCCGGCCACGCCAGGCCGGATCGCGGCGGCACTGCTCGCCGGAGCTTTCGCGGGCCCCGCACCTGCGATCAACCTCATCGCCTTGCTCTCCCTGCCCGTGTACGGCTGGCGCTTCGGCCCCGCCGGGGTGCTCATCGGCCTGGCAGCAGCCGTCACCACGCTCATCACCATGGTGATGATCTCCCGCGTCATCGTGGCGATCATCGGGCTGCTGGTCAGATCCCGCGCCACCGCGGCGACCGTCGGCATCGTGACCGGTACCGCCATCGCCCTGTGCAGCAACGGCTGGGCGCCCGTCGCAGCTCTCGGCGGCACCGACAGCGCCGCCTGGACCCATGGCCTCGTTCGCGTCCTGCCCTCCGGATGGGGCGTGGCAGCCGTCGAAGCCCCCTGGTTCCTCGCCCTGGCCATCCTCGTCGCCAACGCCGGCGTGATCACTCTGCTCCTGGCCGCCTGGGCCGGCCTGCTGTCGCGGCGCGTCGTCTCGACCGCACGCGGCGGTGTGCCGCCCCGCCGCGGCACGCCCCGCCCCTTCCCCATCACCAGCGGCGCCCGCATCGCCGCAGCCAAGGAACTGCGCGCCTGGTGGCGCGACCTCGTCCGCATCCAGCTCCTCGCCACCGCCTTCTCTTATGCCATCGTCACCCCCCTCCTGCTCGTCACCATCGACGCCTGGATCATGGTCCCCTTTGCGGGACTCATCGCGATCGTGATGGCCGCCGCGTCCTCGGCCAACCTCTACGGCGCCGACGGGACCGCCCTATGGCTCACTCTCATGACCCCCGGCGCGGAACGCGCCGACGTACGCGGCCGCCAACTGGCCTGGCTCCTCATCGTCGGCCCAGCCGCCGTCGTTCTCTCCGTTGCCGGCACGCTGGTCAGCGGCCAGGCCTGGGCCTGGCCGTGGGTACTCGGCCTGCTGCCCGCCCTCCTGGGCGGCGGCGCCGGGGTCATCGTCCTGCTCGCCGTCACCTCGCTCGTCCCCGGCACCGACCCCCACAAGCGCGGCGGCAACCCGCTCAGCACCGGTGCCGACGAAACCGCCGAGACCAGCCTCGCCTGGCTCGTGCTCGTCACGGTCCCCGCAACCGCCCTTCCCACGGCCGGCGCCATCCTCCTTCACCCCTGGGCCGGCATCGCCACCGGTGTGCTGACCGGCACCCTCAGCGCCTGGGGACTCGGCAAGATCGCCTACCGCAGGCTCGAGAATCACGGGATCGACCTCCTCAACCTCATGAAGCACGGCACGGCACCCCGGGCCGACAAACCCACCAGCGCCGATCTCCCCATCCGCCACCGCATCGGCGTCACGATCTGCCACACCATCGCCTGGCTTCCCCTGTTCCCTCAGGGACTCGTGCCCATGGCCATGAAGATCTTCGGGATCGAGGGCTCCCTATGGTTCCTCGCCCTTCATCTTCCGCCCATCTGGCAATGGCCGACCATTATCTTCATGATCGCCCTAGGGCTCCTCATGTACGGATACGCGTTCCTGATCCCCATGCGCCTAAGCTCGTCTTCGTCGGCCACCACCAGGTGAAACCCATCCGTACCCGAGAGGAGGGGAACCCCCGGATGAAGGACCCCTTCCCGCCCTCCACCTGGGAACGACGATTCTTAGGCGTCGTCGAGATCGTCCCCTACATCACCCTCACCGCTTCGCTCGCCATCAGCCTCGCCTCACCCGACCAGCCCGAAGGCGGGATCCTCCGCACCCTCGCGCTCACCGGCCTGGCCCTCGCCTGGAATCTCGGCGCCCGTACCCTCCTCCCCGCCGCCGTGCGCAGACGGAGGGCCGCCGTCACCGTTCACTTCGCCGGCCTGCTGGCCACCGCCGCGCTGCTGACCTTCCACGACCCCATCTTCATCATCTACTCCATCTCCGGCTTCTTTCTCGCCGCCAACTTCGCTCCCTCCAAGTGGACCTTCGTCGCCGTCGCCGCCACCTCCGTCGTCGTGTACCAATCGACGATCGACTGGGCCCACGCCACCATCCAGCTCATCGCCTTCCACCTGGCGATCATCGCCGTGCAGACCATCGCCATCGGTGGCGGCCACATCGCCGGCATCAGGATCGAGGACCGGCAGCGTAAATACCGGAAGGCAGTCAGTGACCTTCAGACCGCCCTGGAGGAGAACGCCGACCTCCACGCCCAGCTTCTCACCCAAGCCCATCAGGCCGGCACCCTCGACGAACGCCAGCGCATGGCCCGCGAAATCCACGACACCCTCGCCCAAGGCCTCACCGGCATCATCACCCAGCTACGTGCCGCCCAACGCGTCGAGGACTCCGACACCCACCTCCGACTCGCGCTCAACCTCGCTCAGGACAGCCTCACCGAAGCCCGCCGCTCCGTCGCCGCCCTCCAGCCACACCAGCTCGAGGACGCCCACCTCCCCGAAGCCATGACCGTCCTGGCCCGCAACTGGGCCCACACCACCGGTGTCGACCTCCACGTCGAAGTGACCGGCGACCGCGTCCCTCTCAGCCCCGCCATCGAGGTCACCCTCTTCCGTGTCGCGCAGGAAGCCCTCGCCAACGTCGCCAAACACGCGGACGCCACCCGCGCCGGCCTCACCCTGTCCTACACCGGCGCCGTCGTTCTCCTCGACATCCGCGACAACGGCACCGGTTTCCACAACCCCGACAGCAAAGGATTCGGCCTCAGCAGCATGAGACAACGCCTACGCGGCGTTGGCGGCTCCTTCGAGATCGAGAGCACGCCCGGCGAGGGCACCGCCGTCAGCGCCACCGTCCCCGCGCTCCAAGGAAACCCCCGGTGATCCGCCTCCTCATCGTCGACGACCATCCCATCGTCCGCGACGGCCTGCGCGCCGCGTTCGAAGCCGAACCCGACATCCACGTCGCCGGCGAAGCCGCCAACGGCCGCGAAGCCATCGACCGCGCCGCCGCACTCGAGGTCGACATCGTCCTCATGGACCTACGCATGCCCGAGATGGACGGTGTCACTGCCATCACCGCCCTGCGCCACTCCCACCCCCACATCAGGATCCTCGTACTGACCACCTTCGACGGCGACTCCGACGTCCTGCCCGCGATCGAAGCCGGCGCCACCGGCTACCTCCTCAAAGACGCCCCCACCGACGAGCTCCTGCGCGCCGTCCGCGCCGCGGCCGCCGGCGAGCCGGTCCTGTCCCCCTCCGTCGCCGGCCGCCTGATGGGCCAGGTTCGCAAACCGGTCAAAGCTGCCCTCACCGACCGCGAACTCCAAGTCCTCGCCCTCGTCGCCGACGGCGCTTCCAATCGCCAGGCGGCCACCAAGCTCTTCATCAGCGAGGCCAGCATCAAGACCCACCTGCTGCACATCTACGACAAACTCGGCGTCCGCGACCGCGCCGCCGCCGTCGGCGAGGGTTATCGACGAGGTTTACTCAGTTAGCCGACCAACGGGCCGCCTATGCCGCGCCCGCCACCTTCGTCGACGGGCCACTGCCGCACCTCACGCCCGGCACCGCCGGCCCGCCCGGCATGGTCGCACCGGCTCGGCGCTCATTCTCCGTCCTGATCATCTCGGCCGGGGCCCGGACGTCCGCGGCGATCGCCAGCACCGGCGCCGGGGCGTGTCAACGTTGTCTAGACAGGCCCCCGGCCGACAGTGGAGGGGATTTCCGGGGGATGAGCGATGGAGCGTGCTGGTGATGGCCGGTGGCGTGGCGCGGGTGTTGTTGATCGGGGACGATTCCGCGGCACCTGTGCATGTGCAGACGGTGCAGGGGTTCGGGTATCGGTTCGGGCCGGTGTGAGCCGCCGGTGGTGTCTGGGCCGAGTGTCGGGTTGCGGACCCGGTTGTCGTTTGCCTTTGCGTTGTTGTGCGTGGTGACCGCGGCGGCGGTGGCCGGGGGGACGTACGTGCAGGCGCGCACCGACAGACCCGGCCCGGCCGCCGGGCGTCGCAAGGTGAAGGGCAGAGCATCGGCCGCCGGCGCTGCCGGGGGCCACCTGACCTCTGCTTGAGAGATGGCCCTGTGAGGTAGACCGGGGCGTGCGGCGCGCTGTCAGAGGCCCAGCGTCGCGAGGCGGCGGGACGGGCTGCTCCAGCACGGTGACATCGGCGAGCGTGGCCGTGCCCTGGCCTTGCGGGCCGTTCACGGTGAAGGTGAAGCTCCACGGCCCGGCCGTGGGCAGGGCGTGGAGCGGGACAGCGGGCTCGTCCTGCGCATCCCCTGCTTCATGCCGGGGCCGGTCATGCTGAGGGTGCCGGACTTGCCGGTCAGCCCTCCGTCGGGGACGAGGGTGAAGTCCAGCGACTGCATGGCGCGCAGCGGCCAGGTGGAGAAGCCAACGATCAGGTGGTAGGGGCCGGCCTGCACCCGCTCGGTGTGGACGACCTCGACCGGCGCGTACGCCTGCTCCGGCTCGGGCTCGGCTTGAGCGGCCGGGGAGGCGAGGAGCACGACCGCGCCGATGACGCAGGGCGCGAGGAGCGTTCTGGGACGCATCGGTTCAGCGTCCTTCCTGGTCGGCGGCGGGGGCGTTGAGGCGCAGCAGGACCGCGAAGCGGGCGGCGAGGAACCCGGCCAGCGCGCCGGGTGCCAGCCCGAGGAGCACGTTGGCCACCACCGAGGTCACGGAGGTGGCGGGCCGGCCCATCGGCCCTCCCGCGCGCAGCAGCGACGTCTGCACGAGCATCGACAGGCTCACCACCAGGCCGCCGGCCGCGCCGGTGAGCTGGGGCAGCCAGCGGGCCGGCCGGCCGCGCGCGCGTCCGAGCCGGAGCAGCCCTTCGATCACCAGGGCCGCGGCGAGCAGGAACATCGGGATGCCCGAGGGCAACTGCGGCGGCACGTCCAGGAGATTGTCGTGCCGTCGCCGGGTCGCACGACCGTGGTGCGTCGAGCTGGCCGGCCGGCAGGTACTGCTTCATGGGCTCACTCATGGAAGGGTCAGGCGGGCAGGCGGCGGGCGATGACCGGGACAACGATCGCGGCGGCGACCACGTGCGTCAACATCAGCAGCGCCTTCGTGGCCGGGGACGCGTCCACGAGCACATCGGGCAGCAGGGACAACGCGGTGAGCACCATCGTGGTACGTACGAACGCCACGCGCGGACGGCGGGTCGTGCGGGCCAGTATCAGGGCCAGCACCAGACCCAGTGCGGAGAAGACGGCGGTCAGCGTGGCGAACCCGGACACCGGGATCGGCGCACCGCCGACAGCGAGGCTGATCCCGGCGAGTTCACCCGCGGCGGCGACGCCCGCGGTCGCGGCGGCGGCGACGGCCGTGGCGGTCAGGCCGCCGATGATCAGGTTCTTCGTGGAAGCAGTGGTGGCGGTGGTGGTGGTGACGGACATTGCTGACCTCCGGTACGGGGGCCGGCTCTTGGCCGGCCTCTCACTTTGGCTACGAACCGGCTCGACGCCATTCGACATCGGCCGCGGAAAGGATGGGGCAGTTGTCGGGATCGTTGTCACTGACCGGCCCTGGCGGGGACAAGCTCGGCCAGGTGGTGCAGCGAGTTGGCCAGATGATCAGGGCCGAAGGGCGGGAACTGGAGATACTCCCGGATGCTCTGCGGCACCGCCGACCAGTCGTAGGTGAGCGTGACCGCGGTCTCGGACGGGCCGAGCGGCGCCAGGTCGTAACGCCAGATCCAGCCGCCGAACTCCAGCCGACCGTCGTCCTTCTCGTATCCCGTCAGCCAGCCGATGGCGCGCTGCGGGTCGAGCACCTCGACCTGATTGACCGTCTCGTAGTCCCCGTCCGGATGGCCGGCGTGATGCATGGCCATCCGGAAGATCTGCCCCACCTCGGTCAGCGGCGCCTGGTCGGCGGCCTCCTGAACCCAGCCCGTGCCGTCGATGGCGGCATGGGTCGTCGGGTCGGCCAGCACCGCGAACACCCTCGCGGCGGGGGCGGCGAATGTCAGGGTGGCGCTCACGTTCTCCTGGCCGGTGGCCGGTGGCTTCGCCGGGACGGTGGTGGTGACGGACATGGTGGGCCTCCGGTGCGTGGCGACCGGCCGTTGCCGGTCTCTCACCTTGGCTACGAACGGGCTCAAGCCGAATCGACACGTCTGCCATCGATGTGCAGGTCGTGCGCTGCCGGAATTCAGGTGCTTGCCGCGAACCCGACCCCTATGGTGACGTCTCATGACACTCACTCATGATGTGGCCGGAAAGGGCCCGGCGGTGGTCCTGGTGCACGCCACCGCGTGCGACCGGCGGATGTGGGATCCACAGGTGCCGGCCCTGGTCGACGCCGGTTACCGGGTGCTGCGCTGCGACCTGCGCGGCTTCGGCCGGACTCCGATGCCGGACCGGCCCTACAACAACGCCCAGGACGTCGCCGACCTGATGGATGAGCTCGGGGCCGAGCAGGCGGCGCTGGTCGCCGCGTCCGGCGGTGGCCGGGTCGCGCTGGAGTTCGCCGCCCGCTGGCCGCGGCGGGTGACAGCGCTGGTACTGCTGTCCACCGCGTGGGCGGGACACGAGGCCGGCGCCGAGCTGAGGGAGTTCGGCCGGCGTGAGGACGAGCTGATCGAGGCTGGTGACCTCGCCGGAGCCACTGAACTCAACGTGCGGACCTGTCTGGGGCCGCAGGCCGACGACGCGGCCAGGGAGAAGGTACGGGTGATGCAGCGCAACGCGTTCGAGGTCCAGGTCGCCGCCTCCGAGGAGGTCGAGCCGATCAGGGTGGAGACCGAGGTCACCGAGATCACGGCCCCCTGCCTGCTCGTCTCCGGCCACCACGACCTGGCGGACTTCCGGCAGATCGCCGCCCGGCTGGCGGACCGGCTCGCCCACGCCCGTCATCTCGAGCTTGACTGGGCAGGTCACCTGCCGAGCCTGGAGCGTCCCGACCTGGTGAATCCGCTGTTGATCGGTTTCCTGCACGGGGCACACGCCACCATCTGAGCCAGGGCGGAGAGCGCCGTAGGCGGCCGAGCACCGCCGACGGCGCCCGGCCCGCCGCGAAGCGCCCACGTCGCGGCACCGGCTGAGATCAACGCACGGCTGGCATGGACTCATGACCCTCACTCCTTCTTCCCTCATCGGGGGCGGACCCTTTCGCCGTGTTGGGGGACCGCTCGGACCTGGCGCCGCTCGGCGACCGCGACGACGTGCTGCGTTTTCCCGGACCCGCCGCGGTCAGGACACGGACCTGACGGGCGCGCGTACCTCATCGCCCGCGGCCAGGGCCCAGCTCGGCCAGGCCGCCCGTGATCAGTAGGTCCTCGAGGTGCCAGTCGCCGGTGCGCGGGCAGGATGCGCCGGCCCCGCCCAGGGTGATCTGTCCGGTGGACGGCTCGCCGGACAGGGCGTGCCTGCCACGGCGGGCGCTTCGGGCACGTGGTGGGGAAAGTCGCTGCTCATGATGTCGAGCGCGACTGCCGGGCCCGCGTTCCGGAAGAAATGCGTGCCGGGATCACCGGTAGCTCCGGCGAATCCGCGCCGTCGATGGTCTCGTCGCAGCTTCCCCGCCCATCGGTTGCCGCGTCCGCACTGGTCGCTGGCCCGGCCACGAGGGGCCGGCAGTCAGTGCCGCGAGTCGTCCCTGTCTACTTCGGGTGATGGAATCTCGGCATTGGAGTAGTACGCGTTGGTGAACGGGAACGAGATGGCGATCCAGTGGCGGAGCGCCTGGTACAGCTTGATGTAGTGGCCGCCTGCGTAGGCGTCCGGGGTCACCCACCAGCTCACGTCCACGTCGTAGGCGAGCAGTCCCTCGGTCAGCGGGGTGCGTCGGCCCACGGGGTACAGGTAGCAGCAGCCGAGGTACCGGCCGGCGGTGTCGTACACGGCGTAGGTGAACGAGTCGCCCTCGCGGAACTCGCATTCGTGCCAGACGAGGTCGACGTAGTTGAAGTCCTCGGTGACCGGCTCGGTGGGCCAGCGTCCGCCGCGGGTTCGGCGGATGAGCTCGATGCTGGCGTTGATGCCCCGGACGTCGTCGTGGAGGTGGTCCCGGGTGAGCGCGCGGGCCTGGATGTCGTCGTAGACCAGTTCGGTCGGCGCCGTCCACCCGGCGGGTACCTTCAGTCGTTTGACGAGGTTCTGGTAGTTCAAGATCTGCCTCCTGTCAGCCTGCCGTGGCCGGTATGCGGCATGTCGCCGGCCTGCTGTTTGAGGTCGCGGATGGGGTGGGTCGGGTCGTGGTCGCTGACGGTCGGGTTGTGCCGCTTCAGCTCGGTAGGAGTGGCCGGCGCGACGTATTTGTGATCGTGTTCATGCGGTCGCCGGGCGGATCCCGGAGCCCGGGAAAGCACGTGGTTGGCGTTTGGGGTCCTGCGCATGGCGGATCTCCTGCCGGTTGGGCCTCTTACGGTTGGGCAGGGATGCCGGCCCGGCGATACGTCCTGAGGCTGAGGAGGAACAACCAGGTCCAGGCGAGCACGACCGCGGCCGTGAAGGCCAGAACGACGCCTCTGGTGGGCGAGCCGCCGGACGCGATGCCGACGAAGGCGGCGAGGAAGAGCACGCCGGTCAGGAGGGAGAACACGGCCCAGCCGCGGGCCTTGTCCTTCTGGAACTGGTGTGCGCGGACCAGACAGCCGATCACCAACCCGAGGAAGCCGAGGCCGCCGATGGCAAGGTGGAGCAGGCCGTGGACAGTCGGCGTCATGGTGGGACCGTCGGGCGTGCCGAGCGGGAAACCGTCGGCGGGGTCGGCGGTGAAGACCCCCGCACCGACCATGCCGACGCCGTACACGGCCAGGAACCAGCCGGCGGCGCCGGAGCGTCTCTCGCGGCGCAGCTGCCGGACGAAGCCGGCCGCAGCCGCCACGACCATCAGACCGGTCAGCGTGAGCACGATCGTGTGGATCCAGCCGACGCTGCCGTTGGCCAGCAGGCTCCAGCTGTGGCGAGTGAAATCGAAGCCGGGCCTGACTATGCCTTCGGTAACGGAGATCACTACGTATAAGGGGCCCACGAGCATGCCGTAACCCAGTAACGACTTGGTGATGCGAGTCTCGGGCGCGCAGTCGACGGGAGCGTTCGACCGTGATGGGGTATTCGTTCGCATGATGTCTCTTCCTTGGTGCCGGGAAGATGCGGATCTGCCGGCCGACCGCGGCGAGGCGGTCGCGGTCGGCCGGGCATCAGATGGTGCCCTGCTGGATCCCTGCCGCGATGAGGTCGAGCATGTCGTCGACGCCGCGCCGGGACGCGCTCTGGTCGATGGGTCCGGGCCAGGAGACGAACTCGTAGGTGAGGTCGACCCCGTCAGGGGCGTCGGACAGTGTCACGGTGACCAACTCTTGCGGCTCCTGGAACCGGAGCACCACCCGGCGCGGCGGGTCCACTTCGGCGTAGGTGAAGCCGAAGGGGATCTCCGAGCCGTTCGCGTCCGAGATCATGACTGCGTCGAGCCGCCCGCCCGGCCGGGCGTCGACGCGCATCCGGTCGGCGGGTGTGTGGTAGCCCGGCGCGACGAACCATTGTTCGAGCCTGCTGGGCTCGACGAAGGCCGCGAAGACCCGATCGGCGCCGGCGTGCAGGCGGCGATGCACGGTGAATCCGCCGCCCGCGTCCCGTGGGGGCCTTTCAGACATGTGGTGGTGCTCCTTTCGGCCGGGCTTTTCCCGGGATGGTCAGGCGTCGGGGTTGCGAAGGGTGAGGACGACGATCCCGGAGCTCAGCGTCCGGGTCGCGGTCAGTTCGAGCTTCTTGGTGAGGCCGGGGTGGAGGATCAGGTCGTCCGCGTCGCCGACTCCGGCCAGGTGCGGGTGTACCCACAGGTGGAGCTCGTCGAGGAGGTCCGCCTGCAGAAGGGCTTTGGCCACCGGGCCGTAGCCGTGCATCAGGATCGACGTGCCGTCCGTGGCGCGCAGCGCCCGGACCGCCTCGATCAGGTCGCCGTCGAGCACGCTGGTGTTGTGCCAGGCCGGCTCGCTGAGGGTGGTGGAGGCGACGTACTTGGGGAGGGCGTTGATCGCGTCCGCGTACTTGCCGTCCCGTTCCGGCCAGGCGCCGGCGTACACCTCGTAGGTCTTGCGGCCCATCAGCATCGCGTCCGCGGCCTGGAGCTGCTCCAGCGCCAGTTCACTGGCCTCGTCGTCGACGTAGTCGAAGTGCCACTTGTCCATGTGATTGACCACGCCGTCCAGGCTGACGAACGTGGAGTTGCTGATCGTTCCCATGTGAGTTCCTGTCTCGACACCGCGCCGAACAGACGCGGTTTCTTACGGCATCGTTCATCGGCGGGCCGGCCCGATCCGTGGCCAAGGCATCAGCCCGTCCGAAGGTGAATCTGAGACGCCCGATCGTCGTCCACGGGGTGGACGGAATGGGGGCGCGAATCTATACCACCGAGATGGGGCCCAGCCGGGCTGTCCACCGGCCATTCTCAGGCCACCGGCGGCAACCTGGGGGATGGCGTTGTGCGCGTTGAGCGGGCCGGCCGGTGGAAGCGGTGGTCAGCGGCTCTTTGCGGTGAACGTCAGGTGGGTGACGCCGCTGGGCGTGGAGACCGCCTCGATGTGGTACGCCTCCTCCAGCGACTCCAGGCCGTCCCAGAGCCGGACGCCGCGGCCGAGCAGGATCGGGACCTGGACGACGTGCATCTGATCGACCAGCCCCTCGGCGACGAAGTCGCGGATGACGGACGGCCCGCCGCCGAGGCGCACGTCCTGGCCGCCGGCCGCCTCCAAGGCGATCTTGAGCGCCTCGGCGGGTGCGGCGTCGAGGAAGTGGAACGTGGTGCCGCCCTTCATCTCGATCGATGGCCGCGGCCGGTGGGTGAGCACGAAGACCGGCGTGTGGAAGGGCGGGTTGGGCCCCCACGCGCCCTTGTAGTCGGGGTCGTCCTGCCAGCCGGGTGGGCCGAACTTGCCGGCGCCCATGATCTCGGCGCCGATGCCGGAGCCGTGCATCGTGGCGAACGCGTTGTCGGCGCCGACGCTCCCGCGCCGGCCGCCGCCCATTTCATGCCAGTACCGGGTGGCGAACATCCAGTCGTGGATGCGCTCGCCGGCGTGGCCGAACGGGGCGTCGGCGGCCTGGCCCTCGCCGGTGCCGAAGCCGTCCAGCGAGACGGCGAAGTTGTGGACGCGGAGCTTACCCATGATCGTTTCCTTCTTCAGTAGTTCAGGACGTTTCGGCTCGGCCGTGAATCCGTCCAGAGGCATCGCGACATCCGGCACAAATGTGCTGAGTTGTGACCCGGGGGAAACTGTATCCCTCAGACACTGTGTATAGTAGAGACAGTTCTGTGGGAATGGCAAGAGGGAGTGCGGCGATGCCAGTCAACGAGGATCCGAAAGCGGTGGCCGAGCTGCTGTGGGGTCTGCGGAAACCGTCCAGCAGAGGCCCCAGGCCTGCGTTCGACCTGGACCAGGTGGCCGACACCGCGGTGAAGGTGGCCGACACCGAGGGCCTGGAGGCGGTTTCCATGCAGCGCATCGCCGCCGAGCTCGGCTTCACCAAGATGGCTCTGTACCGCTACGTCAAGGACAAGGCCGAACTCATCGCCGTCATGATCGAGGCGGCGGTCGGCGAGGCCCCCGACCTGGGCAGGGTGGCCGGGTGGCGGGCCAAGCTGGAAGAGTACGCCCGCGAGCTCTCCGCGGCCTGGCGGCTACATCCCTGGCTGCCGTCCATCACCGCAGGCGACCGCGTGATGGGCCCACGCGAGACCGCATGGCCGGAAAGCGCCCTCAGCGCCCTGGCCGACACCCCCCTGACCGAACGCGAACGCCTGGACGCGATCATGCTGGTGTCCAACCACATCCGCGCCACCCACGCGGCCGCCACTCCCGGCACCCAGACCTGGACGGCCGGCAACGCCGCCCCGATCATGCGCGATCTGCTGCTCCTCAACGCCGATCGGTTCCCGCTGCTGGCCACCACTCATGCCATCCCCTCGGCCACCACGACCCAGGAGTTCGGCCTGCACGCCATCCTCGACGGACTCGAACACGCCATCACGCAACGCACCCCGAAGCGCTGACCTTCGAGCTTGCGGAGATGGAGCCGGGCGAGAACACCGACACCGGTTCACCGACATGAGGCTGTAGATCGTTAGGGGTCGTCGTGCGCTCGTCCGTCAGTACGTCTACTTCGTCATGAGAAGCGACATCCTCTCGGCCGTGGAGATGCCGGCGCGGATCGGCATGTGCACGTCTCCCTGATGGTTAGTGCAGGCCCCGCTTGCCCGGGGTCCAGAACGGCTTGGTCTTGATCGAGGCCCGTGGCCAGTTGCGCTCGCGTACCAGGAAGTCGCGTACCAGCTGGCAGGTTCTGGCCTCGCCTGCCACGTAGGCGGCGCCGGCGTTGCCCGGCATGTCGAGTTCCGCCACGGCCGCGAGCAGCACCCGGGAGGCGATGGCGGGGGCGCCGTGGCGGTGGACGCGGCGCAGCGGCGGTGCCCCGGGCATGGGCAGGTCGTGCTCGGGAGTCTCGCCCTCCAGGACGCCGAACACCTCGGCTGAGGCTCCCAGCGCCCTGATCATCGGGCCGAAGGCGGCGCTGGCGGTCTCCTCTCCGATGAACACGTGATAGGCCGCCTCGCGGGTGAAGAAGTCGCCTTGCGGCCACCAGAAGGTCACCCGTTCCCCGGGCCGGACCGCACGCGCCCACCTCAGGCCGATGCCGTCGCCCGCATACAGATGGACGCGCAGTTCGATCGCCGTCCTGCCGGGGTCGAGGCCCCAGATCGTGTAGGTGCGCAGCGTCTCGGACGGGCGCAGGATGCCCGACACCGACAGCGGGTCCTTCAGCTCGATCCTGATGTGCTGGCCGGGGGCGTAGGGGAAGGCGACGGGCTGGTCGGTTTCCAGCCGGATCCGGCGCATGGCGGGGGTGACCTGCTCAGCGACGGTGACGGTCGCCTCCACGGCGTACTTGCCGAACAAGCGGTCGCGCAGCGTGCGGGCCATGTCAGGACTCCTTGCTCCGCCGGACGTGGGCGGATCTGGACATCCGCCACCACACGGCCGCCACCAGCGCCACCACCGAGAGAAGGGTCCACAGAATCTCCACAGGCACCCCTTATGGGCTCTAGGTTTCTTAGAGCCATTAAGAAAACATAGATGCCTTAAGATGTCAACGGTGGCCGAGGGAACGCAGCGAGGGGTGACGATGTCCGCACACACCAGCAGACGGCAGAGCCTGCGCCAGGCCGATTCGGAGGAGATCCACACGGCCGCGCGCAAGCTGCTGGTCGAGCAGGGATCGGCTGCGGTGACCACCAACGCGGTCGCCCGGCAGGTCGGCATGAGCGGCGCGGCGCTCTACCACTACTACGCCAGCCACGACGAGCTGGTCGGCGCGGTGACCGCCGGCTTCTTCCGCGACCTGGCCGCCGCGATGGAACGGGCCCGCGACGCCCACGCCGGCGCGCCACGCGGCGGCATGACGCCCGTACCCCGGCCGCGTCGTACACCACCAGTTCCCGGGCGCCCCCAGGACGGCGGACTAACGCCACGGGCAGCGTGATCACGGCGAACACCCGGTCTCGGGGCTGGATTGGGATGGTATGTGGTTCCTCCATGACAAACACGAGCAGCACCGGATGTCCCCGCGTCGCCCGCCGCATGTCACCGTTCGTCGACGGCGGGCCACCGCCGCCGCGGCCGTGACACGACGATGACACGGCGCGAACGAGGCGGGGACACGGCCGGTCGACAGTGGATGGGGTTGACCGGCGGGCGGGTTACGGAGCGTGCTGTCGATACTCGGCGGCGCGCCGCGCGTGTTGTTGACCGAGGCTGACCCGGCCGTGCGGAAGGGCCTTGAGCCGGTCCCGGCCCGCATCGTCCGTCGTGGTGTGCGGCCGGGTGGCCCCGGCACCTGCGGTGTCGTCCTCATCAGGCAGGGCGGGACGAGCCGGCCTGAGCTGCTGTGACCGTCCGTTGTACAGAGGCCACGGCGAAGATGATCAGGAAAAAGAAGGAGAAGGTCTTGGTTCATGACGGAGAGTGGGACCGGCGTTCGGTGTTGCGCGGCGCCGCCGTGCTGGCCGGTGCCGCCGCCACCGCGCCGCTGCTGGGCGGGGCGGCCACGGCGCGAGTCCGCGGCGCTGACGCGGACGCGCTGTTCAAGGCCGGGGAGTTCGACCAGGCCGCCCGCGCGTACGAGGAGATCCTCAAGACAGACCCCTCGAATCTGAACGCGGCCCGCCGGCGCGGCTTTGTCGCGCTGCTGTCCAACCGGTTCGCGGCCGCCGAGAAATACCTCACGATGGCGCTCAAGCTGGCGCCCGACGACAAGCAGGCCAACCAGTACCTGGCCGACTGCTACATCCGGCAGGACAGATTCGCCTTCTCGGTACCGCACTGGAAGGCGGCCGGCAACGAACTGAACGCCGCCTGGTTCGGCGCGGTCCACGGCGAGCCGTATCAGGTCCACGGCGACACCACGCAGGTGCCCTGGCTGCAGATGGACCCGTTTCCGCTGGTCGAGGCCTCGGTCAACGGCGGATCGACGAAGCGCTTCCAGTTCTACACCGGCGCGCCGGCGCTGAGCTTGTCGGCATCGGTGGCCAAGGAAGCCGGGGTGAGCGCCGTGGCCAAGAAGCAGATCGATTACCTGGGCGGCATCGCATGGCGGAAGGTGGGGGTGCTGCAGTCATTCAAGGTGGGCGGCATGGAGCTGCGCAACCTCCCCGTGGCGTGGCTGGAGTCGGAGTCCGGCGAAGATGTCAACGCGCAGAGCGACGGCATGATCGGCATGTGGGTCTTCTACCACTTGCTGCCCACCTTCGACTACGCCTGCCGGTCGCTCATCCTGCGCCGCAAGACCCCCGCAACGGCCAGAAAGGTACGCGCCGCCGCGGCGCGGGCGGGCACCGAGCCTCTGCCGCTGTATCTGGCCCGTGAGCATCAGACGTTCAGCAGGGGCAGCATCGCCGACTCCGGTACCCGGGTGCTGGGCGTGGGTTTCGGCGGCGTCGGCGAGATCGCCGCCGGCCTGCACGGGGAAGCGGCCGAGCTGCTGGACGTCCGTGTCGACCACGACCGCCCGATCGAGACTTTCGCCCACAGCCAGCCGGCCGTCGCCTACCCCTGCTACCCGAAGGAGCTCCGCCTCGGCGACGCCGTCGCCAGGGACGTCTACTGCTACTCGGACCCGCACCTGTCGCTCAGCCCTCACGGCTTCGACGTGCTGGGCCACTTCGCCCACTGCTTCTACAAGCCCTACAACGTCACCACCGACTTCACCGACATGAACCTTTACATCACCCGCGGCAAGGCCGCCTGATCACCGCGACCGCAGGGGCGTCAGAGAAGCCACCTGCACTGGCCGGCTCCCACGGGCGACAGAGTAAGACGAACCTGACGCCCTTGCTCTGTCGCGCGGCGCGCTGCTGATGGGCGGCATCACCAAGCCCGTGGACCCGATCTCCTGCCAGGCCATCGACGCCTGGCAGGCCCGTCCGCCCGACCAGCCCTTCTTCATCGGCGCCGCACCGGTGAGCAGGTGGGACCGCCGCACGACGCTGGACAACCTGCAGCGCATGCTCGCCGCCGTCCCGCTCACCGATCGAAATGGGTCATGGGCTTCGTGCGGGCGAGACGGCCGGTCCCGGAGACAGCAGAGGTGATCAGGATCTTGGGACCGATGCCTTGTTCCTCCCGGGTCGACTCGTATCCCCCGGCCGACGGGGTGGCGATGTGCACCGGCAGTCTGGCCGGCCAGGTCGTCGATCGCCCGGACGGCCTGGCGTCGGCGAGACTGGCGACTTCACTGATTCGGCGACCACCTGGGGCTTTCTAGTGTGAGCGACGCACGTCCTCGACCGGTCCCGGAACGCTCTCGGCAGGCGCCCGGCGATCGTCGAGCCCGGAGTGTGCCGGATGGCCGCTTCCCGGAACTCACCGAAGGAACACGCTCATGTCGTCCGCAGATCCCGACCACGGCCGGCGCGCCGGTCTCCGACGATGGGCAGGGCCGGTCGTGCTGATCCTGCCCGCCATGTTGCTGTTCATGATGCTCGCGGGCGGGCTGCCGCTGCTGGTCGTGGGCTTCATGGTGCTGTGTCCCGCCGCGGCGCCGTCCATGGCGCTGACCGCCAACCCGGTCGTGGGCTCGGTGCCGCCGCGGAAGGCGTGGGCGGCCTCCGGACTGGCCACCACCTGCAACGACCCGGGCATCTCGCTCGGCATCGCGATCATCGGCAGCATAGGCGCCGTCGTCTACCGGGCCCAGGCCGGCACGGCGCTACCCGGCGGCCTGCCGCCCGAGGTGGCTGCGGCCGGCCGCGACAGCCTCAGCGGGGCGGTGCCGGCGGCACAGGGGCTTCCGGGCGAGCTGGCCACGGCGGTGCTCGGCCCCGCACCTGTGGCCTTCGCCGACGGACTCCACGTTGCAGCCGTCGTCGCGGCGGCGGGCGCCGCCGTCGTGGCGCTCCGCCACCTGCGTCAGATTCCTCCCACCGGCTGAGAAAGGAACTCATCATGGTGTCCATCCGTCGTGCGACCGCCGCTGACGCGGCGACCGTCCATGGCTTGATCTGTGAGATCGCCGAGCATCAGAACCAGCGATCCGCGATCACTTTGACCGTCGAACGGCTGAGAGAGCTGCTCACCCGCCCCGAGATCACCTATTTGATCGCGGAGAAGAACGGGCGTCCGGTCGGCTACGTGTCCTGGCTCGAAAGGATCAGCCTGTGGGCGGGCACGGACTATCTCGCGCTGGACGACCTCTACGTCCGCGCCGAACAGCGTGGCCAGGGGGTCGGGGAGCAGCTGATGCGGGCGGTCGCGGAGGTCGCGGACGGCATGGTCATCCGCTGGGAGGTCGCCGCGGCCAACGTGGGGGCACAGCGGTTCTACCAGCGCATCGGGGCCGACCTGTTCACCAAGGTGATCTGCCGGTGGCAGGTGGCGGTGCCGGTGCCTTCGGGGGCGTCCGAGAGCCCGCACCCGGCCGGCGAGGAGTGAGGTTGTGGAGCTGCGTCCGGCGAGAGATGAAGACGCGCCTGCGGTCGCCCGCATCTGGCACGAAGGGTGGGGCGACGGGCACCGGGGAAACGTGCCCGACGAACTCGCCGCGGTCCGGACCCCGAAGTCGTTCGGGGAACGCGCCGCGCGACGCGTCGGGGACACGGTGGTCGCGACCGTCGAGGGTGCCGTGGCCGGGTTCGTGATGGTGGTCGAGGACGAGGTGGAGCAGGTGTACGTGGCCAGGCGACACCGGGGCACCGAGGTGGCGACCGCGCTGCTGGCCGAGGCGGAACGCCGTGTCGCGGCGAACGGCCATCGGCGGGCCTGGCTGGCGGTGGTCGCCGGCAACGTCCGGGCCCGGAGGTTCTACGACCGCAAGGGATGGGTTGACGAGGGTCTGTTCGACCACCTCGCACCGAGCGCGGCCGGGCCCGTCACCGTCCCGGCGCATCGCTACGTGAAAGTCCTCGGCGGGCAAGGGGACGACCAGGCCAAGGGTTGAGTTCCGCAGCGTGTAGTTCTGGGTGTCGGCCCACATGAGCCCAAAACCCACATTAAGTGGATCTTGAGGGGTTGAGGCGGGCTGGTTGATGAATCTGTGATCTTCTTCGCCTGTTGTGCGTGTGTTCGTCTCGCTACGGTGTGCCTCGTCTGTTGAGCGGTGCCGGGCCGGGAGGCGTGTGCGGTGACGTCGGTGGAGCGGACCGCCTATCGGGTGTTCCGCGGTTGGTGATGGCGCGAGAGCTGTACATGTTCTTCTCTCCCTGGCAGGAGGAGACGGCGTGGGCGCGGGAGGAGACCGACACCGATGAGCATTGCTGGCGTTGACGCTCGCGCTGAAGTGCTTCAGCGGCTGGGCCGCTTCGCCAAGGCGCGCGAGGTGCCGGTTGTGGTGGTGGAGCACATGCGGCGCTGCCTGGAGCTGAACGACGACGTCGCGCCGGCCGATCGCAGCGTGCTGGACGCGCTGGAACACGCCCTCACCTACTGGGGCAAGACCCGCGACTTCATCCCCGCTCTTTGCTGGCCAACTGTCTGATCTTCCATACGGCGCTGGACATGATGGAGGTGATGCGCCGGCTGCTGGCCGAGGGCTGGGAGATCAGCGCCGAGGACGTCGCGCAGCTCTCGCCCGACTTGACCGCGCACATCAGCCGGGCACTTCGACACCATCCGAGATCCGGGGCGGGGCGCGCGTCAGCGAGTTTCGACACCGTATGCGTGACGTTCTGGTTCTCAGGGTTGTGTGACGGGCTGGTTTGCGATCGCAGAGGCTGCGCAGGAGGTGAGGTCCTCGCGTAGCCGACGCTGCCGCTCCTGCGACAACGGCGCGAAGATCTGCCGTTCGACGGCGCGCACGGCGACACTGGCCTCGCGCAGCGTCGATTGTCCGGCTCGGGTGAGCTCGGTTGGCAGAGCACGCCCATGAGCAGCGTAAGCAGGCCGGGTGAGCAGGCCCCGCTCTTGTAGCCGGCGAAGGACGACGTTCATCGACTGGCGCGTGACGAAGGCGCGGCGGGCGAGTTCGGAGTTGGACAGTCCCGGATGCTGGCCGAGCAACTCGAGGCATGCGTATTGGGCAACAGTGAGACCCAGTGGACGCAGCACTTCATCCATCGCGGTGTGCAGCGAGGCTTGCACCTGCTTGAGGACGTAGCCCACCGACTGGCCAAGGTCGCCAACGGCCTCTTCTTGCATCATGTCAGGAGTATGACATAGTTTTGCATGTCAGAAGGACTGACATCCAGAAGGGACAGGCTATGAGTGGACAGGTCACCTACTTTGAGCTGCCGAGCAGGGGCATCGAAGCAACCCAGCGGTTCTGGGGCTCGCTGTTCGGCTGGACGTTCCATGAGGGCAACTTCCCGGGTTACTCGATGATCCAAGGGGCCGTACCCATGGGCGGAGTGCCGCACGACGATGCCGCACGACACCCCCGCATCTTCTTCGCCGTCGACGACATCACCGCCGCCGTCGCGCGCGTACGCGAACTCGGTGGCACGGCGGAAGATCCGATCACCATCCCGTCCGGCGCCTACGCCCATTGCACCGATGACCAGGGCGTGGAGTTCAGCCTGTCCCAGCAGGCAGGTAACCAGGATTGAGCCGCACCCAGACCACCGGCTCCGCACCGAACGGATCCGGTCACCTCCTCAGACCGCTACTCCCGCTGGCGCTGGCCACCTTCGCAGTCGGCACCGACGCGTTCGTGATAGCCGGTCTCCTGCCGGCGATTGCCGCCGACCTTGAGGTAGGTATGGCGGCCGCCGGCCAGCTGGTGACCGTGTTCGCGTTGACGCTGGCTGTCGCTGCGCCGGTACTGAGTTGGCTGTTGAGCCCACTGGATCGTCGCACTGCATTGCAACTGGCACTGATCGTGTTCGTCGTCGGCAACGTCATGACCGCACTCAGCCCGACCTACCTGCTGACGTGGCTGGCCCGGATACTCACCGCAGCCGGGGCGGCCACCATCACGGCCACCGCGTCGAGCGCGGCTGTCGCGATCACGCCTGCCGAACGGCGGGGACGTGCCATGGCGCTGGTCATCGGTGGGCTGACCTTGTCAACCGCGCTGGGCATGCCGCTGGGCAATTTGATCGGCAGCGTCGACTGGCGCCTCACGCTCTGGGCCGTCGCGGCCCTGGGCGTCGTCGCCGCGATCGGCATCTCGGTAGCGTTGCCCAAGGTCATGCTCCCGACGACAAGCCTGACGGCCCGCCTGGCACCGCTGCGCCAGCCCAAGGTGCTTACCATTCTGGCCGTGACCCTGCTGGTGATGGCCGGACACTATACCGTCTACACCTACATCGGAGCCGCGATTGCGGGCACCACGACCGGATCCTTTCCCCAGGCCATCACCATGATCCTGTTCGTCTGGGGCGTCGGGGTGCTGGCCGGCAACGTCCTCGCCGGCCAGCTCGCTGACAACCGTCCGGGACGCCAGATCGCGATCGCGGCACTCGCCGGCGGCACTGTGCTGCTCGCGATCAGCCCACTCACGGTCAGCCACCTGGTTGTCGCGTGCGTATGGGCCGCGATCTGGGGCACAACCGACGGGATGGTCTCCGTCGTGCAGCAACACCGGCTGGTGAGCCTTGCGCCCGCCTCGGCACCTGTGCTCCTTGGCCTCAACTCCTCCGTGATCTACCTCGGAGTGGCGATGGGTGGTGGACTTGGCGGTCTGGCTCAGGACTGGCTGCCGGTCACCATGCTCGGGGTTCCCGCTGCCGTCCTGGCGCTGCTCGCCACCACCGCCACCCTCGCCGAGGGGAGAACCGACACGGCGAAGACCGCACTCAGGGCGGCCGAGAACCGTCGCTGACGCAGCCAATGGGCTGTCCAAAACTCGGCGGAGCCTGCCCTCATGTACGTGATAAGGGTCCATTATCACGTACATGAGCGATCACGAGACGGCGACGAGCAGGGCATCGGCCCGCCGGACCGCTGCGCGACTCCGGCACGTTATCCGGTACATCGCCGCGCCTGGTCTCGCACCGGCGCGGCGGCATGCGCTGGTCTCCTTCGAGTCGGTGCTGTCGCCTGTCTCATGAATGGCGAGGCGGAGCCTCCACATCGTCGAACCGGACGGTTCGCGTCGTGAGGTGAACCGGCGGCGGCTCGGCTCAGCGCCCCTGCTTTGCGTCCGTCGTATCGCGGTAGGCCTCCAGCAGGCGGAGCCACACCTCGCTGATCGACGGGAAGCAGGGGACCGCGTGCCAGAGGCGGCTGACAGGCACCTGCGCGGCGACGGCGACGGTGGCCGAGTGGACCAGTTCCTCGGTCGCGGGGCCGACCATGGTGACGCCGAGCAGCCGGTCGTGGTCCTCGTCGACGACCATGCGGGCGCGGCCGGTGTAGCCGTCCGCGTAGAGTCCCGCTCCGGCGACTTTCTGGCCGGTGTCGACGTCGACCACCCGGATCCGGTGCCCGGCGCGTTCGGCCTGGTCGGCGGTCAGGCCCACCGCGCCGACCTGCGGGTCGCAGAAGAAGACCTGCGGCACCGCGTGGTTGTCGGCGGTGGTGGCATGCGGGCCCCACGGGGCGGGGTCCACCGGCCGTCCGGCCGCGCGGGCGGCGATCACGGCGCCGGCGACGCGGGCCTGGTACTTGCCCTGGTGGGTGAGGAGGGCGCGGCCGTTGACGTCGCCGAGCGCGTACAGCCATTTGTCGCCGGCCACGGCGCGGACGGCACAGGCGTCGTCCACCTCCAGCCATGAGCCCGGTTCCAGGCCGACGGTCCGCAGGCCGATGTCGTAGGTCAGCGGCCTGCGCCCGATGGCGAGGAGCACCTCGTCGGCCTCCAACTCCTCTCCGCCCTCGAGAGACAGTGTGACCGGGCCGGTGGGGTCCGGGCGGCGCATGCCCTCGACGGTGACCCCGATCCGCACGTCGATCCCGCCCTCGGTGTAGGCGCGCGCGATCACCTCGCCGACGAAGGGTTCCAACTTCGGCAGCAGCCCTTCGGCCTGTGCCAGCAGGGTGACGGAGGACCCCAGGCCCTGCCAGGCGGTGGCCATCTCGACGCCCACCCCACCGCCGCCGATGACGGCGAGCCGCCGGGGGACGCTGTGGGAGTCGGTGGCCTCCCGGTTCGTCCAAGGCCGCACGTCGCCCAGGTCGGGAAGGTTCGGGCGGCTGCCGGTGCAGACGACCACCGCGTGGCGAGCGGTCAGGGAGACGGCGGAGCCGCCCGGGATTTCCACTGACACGCGCCGTGGGCCGTCCAGGCGCGCGTGGCCGCGGATCAGGTCGGCGCCGATGTTCTTCAGGAACAGGGCCTGCCCCCGGTCGTCCCAGCCGCTCACCCATGCGTCCCGCCGGGCGAGCACAGCCGTGGCGTCCGCCTTCCCGGTCACCGCTTCCCGGGCTCCGCCGACCCGGCGGGCGTCGGCGAGCGCCGTGACGGGCCGTAGCATCGCCTTGCTCGGAATGCACGCCCAGTACGAGCACTCCCCGCCGACCAGCTCTCTTTCCACGGCGGCCACGGTCAGCCCGGCCGAGCGGCCCCGCTCGGCGATCGTCTGCCCGACCGGCCCCGTGCCGATCACGATCACGTCGTAGGCTTCCCCGGCCTGGTGTGCGCTCACGGCCTGCTCCTCTTTCTCATTGCTGCGACTCGGGCTTCTCACCTGAGTTGGTACTCCGGCGTCGAAGGCCGCGGCATCCCGTCCTTGACGGTTTCGAAGGGCCCCCCGGAGAACGCCGGAAATAGCCGCCTTGACGATGTGGGCGCCGGGGCGGCCGGGCAACGGTGGGTTGCGACGAGGGCGCCGGCCACATGGTTCGCAGGCGCCGAAGCGGAAGGGAGTGCCGGATGAGCATGAACTGGCTCGACCGGATGGAGTCCATGCCGGTCTTCGCGGAGCGGAAACTCATCGTTGTCGGGGGCAGCAGCGGCATGGGACGCCAGACCGCTGCGGACGTGGTGGGGGCCGGGGGAGCGCCGTCATCATCGGGCGGAACCCCGCCAAGGTGGAAGCAACCGTCAAGGAACTGGGCGGTGACGGCCGCGCGCTCGGCGTCCTGCACGGCGATCAAGGCGACCAGGATCAGGCGGTCCACCGCCTGAAAGAGGCGCTCGACGGGTACCGGCAGGTCGGTGCCGACCGCGACCAGGCCCGCGTCCGGCGCCGGCTGCGCGAACTCGGCATCCGCCACCGCCACTGGACGTCCCTCCCCGGCAAGGCGGTCTCCGGATGGAACAGCCTCACCCGCACGGAGCGGGCTGTCGCCGAACTCGTCGCTCAGGGGCTGAACAACAAGCAGGTCGCCGGTCGCATGTACATCAGCCCCCACACCGTCGCCCACCACCTCCGCCAGGCGTTCCGCAAGCTCAGCATCGCCTCGCGCGTGGAACTCACTCGCATCGTCATCGAACGGACCGCACGCCGTCCATGACTCTCATGGCGCCCCCAATGCCCCCGGCATCTACGTCCAGCCCAGCGCCGAAGCCGTTGCGGCAGTCTTCCTCCTTCGCCGGCATCCGCCGCACTCATCGGCTACCGCAGAATCCGCGAACGAAGACGAACTCTTAGCCGAACGTGGCATCAAAATACCAGAATTGCCTTATATAAGTGGAAAACGGTATGCTTCCTGTTCGTGCACGCGTTCGACATCCTCGGCGACCCTCGACGCCGGAGCATTCTGGAGCTGCTCGCCGACGGTGAGCAGACCTCTGGCGCGATCACGGACGTGATCCGGGCCGAGTTCGAACTCTCCCAGCCGGCTGTCTCACAGCATCTGCGCGTGCTGCGTGACAGCGGGTTCGCGTCGGTGCGGGCTGAGGGCGCTCGCCGGTTCTACGCCGTCGAGCCAGCGCCGCTGAGCGAGGTTGGCGCGGTGGTTGGACCGGTTTCGCCGGTTCTGGGATCAATGCCTCGACGCTCTGGAAACCGAGCTGACCCGGGGCAGACGTGCAGCTCGGACTCCGGCTGGTGGGAGCCCACCCGACCGGCTGGGGCGGGCAAGACCGATCCACTAGCGAAGGGAATCTGACATGAAGGACGTATTGGACGAACTGACCGCTACGCACCGGGCGATGGGTAAGGGCAGCGTGCCCGCCGGCGAGGCGTACACCATCGAGTTGCGGCGTCGATACGAGGCGCAGATCGACGACGTCTGGGACGCAATCACCAGCCCCGAACGGTTGCGTCGCTGGTTGAGGCCGGTCACCGGGGATCTGCGGCTTGGCGGGAAGTTCGAGTTGGGCGGTGGTGAGCACGGCGAGATCCTCCGGTGCGAGCCGCCGCGTCTGCTCAAGGTGTCCTGGCTCTACGGGCCGGACGCCGACGCTTGGCCCGGCACGAGCGAGGTGGAGGTGCGCCTGGTCCCCGGCCCGACCGGCGACACCGAAGTCGAGCTGATCCACGCTGCGGTCGTCGGAGAGCCCCTTTTCCCGACGTACGGCCCCGGTGCCGGCGGAGTTGGCTGGGACCTGCATCTCCTCGCCCTCGCCCGGCTGTTGGCCGGTGGCGAGACCGCCGACCACGAGGCGGTCCAGAAGTCGCCTGAAGGGCGCGAGTTCATCCGTCGCAGCGCCGCGGCCTGGGGCGAGGCTCACCTGGCCGCCGGTGGCGAACCGGAGCACGTCGCGGCCGCAGTCGAGGCCACCACCAAGTTCTACGCACCCGACCCGACCTGACATCCCCGCTGCGGTGGGCTGACCGGCATCCTTGGCGCTCGAATCGCCGATGAGAATTGCCAATCGCGAGACGGATGTCAGACCCCTCCGTCGAGGAGCAGGACGAGCAGCACTACAGCAAGTTGTCCGACACCTGGAAGGAATGCACGCCATGAAGTACACCAACTCGATCGAGATCGCACTGCCGCGAGAGAAGGTGGCCCAGCTGCTCGCCGACCCGGCACACATACCGAAGTGGCTGCGGGGTCTGGTGCTGCACGAGCCGGTGAACGGGATACACGGGCAGCTCGGTACCAAGGCGCGGGTCGTGATGCAATCGGGGCAGCGGAAGATCGAGTGCACCGAAACGATCACACGCCGGGATCCGGCAGACCTGCACGGGATCCCGAAAGAGAGCGTCGTTCACTTCGACCGCGAGATCGTCGGCGCGGGCATGTGGAGCGTAGTGCGCGATCGGCTGACCGAAGCCAATCCGGAGACGACGCTCTGGGTGAGCGAGAGCGAATACCGGTTCAGCAGCCTGCTGATGCGGCTGGTGGGGCTTCTGATGCCCGGCTCATTCCACAAGCAGTCGCAACAGCACATGCAGGATTTCAAGGCGTTCGCCGAACAGGGGAAGGATGTCCGCGAAGGGAGGAACTGATCTGCCGCAAGCAGCAACGAGAATCTCCGACGGCGATCGGCCGCTGCTTAAAGCCCGGTCACGGGATCTTGGGCGTGATCGTTATCCGGCACTTGAGTTCCCACGTTCGGGTTCCTGGTGAGCGATCCCATCCGGGCGGGACGCGTCTGGACTGCATGATTGTTCAGCCGCCGAGGCGGTTCTGACGTCATGGCTGGCCATACACGTACGTCCCGTGTCGACCTGTACGCCGCGATACGTCGTGACGCGAAGGCGGGGTTGACGAAGCGGGCTCTACAGCGCAAACACGGCATCGGGTACCGCACCGTCGCCGCCGCGTTGCAGTCGGCGTGGCCCAAGCAACCGAAGCCACCACCGAAGCGGGGATCCCGGCTCGACGCCTACCGGGACGTGATCGACGGCTGGCTGCGCGATGATCTGGACGCTCCCAGGAAGAAACGGCATCCCGCGAAGCGGATCTTCGACCGACTCTTGGACGAGCACGACACCGGCGGGGTCGTGTCGTACGGGATGGCGCGCGACTACGCAGCCACCCGTCGCCGTGAGATTCGCGTCGACGACGGCCGCGAGCCTGCCACCACGTTCATCCCGCAAACCCATCTGCCCGGGCGTGAGGCCGAGGCCGACTTCGGCGAGGTCGTCGTCCGCCTTCGCGGCGAGCTCGTGACCTGCACCCTGTTCAGCCTGCGGCTGTCGTACTCCGGCAAGGCAGTCCACCGGATCGCCGCCTCGCGCGACCGGGCCACGGGATCACCACACGTCGACGTCCACGCCGATCGCGATGGTCCGCAGGGCGCTGAGCGCGACCCAGGCGCGGTCGTTGCTGCCCAGCCCGTAATTGCCGGATTCCTCCGTCCCGGGTAGCAGGTCGAGCACGGCGCTGACGTGGCCGCACTCCGCCGCATTCCGGGCCACGTTCGCGGACTCGCGCCGCTTCGTCGCCTTGGGGAGTTTCGCGAGCCCGGCGTGCTGGGCGGTGAGATCGATCAACTGGTCGTCGGTCGGGCCGGTGGGCCTGCCCTCGGCTGCGATCCGTTCGGCGACTGGCAGGTCGCGCCGCACCGTGGCCCAGTTGATGTCGCCCCACAGCCGGAGCAGATCCGGCTGCCCGTAGGCGGTCAGCGCGCGGGCTGCCGTCCAGTCGTCGAACCAGCGCACGCCGAAGGCGTGCGGCTTGTTCGGGTCATTCGGCTCGCTGCGCTCCCCGATCAGCTCGCGCACCAGCTCGGTCTCGCCCCGCCGCAGCAGGTACACCAGCCAGGGCACGCCGTGGTGCCGGCCCCCCGGCGTGCCCACGCCCTCGTCCAGCACGACGCGGGCCTGCTGTTCGCGGCCGCACTCGGTGAGCGCCCAGACCAGCGGCAGGCGAACTTCCCAGTTCGAACGGTGGGCGTCGGCGGCCTCGCGCGCGGAGGCGAACCACCGCTCGGAGCGTTCATGCCGCCCCAGGACCGCGCACGCCCCGGCGACCGCCGCCATGTCCGCCGCATCGCTCACGTCCCCGAGATCATCGTCGGCATAGGGGAAGACGGCGGCGGCTTCGGCGTCGAAACCGGCCGCGCCGAGCGCGAGCGCGATCCGCGCAAGCTGTCCGAGACGTCGCCGGTGTTCCGGGATCGCGAGGGCCAGCTCACGGGCATCTGCGGCATCGCCTCGCCGGACGCAGATCATCGCGAGCTGCTGGAGCGTGTCGACGGTCCACTCGCCGTAGACAAACGAGTCCGGCCGCGTCAGGTCGACGAGCGTGCCCCGGACCACCGTGATCAGATCGGCGACGGTGGCGGTATCGGGTGGCGGCCACGCCCCCGTCGTCTCCGCCGTCCTGCCGCGTCCCCTGAACGGCGCCAACAGCCGCTCGGTCTCGGGTGAGGCCGCCCCTACTCCCGCGTGGGCGGGGTCGGGGAAGATGCTCTGCTCTCCCCAGCGGAACGGCCAGGCGAAGCGGCGGGCGATGGACCAGCAGAGCCGGCCGTCGAGATCGTCGTCCCGGCCGGGCGGCGCGATGACCGTGCCATCCTCGAACGCCACCGTCCAGGTGTCCTCGTCCAGCGCGAACGTCGGGTTGAGCCGGAGCTGGTCACCGAGGTCACGGCTGGCGAACCAGAGCGGGCGATGGGCGGCCGGGGCGTGGTGGAAGGGGTGGTCGGCCACGATCTCGCCGGTCTCGGGGCGCAGGAAGCGCACCACGTGCGAGCCGATCGCGATGAGCACGTCGTCGGCGGGCCATTCCAAGCCGAACCCGTGATCCCACTGGCCGATGGTGCTCCGGATACCGTCCAGGAGGCGCAGCCGCTCGGGGCGTTCACCGAGCGACCAGATCTCGATCTGCCCCTCGCCGGTGACACAGGCCGCCTGCTCGCCGTCCGGCGACCAGGCCCACGGCCGGGCGTCCCGGCCGCGCGAGTTGGACGTGTCCGCCGGAACGTTCAACTCGTACCGGTGCTCGCCGGTCGTCCCGTCGATGATCCCGACGGTCCCGCCCGTCGGGTCCAGCACCGCCAGCCGACCGCCCGGCCCCCAGGCCAGGACATCGGCGCCCGGGTAACCCGCAAGCTCCACCGCCATATCACCCGTCAACGCGTCGGCGATGATGAGCTTTCCGCCACGCTGGTAGGCCAGAAGCCGTTCATCCAAGCTCCACTCGGGCGGAGCCGCACCCTGATCCTGTTCCAGGCCCAGAATCCAGGAGACCTGCCGTTTCTCCACGTCGAGCGAGATCGCCGCGTACTCGTCCTCCGCCTGTCCGTAGACACGGGAGCCGTCGCGCGACCAGAACGCCCGGCCGAGGATCAGCTCGGGCTCGTCGCCCCAGGTTTCCCGGAACTCCTCCGGCAACGGTCCGCTGAACTCGATCGGCTCCGTTCCCTCCGGATGGGCGTCCGGTGGTCCGGCGACCGAGCCCTCGTGCATCGCCACGATGACGTTGCGCAGGAAGCCCGACCCGCCTCCGAAGACGAACGCGCGCCTGCCGTCGGGGGCGAAGGCCATGCCCGACGGCCTGCCGGAGGCGAGGAAGAAGGCGTCGGCCATCGGCTCGCGGGCGGTGCCGAACGGGTCCCACACCCCGGTCGCGTTGGTGTTGTACTCCAGCGCGATCCGCGTGCCATCCGCCGACCACTGGAGGCTGCGCGCGTAGCCCGGGAAGCCGATGCCGCCCATGATGCCGTCGATCGCGTGGACGCAGCGGCCGGTGGCAACCTCGAAGACCTGCAGGACACCGCCCTGGTCGTAGTCGTCGCCGGTGTGGCTTCCGACCGCGAGGTGGTGACCGTCCGGGCTGAGCGCGTGACCGGTCACCTCGCCGCGATGCACGTCGGAGTGGCGCACCAGCGCACCTGCCTCGCGAAGTCTGGCGGTCGCGAGGCGATGCGCGTCGGTGACCCCGTGAGCGCGCTCCAGAGCCTGGAGGGCGTCCCGCAGCGGCACGGTGTCGCGCTCCGCGCAGAACGCGGACCAGTCGGCGTTCTTGAGGGTGTCGAGGGCCTCGTCGGGTCCCATCTGCTCGTCCGGGACGCCGGTGAACAGTGGGGATGGTGGCGCAGTGCCGGGCTCCCTGCCTTCGAGCACGGCCACCAGCGCGTCCTCGTCGTAGATCGGGACACCGCGCACCGCCGCCGGACCAGCCTTGGCCCCCGACTTCGCCCCGGCAAAGACCAGGTCCGTCTTCGCCGAGACCGACGCGGTCACCCTCGCGCCCAACGCCTCCAGACCGCGCTTGGCCTCATCCTTCGAAAGCCGCCCGAACCGCCCGGCCAGCACGACCGTACTGCCATTGATGATCACGCGAAGAGACCGTAGCGGAGGTGACCGACGATTCACCTCCTTTCCGGCGATCAGCTGGTCTTTGGAGTTCCGGTTCTCGCGTCCGGTGTGTTCGGTGCGAACCGGCTGCGCCTTGGACGTTGCGAACAGCGGCGCGGGAGAGCAAGGCTGAACGCAAGATGCGGGACACGTTGGCCGAGCGAGGCAAGGCCGGGGAGGACCGACAGGCGCTGCTGGACGACCTGCTGGACATCATCTTCGACCTGGGACTCGACGACGAGCAGATCGGTGGCCTGATCCGGGGCGAGCGGATCGGCTGGCCGCGCCTGCGGTCGGCACGGGAGCAGGGCAAGCCCCGGCTGCCGCGTGATCACGGGCACCTCGCGGCTCTAGACGGCTCGTACGGATATCTGCGCCAGTTCACCCCGCAGGTGCTCACCGAGGTGCGGTTCGCCGGCGGTACCGCGGCGACCGGGTTGCTGGAGGCGGTGGAGATCCTGCGCGAGCTCAACGCCACCGGCGCTCGCCGCGTCCGCGTCCCCGCCGATGCCCCGGACGGCTTCGTGCCCACGAAGTGGCGCGGCTACCTGGAGACCGCCGCGAAGTCCGGCAACGCCAGCGCTTATCGGCACTACTGGGAGCTGGGTACGCTGCTGGCGCTGCGGGACGGGCTGCGATCCGGAGACGTGTTCGTGCCGGGTTCGCATCGTTACTGCGACCCGACCGCCTATCTGCTGACCTCGGACAAGTGGGCCGACCAGCGTGCGGAGTTCTGCCAGCTGGTCGGCAGGCCTGCCGACCCCGCCCGCGCGCTCGCCGCGGCGGAGGACGAGCTGGGCGAGGCACTCGGCGAGCTGGAAGAGGTCCTGGCCGCCGGGGGCGGCCCGGTGCGCCTCGATGAGGCCGGTGACCTGGTGATCTCGCCGCTGACTGCCGAGGACGTCCCGGCCGAGGCAACGGCGCTGAAGGCCGAGCTGACCGAGATGCTGCCGTTCGCGCCGATCGTGTCGCTGCTGATCGAGCTGGACAAGCGCACGCCTGCGGGATCTCCTACGACGTGCTGGCCTGGACCGCCGAGTGGTACGTGCGGGAGGAGACGCTGCGCGCGGCTAACTGGCCATCATCGGCTATCACCAGCGGCTGCCGCTGACCCCGGTGTTCGGCACTGGGACTCTGTCCTCATCGGACGGTCAACGCTTCCCGACTCGCGGCAAGTCGATCACGGCTAGGGCTCTGAGCAGGTATTTCGCGAACGAAGGCTTGAGTACGTACACGCACGTGACCGATCAGGCAGAACGCGCCGGCGGCGGCACTGAAGGAGTACGGGGCGCTGCGGAGAACGATCTACGCCGCACGGTATTTGGCTGACCCGGCGTACCGGCGGAAGATCTCGCGACAGCTGTACAAAGGCGAGTCTCCATCGCGGGTCGCGCAACAGCGTTCCCGGGCCAGTGCGGGCCAGCAGGTCGGCCTGCCGTCCGCTGCGGCTGTCGCTGATCACCGGCATCCGGGCCACCACCCCGTCGGCAAGCTCGGCCGGACCGGACAGCATCCGGTGGGCGGCGAGCAGCTCGTCGACCTCGCCGCTGATCTGGACCTGGCCGCGGTTGAGCACCACCAGCCAGTCGCAAGCGTTAGTCAGGTCGGACACCACATGGGAGGACAGCACGACGGTCATCTGCGTCTCGGCCACGGCCGCCATCAGGGAGCGCATGACGTCGTGCCCGCCGCGCCCGCCTTGTCCAGGAGCGCGAGGCCGATCGCGGGGCTAATCAGCTGGTCAGCGTGGTGTGATGGGTGTTCAGGTTCACTCGGTCGGCCGCTGCCTGCTCGGCGTGGTGCTTCTCCTCGTACTCGATCGGGCTGAGGTAGCCGAGGCGCTTTTGGATGCGGTGGGGGTTGTAGAACCCGTCGATGTACTGAAACAGCGCTTAGTCGTCGCCTCAGTGTCCGTCGCGGACCACCGCTAGCCCGCCGACCCGGGTCGTGATGCCTGCCGGCCCGCGTCGGGCCGAAGCGAGCACGCTGGCCGGTCGACCGAGGGTGTCACCCTGCTCCACCTCGATCGCGACCGTCTGCGCCCCTGTCGTGTCGAGCAGGTGGGCGGCCAGGCAGCCGGTGCTGTTGGCGTTGGCGACGTCCTCGTCGACACCGATCGCCGGCGCGAACATCCGCGCCGCACCCGGTCGGTCGCCCACCGGCGGTACGTACACGAAACAGCCGAGGAGCCCGTACCGCCGGCACGCCGCTGTCAGCCTGCCGAAATGTGGGCAGACTCGGAGCAGCGCCGACCGGTCGTGGACCGGTACGAGCATGCGTGGTGCGCCGGGCGCGGCGATCCGTGGCGCGTCGGTCGGATGCGGATCGTCCGCGGTGAGCCCGAGCGCGGCGACGATCGCGGCGCGCTCGTCCGGTGCCGGGTGACGCAGCGCGACGAGGCCCTGGTCGAACCACACCTCGATGCCGGCGGGGCGGCGGATCGCGACGGTGTCGAACGTGCGCCCGCCGGTGTGTTGGCGGTCGTTCAGCTCGCCCAGCGCGGTGCGGGTCAACCGGACGGCCTGCGCGGCAACGGTGCCGTGGCCGCAGCCGGACAGTTCGGCGGTGGCGGTGAAGAACCGGACCGGCCAGCCACCGTCCGGCGTCCGCCCCGGGCCGAGGAACGCCGCGTGCGAGGTGCCGGCCGCAGCAGCGACCGCACGCCGGTCCGCGTCCGTCATCGCCGGGTCGTCGTCGGTGACGGCTGTGGGGCTACCGCCCCGGCCGTCGCGCCGCACGCACGCATCAACCACCGTGACATCCCGCCAGGACATAGGCCCACCTTTGACGCTCAACGAACCGGCAACCGCGAACGGCGTCCGCCGATAGCCGGGCCCGGCCGCACCGGCCGACCGAACACGTCCCGGAGCGTACCGGCCTGCCCAAGCCGGTGCTGTCCTGCACCGGATAGTGGATGATGACCGCACCGCCGGTGGCGTAGCCCATCGATGATCCCCAACATCGACACCGCCGGTGTTGGACAACGACTCCCGCCAGGCCCGACCGACCACGCCTTCACTACTTGCCTAACTTGCCCTAACTTCATCCAAGCCGCTGACCTGCGCAAACACTTCACAACCCAAGATAACGGCGAGAGTCGTCGTTCGGCACCGTGTGCGTATCAGGTGACGGAGCACCGGGCATTTGTGAGGACGTGCTGATACGGCCCGGCGGCTGCCGGTTCGCGTCCCGGCGAAGTTTCCTCAGCGCTGCGGGGCTGGGGCACGGCGTTCGGGGCGAGAGATGCATAAATAATTCATATAAACCTTGTATGCTTCTCGCATGAGCCGTCAAGACGCCACTCGTGGCGCTTCCACTGCGATCGGGTCGGCCCTCTACGCGCTGGCCACCAGGGCTGTGAGACGCCTTCCGCGCGATATGAGCATCACGTCCGCCGCCACCCTCGCCACCCTGCACAGGTCCGGCCCGCGACGGATCACCGATCTGGCCGTGATCGAGGGTGTCACCCAGCCCGCGATGACCGTGCTGGTCCGGGTGATGGAGGAGTCCGGACTGGTCGAGAGGAGGGGCGACGCGTCCGACAAGCGGGTCACGCTCGTGTGTCTGACCGAGGCCGGCGCGTCGTACGTTCAGACGCGGCGCCAGGCGGGCATCGATGCGTTCGCGCGGCTGATCGACGAACTCGCCGACGACGAGATCGAGGCCTTGGTGGCGGCGCTTCCGGCGCTGGCGCACCTGGCAGAGCTCGAAAGCCAGGACCGCGAAGGGCCGAAGCGGTGACGGGGCGCACCCCGGAGCGGTCCGAGGCGCGGCTGCTGGTCCCCGCCCTGATGTTCATCGCCCTGGTCGTGGCGGCGGTCGCCAGCCTCGGGACGCCGCTGATCACCAGTGTGGCGACCACGTTCCACGTCTCGCTCGACAGCGCGCAGTGGACGCTGACCGTCGCGCTGCTGAGCGGCGCTGTCGCCACGCCCGTCCTCGGCCGGCTCGGAGCCGGCCCGCACCGACGGGCCACGATCCTCGTCACGCTGGCGGTCGTCGTCGTCGGCAGTGCGCTGACCGTGCTGCCGCTGCCGTTCGCGGGGCTGCTCATCGGCAGGGCGGCCCAAGGCGTCGGGGTCGGTCTGACGGCGCTGATGATGGGCGTGGCCCGGGACCATCTTCCCGAGGAGCGCAGCACGGCGACGATCGCCCTGATCTCGGTGGTCTCGATCATCGGCGCCGGCGTCGGCTACCCGCTCACCGCGCTGCTCGCCGAGATCGGCGGCGTACGGGCCGCCTACGGCTTCGGTCTGTTCGTCACCGCTGTCGCCTTCCTGGCCGCGTGGCGTTCCATACCCGCGGCTCCCGAAGGCCGCTCCGCTCACGTGACCGTGGCGGGCGCGCTCGTCCTCGCGGGCGGACTGTTCCTCGTCCTGTTCCTGGCCGGCCAGCGGAGCCTGTGGAGCCGTCACCTCGCCGTGGCGGTGATCCTCGCCGTCGTCGCCGTGCTCCTGCTGTGCGTCTGGACCGCCTCCGAGCTGCGCAGCAAGGCGCCCCTGGTCGATGTCCGGGCGGTACGGCACCCGGCGGTCGCCGGAGCGAACCTCGCCATGTTCGTCGGCGGGATCGGCATGTACCTCCTGCTCACGCTCATCACCCGGTACGCGCAGACCCCGCACAGCGCCGGCTACGGCTTCGGGCTGACCACCTTCGCCGCAGGGCTGGTCCTCGTCCCATTCTCGGTGCTGGGGTTCGTCGCCGGCAAACTCACGCCCCGGGTTCGGACGCTGATCAACGCACCCGTGCTCCTGGCCGGCAGCGCCGTCATCGTCGGCGGCGGGTTCGTCCTCTTCGCCGCGGCCCGGTCAAACCTGGCCGAACTCCTCGTCGCGATGGGTGTGCTGGGCTTCGGCGTCGGCGGCTTCTCAGCCGCAATGCCCGGCGTCATCCTGGCCGTCACACCCAAGAGCGAGACGTCGAGCGCGATGAGCTTCAACTACGTCGTCCGCAGCGTCGGGTACTCCCTGGGCAGCGCGATAGGCGGCCTGGTCCTGGCTACCGGCACCGACACCGGTCATCTCTTCCCGAACGACCACGCCTACACCACCGCAGCGCTGGTCGGCATCGCCGCGATGGCGGTCACGACGCTGGCCGGCCTCGCTCTCGCCCGCCTGCGCCCGCCCGAGATCAACCCCACCGCGGCCACGGTCAGCGTGCCGGGTCAGGGCCGGTCGAGCCGATGACCGGCTCGCCGGAAGGGAGGCGGCCCCGTCGCCCTGGTCGGCACCGAGGAGCCTATTGACGATCGCCAGCGCCAATGGCCTGCTGAGACGAGAGAAGCAGGTGGGCCACGACTCGGCCGGCAGCATGCGCGGCCTTGCCTCGACCACACCCGGGCTCTCACAAACGATCCATTTTGAGATCAAGATCGACAAGGCGTCAACAGGGAACGACGGAGGCTCGATTCATCTCAGAGGGCGGTTTGAAGTTGATGACCGCTATGTCGTAGCGTGATCAGCTGGATTTGTAGCGTTACCGCCGGTCGACGGGCTCAGCTGTGCTGGGATGGCCGGGTGAGCGAGCGCGCAAGCGGTACCCCAGCGACTTATCCGACGAACGCTGGGCATTGATCGAGCCGGTGATCACGGCATGGAAGGCCGCGCATCCGTCGGTCAGCGGCCACCAGGGCAATACGAGATGCGCGAGATCGTCAACGCGCTTCTCTACCAGAGCAGAACAGGCTGCCAGTGGGACTTCCTGCCGCACGACCTGCCGCCGCGCAGCGCGGTCTTCTACTACTTCGCCCGATGGCGTGATGACGGCACCGACCAGGCCATCCATGACCTGCTGCGCTGGCAGACCCGGGAGAAGAAGGGGCGATTAGCCGACCCCAGCCTGGCCGTGCTCGACACCCAACGCGTGCACGCCGCCGCCGGGGTGCCGGCCGACACGACCGGTAAGGACGCGGGTAAGAAGGTGCCCGGCCGCAAGCGGGGCCTGGCCGTGGACGTGCTCGGTCCAGTCATCGCGGTGGTGGTGCTGGCCGCCTCGGCGCACGAGAACATCGCCGGCACCGCGCTGCTGGACCGCCTGGCCATCCAGGCTCCCACGGTGCACAAAGTCCTGGTCGACCAGGGATGCAAGAGTTCGGTCGTCACCCACGGGGCCCGGCTCGGTATGGACGTGGAGATCGTCGCACGCAACCCCGCCGACCGGGGGTTCGTCCCCCAGCCCAAGCGGTGGGTGGCCGAGCAGACCTTGGGTGGCCGAGCAGACCTACGGCATCCTCATGCTGCACCGCCGGCTGGTACGCGACTACGAACACCGCCCGGCCAGTTCCGAATCGCGGGTGTACTGGGCGATGAGCGATGTGATGACCAGACGCCTGACCGGCACCGCAACCCCGACCTGGCGCGGCGCATGACCACCAGTCCGGACCCGGGCACCTGGCTGCTCGTCAAGATCGACGCACGCGAGGCGGCCCTGACCAGCCAGGCCGAGCACACCCGCGCATTGATCAGCGACCTCACCGCCAAGCTGCGCGACCTCGACGAACTCTCGATCATCTACGGATAACGCGCAAGACCCTGCTCTCCCTCGCCGATGAGCCCGACACCACCACGGCCGCGCCGTCGTCGCCGGCTCCCGAACTGCTTGATCGTTTACGCTTGCGTTCCTGGATTGTCATGCCACGGTGGACGCGTTATCGAACTGTACCGGGGTGAGCATGCCCAGGCTGCTGTGCCGTCGTTGCCGATTGCGCCAGATCTCCAGGTACTCGAAGATCGCGTTGGTCAGCTCGAGGCGGGCTCGGGGGCCACGTGCCGGCAGGCTCTTTATCGCCGCAGATGATGAGGCTAGCTGGGATTGCGCGTTTCCGCCTGTTCGCTGAGCGTCTTGACTGGTGGATGAACAGACGGCGCAGCTTGCGTCGCTGTCATCGTGAGGGGGTCGTCATGGCCCTGGACGCGCAAGGGACGAAGGTGACCGACCGCGCGGGCCTGAACGGTCAGGCCCCGCGCTGCGATCACATCGACCAGCTCCCGACGGTGGAGCCCGGGCTACCCGAATGCAAGGAATGTCTGGGCCTGGGCCGGACCTGGGCGCAGTTGTTGGTGTGCCTGACCTGCGGGTGGGTGGCCTGTTCCGACGATTCACGCGGCGGTCACTCCCGCGCCCACTACGAGGAGACCGACCATCCGGTCGTCGCCACCCTGGCATCGAAATCGACCTGGCGCTGGTGCTACGTGCACCGCCGCACCGTGTAGACGAGACGAAAGAGACCCATGACTATTTCCGAACAGGCGGTGGAACGCCGTCAGGACTACGACGGCGCATCGCCCTTCCCCGGGGCATAAGAGCACGTTCCGGCAGGAAGGCTCCAGGCAGGACTGACAGCGGCGATCGTGGTGCTGCCGTTCGTCGCGCTCGGCGTCGCGATCTTCCTGGCGTGGGGGCAGGGAGTCACGCTCACCGATCTCCTGCTCGCCGTGGTGCTCTATGGGTTGACCGGCCTGGGGGTGACGGTCGGTTTCCATCGGCTGCTCACACATGCTTCCTTCACGGCCCGGCCATGGTTGCGCGTGGCGCTGGCGGTCGCCGGGTCGATGGGCTTTCAGGGGAACGTGATCGACTGGGTGGCGGTGCATCGCCGTCATCACGCCTTCACCCTGCCGTTCCTGGCCGGCTGGGCGATCACCGGAACCCTGTACGGCGGCTTGACCGCCTTCCTGTGGGCCGGGGTGATCCGCGTCGCGCTCCTCCAGCACGTCACCTGGAGCGTCAACTCGCTCTGCCACGTCATCGGCGACAGGCCCTTCAAGACCCGGCGTCATGACCGCTCGAGTAACGTGTGGCCGCTGGCCCTGCTGTCCTTCGGCGAAAGTTGGCACAACGGCCACCACAGCGAGCCGTCCTGCGCCCGTCACGGTCTGGATCGCGGCCAGCTCGATCCGTCCGCCGCCTTGATCGGCCTGTTCGAACGGCTCGGCTGGGCGAGCAGCGTGCACTGGCCCGACCAGGAGCGCTTCGAACGCCGCCGCGTCGGCCCGGGGAAACAGGCCCGCGCCCCGGCCGGACACTGACCGACGCCCCTTTCGGCCTCGCTACCGGCAGGGCCGCTCACCGGTGCCGCGATGGTCGTCACCGACGATACGGCGTTCCGCTACCGCCCCGAGGCATCGATTCCAGCGATAACCGGAACGGTGATTGCTCGTTTCCGCGGAGTAAGCCGGGAAACACAGCCGCCCGATGGGAGAGCCAAGGACGCCCCCCAGCCACCTCGGTAGCGAGCCCGGCGGCCCCTGTGCCGCCTGGGCAGGCATGCGGAGTTCGCTTTCCGGGCACTCCGACTCAGCGAGCGTGCCGGCCCTTGCTCCACGGGCCCACACCGCCACGTGGGACTTACAGTGGGGGAGATGGCCCGGATAGGCGCCGCCCGGCCGGGAAGGGGTGGTGGGCATGGAGTTGCGTCAGCTGCGCTATTTCGTGACGCTGGCCGAGGAGTTGCATTACGGCAGGGCCGCTGTCCGCGAACACATCGTGCAGTCCGCGCTGAGCCAGCAGATCCAACGGCTGGAACGCGAGTTGGGCGTGCGGCTGCTGGACCGCAGCACCCACCACGTCGATCTGACTCCGGCGGGCGCCGCCTTCCTGATCGAGGCGCGTCAGATCCTCGACCACGTGAGCCGGGCGGGGCAGGCCGCCCGCAACGCCGCCACGTCCGCGCCCACGCTGCGCGTCGGCATCATCGACGCCGGCTACGACACCATGCCGCAGATCCTGCGCGAACTGCAGCGGACCCATCCCGACATCGCTATCCATCAGGTCGAGGCGGGCACTCCCGAGCAGTATCGGCAACTGGCCGACGGCCGCCTGGACATCGCCATCGGACATGCCTCGCAGGCTCCGGCCGAGGTGACCTCCAAGCTGATCAGGCTCGATCCGCTCGGCGTGCTGGTGCCCGACGGGCACCGCTTCGCCGAGTCCGACGGCGTACCCGTGGCCGCTCTGGCCGACGAACTCCTGCTCCTCGGCGAGGAGTCACAGACCCCGGAGCTCAATCAGTTCGTCATCACGCTGTGCCGCTCGGCCGGGTTCGCCCCCACCCTCTACGAGGGCACCGTGCAGAGCAGCCGCGCCGCAGCCGACCTCGTACTCCAGCACCGCTGCGTGCACTGCGTCCCCTCCTCCTTCCGCACCTCCAACCGGCCGGGCACCACCTGGCGGTGCCTGATCGAGCCCGCCAGGCACTACCCCTGGTCACTGCTGTGGCACGACGCCAACCCCTCCCCGCACATCGCCGCCGTCATCGACAGCGCCCGGCACCTGGCCGGGCGGCTCGGCTGGCTTGAACCCATCAGCCCCTCTACCGGGCCCGCACCCGTCGAAGGCGCTCCGAGCGCCGCCAGCAGCCCCACAGATGGTCCTGTCTGATGCCGTCTCATGCTGCCTGCGTCACGTAGCACGGTGAGCGGTGTCGGGATCCGCCCACTGCGGAGATCGAGCGTTCGACATCGCTCACCTTGCCGTCCTTGAGCTCTGAGCATGCCCGACCCCGTCGGGCCGGCTGCTCGATCGGCTGGTCTCTGGCCTGCGGGGCTGGTGTTCAGCGTGGCTTCAGCGGCGTCGAAACCGCCGTCACCCATCCGCCAGAGGTGCTCACGACCGGTGTGGCTCGCAGTCTTGGGGACACGATGCTATGCCGACCTCGTTACCCGAGGCTCCGGTTATCAGCTCAGGAGATGAGCTGTGTATGAATTGCCCGTTTCCTCCGGCTGCCTGCTCCTGTGCGCTGAAGGGGACAGCGCGGATCTCAACCTCTACCGGCCGCCTGATCGGTGACCTGGCAGGAGAAACCCATGAACGAGAGCACAGATACCAAGTGTCCCATCGTCCTCATTCATGGGCTGTGGCTGACCCCGCGTGCCTGGGAACACTGGATAGAGCGCTACACAGGGTTCGGCCACCAGGTGTCCGCTCCGGCCTGGCCGGGCATGGAGATCGAGGTCGAAGCCCTGCGCAAGCATCCGGACGTCATGAACGGCCTGGGCGTCACCGAAGTGGCTGATTTCTACGAGAAGGTCGTTCGCGAGCAGGCGCGGCCGCCCATCATCGTCGGCCATTCCTTCGGCGGCCTGATCACGCAGATCCTGCTGGATCGCGGTCTCGGCGTCGCCGGCGTCGCGATCCACCCTGCCCCGATCAAGGGCGTGCTGCGGTTGCCGCTCAGCAGTCTGCGTTCGGCCTTGCCGGTCCTGTCCAACCCCCGCAACCGTTCCAGGACCGTGGCGTTGAACGCCAAGCAGTTTCATCACGCGTTCACCAATACCCTGACCGCGCAGGAGTCGGAGTTGATCTACCAGCGCTACCACGTGCCCGCCCCCGGCCGGCCGCTGTTCCAGGCCGCCACCGCCAACCTGCGACGGCACGCCGCCACCCAAGTCGACGTGCACAACGACACCCGTGCTCCGCTACTCCTGATCGCCGGTGGCGCCGACCACACCGTCCCTGTCCCGCTGGTACGGGCGATCTACCAGCGCTACCGCAAGTCCCGTGCGGTCACCGACTTCCAGGAGTTCGCCCGCATGCCGCACTTCTCCCTCGGCGCCCCCCAATGGGAGAGAGTCGCCGACCACGTCGTCTACTGGGCGCAGCGGCACATCACGAGACAGGCCAGAAAGGACGGCAGAGAAACACGACCGGCCGGATGAGCTCCCACCGTTCGTCGTACAGACCGTCCTGCCCGCCCACGAAAATCAGTGCTGATGCTGACGGGTTCTTACGCGACCAGTGCTTCACGACGGCGTGGTTCGGTTGATGGCCTTCGTGTGGTTCGGCTGGGCTCAAGAGAACCCGGCCCGGCGCCGGCGGATCTGGCTGGGTGCCGGGCCGGCCCGGAGGTCGCGGTCGCTGTGGCTTTCGGGGTGTTGACCGCTGCTAACTGAGAGCAGCCGAGCGCCCTGGAGGGGAACTACGCCTGGTTCGGCGTCCTGGTCGTGGCAGAGGTCGTCGCCGCTGGAGCCGGGTGCCTCCTGCTGGCCAGGCGTGGCGCGTCCCGGTGGATAGCGTGGTGGGTCGCGATCGTCGTGGCGGCGCATTTCCCGTCCCTGGCGCTGTTGCTGAACGACATCGCAGACGGCCGCGCTGGTCGGTGACCAGCAGGCCGACGGCGTCCACGTCGAGCAGGTCCACACACCGCTCGGCCAGACCCTTCGCACTCGGCGTCGGTGTGAATGCCCGGCTGCCGGGGGACGCTGCAACGCCAACAGGACCCCATGCATGAGGGGCGGCATAAAAAAAATCGCCCGCGCCATGACGCGAGAATATTCTCACACGCCACAGCACAGGTTGAGCTTTCGCGATGTTCAGCTGGTGATCAGCTCTTGTCGCGAATCACATCGTAGTTGGAGAACTCGATCGGGCCCTCGCACAGTTTGGCCATGCGGGCGTTGAACCGGTCGGTTTCCGGCAGCTTGCTGTTGCGCTGAGCCTCCTCGTAGGAGGAGAATTCCACGACGGCCACGTAATGATCGGGGCGATCGCGGTGCTTCGCCATGACCTCGCGTCTAACATAGCGCGTGCCCTCGGTCTGCGTCCGCCACTCGTTCATGAGCGACTCGACTTCTCCGGCGCGTTTGGTGTTGAATTCCAGAATCTGTACGAAGCTCATAAGAGCCTCCCCTTTTTCCTTGCTTGCATTCCTTATTTAATACCCTTTCGAAATAAATAGCAAGGAGATATGTGCAAATTAGTGAATTCCACTCTCGGCATAATTTATTGGGGACGGACATGACCACGCGCTACATGGTCCGGATTCGCTCGCCGCTTCGGCCGACGAGGTCGCCGCCACGGGGATGTGCAGGACGGCATCCGCTGCCGGCTCGTCCTTCAGCGGCCATAGATCCGCCACGTGCCGGAGTTGCTCGCTCGCGCCGACTGCGTCCAGCCGCGTGGCAGGGTTCTTGTCGAGCAGGCCGGCAAGCACGGACGCCAGCGGTCCAGCCCGTTGGAAGGGATCGGGCGGGTCGGCCAGCACGGCGACGAGCGTATGAATCGCCGTGTCACGGCAGAAGGGGGGCCGCCCTTCGACGGCCATGAAAAGGGTGGCGCCCAGCGACCACAGGTCCGACTGCCGGCAGATATCGCCGGTGACCCGCTCGGGAGCCAGGAAGGCCATGGTGCCGGTCAGCGTTCCGGTCTGGGTGAGGGAGGCATCGCCGTCCATCACGGCGATACCGAAGTCCGTCAGGACCACGCGACCGTCATGAGCCAGCAGCACGTTGTCCGGCTTGACGTCCAGGTGCACTATCCCGGCCGCGTGAGCGGCGCACAACCCCCGCAGCAGCTCCAGCCCGATCTTCGCCACCGTGCGCGGAGACAGCGGCCCGTCATGGGCCAACCTTTGACCGAGCGTTCGAGAGCGCACCAATTCCAGCACGATCCAGGGCTGACCGGACACCTCGACGACGTCGTACACGCCCGCGACATTGGGATGGCTGATGCGGGCCGTGACGCGTGCCTCCTGACGTGTGCGCTCGGCCACGATCGTCCGTTCGGGCCCGGCAGGCAGCGCCACTTCCTTGATCGCGACCTCGCGGGTCAGGAGCTCATCATGACCGTGCCAGACCGTTCCCATGCCGCCCCGCGCGAGAGGTTGGAGCAGGCGGTAGCGGTCGGCGAGAAGCGAGGTGTCCAACGGTGCATCGAGTCCGCGATAGTCACCTGCCGCATCGACCCCATGCTTGGGCGCGAGGTCGAGGGCAGGCCCCTGATGGTCGGGGGCGCTGACACTCCCCTTAAGCGCCGTCCGATCGTGATCGCCGGTCGGTAGCGGCCTGGTCTCTGGCGCCTGGCCAGTCCTCGCCATGGCCACCTTCCTGTCCGCTGGCCGGCGCTCGGGCGTCGATGCTGACGCACGCCGCCCTAAGACGGGCAGCCAGACAGTCCTAGCCAATACCGTTGACCGGCAGACGTGCCACCGGCGTTCCGAGCAAAGCTCATCACCGTAGCTGATCACCGCTCAGATCCCTCCGGCAGGCCGACCCCGACGACGCCGGACGGAGCCGACCGATCCGGGCCGCCTGCCGCAGCACCGCCAGACGGGCCTCGACGCCCGTGCTGCGCCCCGGTGATCGGCTGCGGTGATGAACTCTTCCGGGATTGGCTGTGTCCGTACCGCACGCGGGGATGTTGGCTCGAGGAGAACGAGTTCGACAGCTGGCCCCGGCGAGTCCGCGGGCGGCCGGTCCGCTGCTTCGACCGGTCCGGAAGACCGATCCCGCGCAGCCATGGATTCGCCGCACCAGAGCTCGGTCATGGGCGTCTTCGCCTGGATCATCCACCCGACCCTGCACGGAGACCTCAGGAGAGCTGAGCGCATGAACAGCCGCGACGACGAAAAGCGTCTCGACCCCGCCACCGACGTACCGCCACCTCAGCCCGCGCCGGCTGGAGAGCCCGACACGCTGCCGGCCCTCACCTCTGACAAGCTCGCCTTCGACCCGGCGGCCGAACCCGCGCCACCGCAACACGGCTCGTTGCTCGGCAGCGACCCGAGCGGTGTCCTGGAGCGCTGGCACGATCTGCAAGCGCTTTTCGTGGACGACCCGCGCGAAGCCGTCCAGCGAGCCGACTTGCTCATCGAGGAAGTGATGACCGCCATCCGCGAGACGCTGGAACGTCGCCTGGGTGAGCTCCGGGAGCCCTGGAAGAACATCGACCAGGACGACACGGAGACCGAGCGGCTGAGGATGGCCCTGCGCGCCTACCGTAACGTCTTGCACAAGCTGATGCCGCTCGCCGACGACCATGCGACGCGGTGAGGTCCCCGTCGCGGCCATCGTCTTCGCGATCGGGTCTGCTGCTCGGCCGGTCCATCGCCACCTGTGATCGTGGATCCCACCAAGGTGCCCGATCTGGACCTGCGCCGGGCTGAGGTGACCGCTGAGCTGGCCAAGCACGACTGGGCCGGAACCGCTGTGGTTCGAGACCACGATCGAGGACAGCGGGCACGGCCTGGCCCGGCAGGCTGTGCACGAACAGGTCGACCTGGTTTCGCCTGCGGAGACGACGGTACCGTACGAGCGGTCATTCACGGGCTGGTCGGCAGTGGGGTGCCAGTGGCGATACTCTCTGTCGGCACGAGCAACCTGCCGGCCCAGAATCTCGCCCTGGGCACATCCCTGGCCGAGGGCGGCGCGTTGTCGAGGCTGCGTGATCGGCCCATCCAGGTCACCCTGCGCCTGGACGATGGCTCGCCCTTCCGCTGGCGGGTCAGGATGGTGCTGGTCGGCGACGTTGGCCGGGTGCAGGGTGGGTTGTACCTGTTCCCCGCCGCCGAACCCGACGACGGCCGCCTCGACGTCCACCCGGACGATCCGGTGGACACGTCGCCCGCACGCTGGGGGAGGGCGTCGAACTCAGGGATCAAAGCATCGGAAGCCTCTCGTTCGAGTTCGTCCGTCGGGAGAACGAAGTGGTCTGCTTCTACCGAGGCAAGGACTGGGGAGGGACGGCTACGGCTACGTCTGGAGCTCCGCGAGCCGGGCAGGCGATGCCCGGCGGGTGAAGGGGTTTCGGTATGAGTTCCGGACGACGTGCACAGTGAGCCGTTTCCATCCTCAGGCGGCCTGTGCGACGCGGTGGTTCTGAAGGACGGCAATGGCTTTGCAGAGGTGGTCGGCCTTGGAAGGGCCGAGGATGACAATGCCTCAGTGATGGGTCAGTCCGGTGGAGGGGCGTTCGCCCACGAATTCGGTGGCCACCGGCACATCTGGATACGCACCAAGCGCAGATGGCCGTTACCGTCCCGCCACGCAGGGCGGCCTCACGCAGAGCGAGGCCGAATGCCGCCTTGCCACGGGAGAGCCGGCGACGCCGACGATGATCCGTGAACTGGGTAAATCGATCGGCTCGGCTGCTGGGCGTACGACCACGACCGGCAGGGTACTGTGCGCGGGCACCTGCACGGCCGCTGACCCCACCCTCAGGTCCTCGAATCCGTCCACTCCTCGGGAGCCCAGAGCCACGAGCTGGGCTTCCTCCGCGGCCTCCAGCAACACCGCCGAGACCGGACCCTTGGTCAGTAGCGGTGACGTCCGAAGTGCCCTTCGAACAGCAGGCACGGCGCCCGCTCGTCCCCGTAGGGGGATCGGG
>NZ_SMKO01000049.1 GCF_004348685.1 Nonomuraea deserti | reverse complement strand
GCGCAGAGGGGCGCAGAGGGGGCGCAGAGGGGAGCACTGAGGGGGCGTCGAGCGGGCGCTGGCGGGTTCTCAGTGTGACACCGGAAGCGGAGGACGCGTCATCGCCACAGGCCGGAAGCGACTGAGGCCGAGCCGCCGACGTACGGGTGACCGGCCCGCAGCGCGCGGTCACCATCGCCCCCCTGCTCTACGCGCTCAACCCCAGCCGCTACTACGACTCCGACACCGCGAACAAGCTCGCCCGCTCGGTCGACCTCTGCCACGACGGCATCCGCGGCGACTGCTGCGACCAGGCGCGCCGGATGACGCAGCGGACCGGTCGGCGGATCGCGTGGGGCGCTCCGAGGTCACCGTCCAAGGGAACGCTGCCGGTAGAGCCGGAAGGCGAGCGATGCCCCCCGCCAGCCGGACTCCTCGACCCGGAACCACGGCCGGGGCGCCACGAGGGACTGCGCGGCCAACACCGCCGACCGGATCCACGCCCCCAACTGGCCGCTCCCAACCCTTTCCACCAGGCCTGACCAGGGCCGGGTGGGAAAAGGCTTCGGCGGCGTGCGCGCCGACCTCGTGAACTCCGACGACATCGAAGTCGATCTGATCTTCACCGTGGGGCCGCCGCAATGCCCCGCACACGCCGTCATCGTCGAAATCCAGCAGGGCAGGTCCAAAGACCCCCGGCAACTCACCCGCTACGCCGCAGCCACCTGGCTGCAACTGGGCTGCGACGTCACCGTCCTGGTCGTGTGCCCCGACCGCGCCACCGCCGCCCACTACGCGCAGCCCATCGAGTCCGGACCGACCGGCTACCGCCTGCTGCCCGCGGTGCTGGGACCTGACGGCGTGCCGGCCATCACCGACCCCCAGCAGGCCGCCGCCAACCTGGAACTCGCCGCCATGTCCGTCATGATCCACGGCCTCAACCGCAAAGTCGTCGAGGCGTTTGCCACGGCACTCGCCGACACCCACGACGAACACGCTCCGCAGTACTATGAATACGCCTACAGCATGGCCACGCCCGAAATACGCCGCCTCGTGGAGGAGATCATGACGTCCACCACCTGGCCGGTCTACAGTCCTTTCGCCCGCGAACACTTCGGCCGCGGCCTCGAAGAAGGCAAAGCGGAAGGCAAAGCAGAGGGCAAGGCGGAAGAGGCGGGCAGGCTGGTGCTGCTCGTGCTGACCGCCCGCGGCTTCGACGTCCCCGCCGACGTCCGCGCCCGGATCACCTCCTGCACCGACCTGGCCCAGCTCGAAACCTGGGCTACCCGCGCAGCCACCGCCCGGACCCTCCCCGACCTGTTCCACGAACCGAGCTGACAGCACCGTTGGCGCACCCTGGAAGAACTCCAGCAGGGACCGCCGTGGCAGCTGAATGCGACCATCGCGACGCCCACGCTCCGGCGGCGACCGAGGACACCAGGCGTCGCAACGAGAACGTCTTCGCGCGTGTGAACCGGCGTCCCGTCGTTCAGGTGCGCACCCGCTCCTCCCCGTACGGCAGCAGCCGGACCGGTCCCTTCAGCCCGTACGGTTGCCGTTTCAGTCCGCCGTAGACGTCCGGGTCCGCCGTCCTGAGCCGGTTGCCGAGCGGGGTGGCCACCTCGACCTCGATGGTGTTGGTGCCGCGCCTGAGATAAGGGCCGGCGTCCACCACCGGGGAGATCTGGTCGACCGGGTCCAGGCGGCGGCCGTTGACGCGTACCCGGCACGTGTCGGTCACCTCGCCCAGCTCCAGGTACGCCGGGCCGTCCAGGTCCACCGTGGTGGTGTAGGTCCCGATGCCCGACACGTCGGCCAGTTCGGGGATCTCCGTCCAGGGGAGGAGGGCGTCCAGGCTCAGCTCGTGGACGACCTTGTCCGTCCGGTCGGGGGTGGCGCCCGGCCGCCAGTCCTCGACCTCGAGCCGCCACGACGACAGCTCCACGGGCGGGGGGACCTCGCCGATGACCGTGGTGACGGTGCGGCCGGTGGAGAGGGCGGTGGTGTAGGTCCCCGCCTTGGCGGCCCGGACGGCGAGGTCGCCGCCGGAGTAGAGGGCGCGGTCCGCGTCGGTGGCGGTGGCGTGGGGGCGCCGGCCCGAACGGTCGCCGAACAGCCCGGCCCGTCCGATCGCGACGATCCGGGCCTGCCCGGGCTGGAGGGCGACCCGCAGGCGGATCCCGTCGGGCTCCTCCGTGTACAGCGCGATCCGCTCGGCGCGGCCGGTCCACGGGTCCAGCACGTACGGGATGCCGTGGCGGTCCGCTCGGGCCAGCGTGACGTCGTGGTCGATCGGGGCGACCGGCGGCTTGGGGTTCTCGACGTGCTTGCCGTTGCACAGGTAGTAGTAGTCGATCTTCCCGGCCACCCGTCGCAGGGTGAGCAGCGTGCTCGGGGTGGCGGGCCGCATGTCGGGCTCCGCGTCGGGCCCCGCGTCGGGCCGCATGTCGGGCCGCATGTCGGGCCCCGCGTCGGGCCGCATGTCGGGCCGCACGTCGAACCGCGCGTCGGGCCGCACGCCGAGGTCGGCGAGCGCGCCGGGGACGTCCGCCTGGTCGGCGACCAGCCGCACCGTGGGCTCGGCCAGCAGCGCGGCGGCGATTTCGCGGAGCCGCTCGTTCTCGCCGTCCCCGGGCAGGCCCGGCACCGAGGCCGACTCCCACGCGCCGAGCAGCACGATGGGCAGCCCGGCCCGCGCGTACTCCAGCAGCCGCCCGGCCACCGGCACCGTCATCGTGGGCTCGCCCGCGTAGAACTTGTCGCCCTCCACGAACAGCGCCTTGTAGGCGGGGCCCGACGGCGCGAGCCGGCCGCCGGAGACGCGGGCGGCGGGCAGGTCGAGCAGGGGGCCGCTGACGAACTGGTGGGTCCAGCCCGTGGGGATGCCGTCCCGGGTGAACCAGGAGGCGCCGATGCCGGTCTTGGTGTAGCCGGTCTGCCGCAGGACGGCGACGTCGGCGCGGGGGACGCCCTCCCGCAGGACCTGGTGGACGCGGGCGAAATATCCTGAAATATCGGATATGTGTTGCCAGGTGGGCTGGCGCGGCCCCCACGACTCGGAATAGCCGGCCGTCCCGTCGTACGGCGTGAACGCGGCGAACCCCGGCCAGGCCGCCCCCGGCGCGCTCGCGTAGGAGAACCCGTGCAGCACCGTCTGGTTGAGCCCCGCCGCGTACGCGCCCCCCATGGTGGTGAGCAGCTTGGTCCACGTCGTGGTGTAGGCGCCGCCCGCGTACGCGCCCGCCTCGCTGGACAGCACCTCGTGCCCCGCCAGGTCCCGGCCGCCGGCCAGGCAGCGGTAGTCGTCGAGGTTCTTGAACCCGAGCGATTCGCCCTCGGGGATGTCCAGCACGGCCGCCGCCGCGATGGCGTCGGTCCGCAGCCCGTACGGCTGCGCGCGCGACTTCAGCCCGAGCGAGTGGGCCCAGTCGCGCAGCCCGGCGAAGTGGTGCTCGTTGAACAGCTCGGAGATCGTGTCCCAGTAGTCCTTGCGGGCGTGCCTGGTCATGGCGGCCTCGTACGCGAAGACCGGGTCCTCCTCCGCCAGCAGCACCACCGGCAGCAGGGGCGCGAGCGGGTGGCCCCGCCGCCGCCCGAACTCCTCCAGCAGCCCCGGCGTCCACGGCAGCGCGTCGGTCTCGATCTCGATGGAGTCCTCGAACAGCGCGCCGCCCGCCTTCCTCAGCAGCCGGCGCACGGCGGGCGTGAGCAGCTCCGACTCCCAGTGGTCGATGACCGCCCGGGTGCCCGCCGCGCTGAAGTGGTCGACCACGTACGCCTCGGGCGCGGTGTGCGGGCCGGACTCGGGACGCTGGCCGGAGCCGCGCTCCCAGTAGGAGATCAGCACCCACTCGCCGTCGGCGGGCGCGGTCCAGGTGACGCTCTCGCCGGTGACGGGCACCTCCCGCACGGAGGCGGGGTCGAGGCCGGTCTCGTCGCCGGTGGAGTGGGCGGGCTCGATCCTGGCCGCCTGGACGAGCAGCAGTTTCCGCTCGGTGACGCCCTCGGCGGGCGGCACGGCCGGGGGCGGGGCGTCGCCCGCGTACGTGGCGCCCGCGGCGACGGTGACCGAGCCGTGGGCGAGTTCCTTGACCGCGGCCGGGCTGTCCGGGGTGATGGACGGCACCGCGGCCGGCCAGGACGGGCCGATGGTCAGGTCGACGCGGATGCCGCGCCTGGCCGCCTGGTCGAGCGCGGCCTCGACGGCGGCGTTCCACGCGGGGGTGCCCCAGCCGTGGCCGGCCGGGTCGAGCACGGACTTGTCGCGGATGCTGTGGTGCACCGCCGCGATCTCGGCGCCGCCGAACCCGGCGGCGGCGAGCTGGTCGATCTCCCGCCTGATCTCGGCGGGATCCACGTGGGCGTCGGGCCACCACCAGCGCACCATGGGCCGGACGGACCGGCCGGGCCGGGCTAACCATGCCTTTCCCGGACTGCGGGTGGCGAAGGCGGGCGAATCGGTGAGGGCGAGCGCGGTCGCGGCGGTGCCGAGTAAGAGGAAGCCTCGGCGTGTCAGGTCGTTCATGGGGGGTGCTCCAGCGGGCCGTGCCCCCGGACGCCCGAGGGCGGGTGGATGCGCCCGCGGGCGGCGGATGGGCCGCCGCCCGCGGGCGCCGTCTAACTCGGGACGGGGTACGGGAAGGCGTCGGTCACGCCGATCTTGTCGTACTCCATCTTCGAGGCGTCGAAGCCGTCCGCCCAGTTGGCGTTGGTGACCTCGTTGCACTGGTAGCTCTGGTACTTGTCGTCGGTCACCTTGCCGACCTCGATGTTGGCGAAGGAGAAGCCGCAGCCGCCGGCGTCCATGTGCACCCCTCGCGTCCCGCTGTCGGGCATCGACGCGTCGGGGATGACGTCGCCGATCACGACCTGGGAGACGTGGTTGGTGATCGGGTGCGGGTCGCTGTTGCTGACGCCGTAGGTGTAGAAGGCGCCCATGTCACCGCTGTCCAGGCCCGCCTCCTCGATGCGGAGGTACGTGAACACGTTGCCGTGCGCGTAGCCGTCGCCGTCCTTGACCTCGGGGCGGACCTCCAGGCTGACGCCGTAACGGGCGCTGTGCCGGACGACCGTGTGGCTGACCTCGTTGCCGCCGGTGTTCATGAGCTCGACGCCGGCCGCGTCGCCGGGCACGAGCTCGCCGACGTGGTGGATGTAGTTGTTGGTGAAGACGTTGTGACCGGCCACGTCGCCCTCACCCGGGTACGGCCCCTCGACCTTGATGCCGTCGGCGCCGATGTTCTCCAGCAGGCTGTCGGAGATCCGGATGTGGTCGTTGGCGAACAGCAGGTAGACCGCCGTGAAGCCGGTGTCGGCGATGCGCAGCCGGGTCAGGTCGATGTGGCGGGTGTTGGTGAGGGTGACCGCGCCGAACCGGTTGCGCGGCATCTCGATCTGCCGGTCGTACTCGGGGTACTTGTGCGGCACTCCGGCGTCGCCCGCGCTGATCCAGCCGTTGCGGTACCAGCCGACGAAGTCGCTGTACTGCAGGGCCAGCCCGTCGAAGGTGAGGTTCTGCACCCGCTTGTCCGGGGTGCTGCCTGCCAGCGAGACGATCGTCTGCACCGTGGGCGCCACGACCTTGTCGATCGAGCCGCGCGGCCAGTAGTAGACCTCGCCCTTGTCGAAGTCGAAGAAGTACTCGCCGGGCTGGTCGAGGAAGTCCAGCGAGTTCTGCAGGAAGTAACGCGAGCCGCCGCGGCTGTTGACCATGGCGTAGCGCGTCCAGTGTTCCAGGGTGATCTGGTTGTCGTCCCACGACGGGTTCTGGATGGGGACGGTGTCGGTGAACCAGCTCCAGCTGCCGCCCGACCAGACCGTCACCTGCGCGTTGTCGAGGTTCCAGCTCTTGTCCCACTCGCCCGGCTTGGAGTAGAGCCACTGGTGCACCGCCTCCTTCTCCGGCTCCTTGAGCACAGAGGTGAGGTACGGCGCCCACACGTCGTCGGACCTGCGGTTGGGGAATCGGGCGGTGGTGGCGCGCTTGCCGTCCTCGAACAGCGTGTGGAAGTCACGGTCGACCTTGGTCTTGTAGATGTCGCCCTTGTGCTTCTCCCAGCCGGTGAGCGGCTCGGCGCCGAGCAGGCGGGCCTTGCCCGGCCCGTCCACGCTGCGGTAGATGATCCTGTGGCCGTTCTCTCCCGAGTCGGCCTCGGTGAACTCGATGGTCTCTTCGACGACGTAGTCACCGGCCTTGACGTTGACCACGATGTCGCACTTCTGGTGCTTCTTCTTGGCCCTGACCTGGTCGCGGGCGTGTTCGATCGTCTTCCACGGGCGCTGCGCGTTGCCCGCCCCGCGGTCCGCGCCATCGGGCGCGACGTAGAACTCGGTCGGCTTGCACGGGGCCTGGGCGCCGGCGGCCGGGGCGACGACCAGCGCCGCCAGGACGACCACCGCCGCGCCCGCGACCTTCACTGCTTCACCTTCGCTTCCGGCAGCGGGTACGGGAACGCGCCGGTCACGCCGATCTTGTCGTACTCCATCTTCGAGGCGTCGAAGCCGTCCGCCCAGTTGGCGTTGGTGACCTCGTTGCACTGGTAGCTCTGGTACTTGTCGTCGCTGACCTCGCCGACCTCGATGTTGGCGAAGGAGAAGCCGCAGCCGCCGGCGTCCATGTGCACGCCGCGGGTGCCGCTGTCCGGCATCGCGCCGGCCGGGTCGTTGATGACGTCGCCGATCACCATCTGCGAGACGTGGTTGTCGATCTCGTGCGGTTCGGTGTTGCTGACGCCGTAGGTGTAGAAGGCGCCCATGTCGCCGCTGTCGAGCCCCGCCTCGTCGATGCGGATGTAGGAGAAGCGGTTGTTGCGGGCGTAGTTGTCCTCGTCCTTGACCTCGGGCCGCACCTCGAGGCTGATGCCGTAGCGGGCGCTGTGCCGGACGTTGATGTGGCTGATCTCGTTGTTGCCCGTGCTGAGCAGCTCGATGCCGGCCGCGTCGCCGGGGACCAGCTCGCCGACGTGGTGGATGTAGTTGTTCGTGATCGTGTGGTGCCCCGAGATGTCACCCTCGCCGGGGTAGCCGCCCTCGACCTTGATTCCGTCGGCGCCGATGTTCTCCAGCAGGCTGTCCGACACCCTGACCCGCTCGTTGGCGAACAGCAGGTAGACGCCCATGAAGCCGCTGTCCGACAGGCGCAGCCCGGTCAGGTCGATGTCCCGCGAGTTCGTCACCGTGATCATGCCGAACCGGTTGCGCGGCATCTCGATCTGCCGGTCGTAGACCGGATACTCGTGCACGTAGCCCGAGTCTCCCTCGCTGATCCAGCCCGCGCGGTACCAGTCCACGAAGTCGCTGTACTGCAGCGCCAGCCCGTCGAAGGCGAGATCCTGCACCCGCTGCTCGGGGGTGCTGCCCGCGATCTGCAGGATCGTCTTCACCGTCGGCGCCATGACCTTGTCGATCGAGCCGCGCGGCCAGTAGTAGACCTCGCCCTTGGCGAAGTCGAAGTAGTACTCACCCGGCTGGTCGAGGAAGCGCAGCGTGTTCTGCAGGAAGTAACGCGAGCCGCTGCGGCTGTTGACGAACGAGTAGCGGGCCCAGTGGTTGAGCGTGAAGAAGTTCTTGCGGAAGTCGGCGCCGCCCAGCGGCACGGTGTCGGTGAACCAGCTCCACGAGCCGCCCGACCAGACCACGATCTGGGCGTTCTGGTCGAAGTCGGCGTCCCACTCCTGCGGCACGTCCTCCGGCTTGAAGTACAGCCACTGGCGCACCGCCTCCTTCTCCGGCTCGCCGAGGATGGAGAACAGGTAGGGGGACCACAGGTCGTCGCTCGTCCTGTTCGGGTGGCGGGCGGTGGTGGCGCGCTTGCCGTCCTCGAACAGCGTGTAGAAGTTACGGTCGATCTTCGTCTTGTAGATGTTGTCCTTGTACTTCTGCCAGCCGGTGAGCGGCTGGGCGCCGAGCAGGCGGGCCTTGCCCGGCCCGTCCGCGCTGCGGTAGGTGATCGTGTGGCCGTTCTCGCCCGAGTCGGCCTCGGTGAACTCGATGGTCTTGCCGACGACGTAGTCACCGGCCTTCACGTTGACCACGATGTCGCACTTCTGGGGCCTCTTGTCGGCCCGCAGGGCGTCGCGGGCCTGCTCGATCGACTTCCACGGACGTTTGTCACTGCCGTCGCCCCGGTCGCCGCCCGAGGGGGAGACGTAGTAGTCACAGGTGGGTTTCCCGGCCGCCGATGGGCTGGGGGTGGGGGCGGTTACGCTGCCGATGAGTAAGACGATCGCTCCGACAGACCTGAACATCACTGGCTCTCCTTGACGTTCCGCCACCGCTCGTACTCGGCGCGGGTTTCGGGGGTGAGGGGGTAGTAGTCGGAAAGCGCCCCGCCTTCCTCGATGCGGGCGCGGCTGTAGAGCTCCCACTGCTCGTGGTCGGCGGCCGCCTCCAGCACCTGCTGGGCGCGGCGGCGCGGCACGATCACCGCGCCGTCGTCGTCGGCCACGCACAGGTCGCCGGGCAGCGCGAGCGTCCCGCCGACGGCCACCGGCACGTCGTACGCCCACGGGAACAGCTCCGCCTGCGAGGCGTAGTGGGGGGTGGCGCCCGTCGACCAGATCGGCAGGCCGAGACCGCCCACCCTGGGCAGGTCCCTGATCCGGCCGTCGACGACGATGCCCGCGCCGCCCTTGCGCTTGAAGTAGCGGACCAGCATGTCGCCGAAGCACCCGGTGTAGGCGCTGCCGTACGCCTGCACGACCAGCACGTCACCGGGCTGGATCTCCTCCAGGACGGCCCACAGGGCGGTGTGCCGCTCGACGTACTCCTGGCCGAGCCCGGAGGCGACGTCCTCGCGCTGCGGCATGAACTGCAGCGTGCGCACCCGGCCGGCGATCTTCTGTCCTTGGGCGATGGGACGCGGTCCCTCGATGAAGGTGCGCCGGATGCCCTGCGCGTGCAGCTTGGCGCAGGCGGTGGCCGCGCTGATCCGGGACAGCCCCTCCACCAGGGCGGGATCGGGTTCGGCGGGTAGTTCCCCGCGAACAGGCAGATCCCAGATGGCGTCGTCCATGAAACTCCTCAGTAGTGCTGGTGCGACGGCGTGCGGGCGCGCGCGGTCGTGTGCAGGTCGAGCCGGATGCGGCGGCCGGGCGGCAGCTCCACGAGCAGGCGCGGACCGTCCACCGTCACCTCCTGACCGGCCTGGGTGATCGGGGGAGGGGTGTAGGCGCGCGGGTCACCCGGGTAGCCGTCGCCGGACCCGTCCACGGATGCGGTGACCACCGCGCGGTCGATACGGTGCTCGCCGAACGCGCCCGCCTGCACCACGACCCTGCGGGTGCGGGCGACGCTGAGGTTGACCAGCTCGACGCCGGTGGCGCCGGGGCGTACCGAGTCGACCAGCGCGGCCACGTCCGGGGGCAGGCCGGGACGGCGGCGATCGGCGTCGAAGTAGGCGAGCCGGGCGGGCAGCAGCCCGCCGTTGTAGAGCACCTGCGGGGTGCCGGTGGCCAGCTGCAGCAGAGCCTCCGTGACGACCGGGTTGAGCCGCTGCCAGTGGTGCACGTGGATGGTGGACAGGTCCGCGGTGTCGGCGTCGATGAGCGCCATGCGCCGCTGCACCTGGCCGAGCGCCGCCGACAGCATGGCCTCGGGGAAGCCGGGGTTGGCGCCGCGCAGGAACTCCAGCCAGGGCGCCTCGTGCCCGGCCTCCTCCTTGTTGCGGAACGGGCGCACGGTCGTCCAGTCGTAGCCGGAGCCGGCCCGCAGCCGGTCGAGCCGGTCGGCGTCGCCGCCGGACTGGCTCGCGTGCCAGAGCCAGACCGGCAGGCCCAGCTGCGGCGGCTGGAAGTCGAACCAGCCCTCGTCGTCGTGCCGGTTGGGCACCAGCATGGTGGGCTTGCCCGCCTCGTCGCCGAGCTCGGCCAGCCAGCGGTCGCTGATGCTCATGTCCGTCTCGGTCACGCTCGCCTGGACGGCGTGGCCGTACACGGCCTCCAGAGGGTCGCGGCCGATGGCGAGCGCGGCGTCGTCGCCGGTCAGCAGGTGGGCGTTGACCGCGGCGATCGCGGCGGCGGCGCCCACGCTGTAGATGCCGTGCGGCCACTGCCAGCCGTAGTTGCCGCCGTACCAGCGGCCGCCGTGCAGCTCGCCGACGACGCCGGACGGGCCGACGTTGTCGGGCAGGATCCCGCCGTTGGCCTCCGCCCTGCGCTGCCAGGCGCCGATGTAACGCAGCGCCCAGTCGCGGTATCGCTCGTCACCGTCGTACAGCCAGGCGTTGACGGCCAGGCTGGTCGCTGCCAGGTTGACGGCCACGTCGCCGCGGCCGATGCGCTCGCTCATCGCCGCGCCCATGCGGGCGGCGCTGCTCGGGTCGGCCAGGTCCTCCCACCGCGTGATGCCCGGCAGGTCGCGCAGCGGCAGGCCGAACGGCCGCATGCTGACCAGGTCGGTGTGGTACGAGGCCCACTCCCACTGCAGGCCGTAGCGGGGGCCGCCGGCGCCGTTGTGCGGGGCGCGGACGATGTCGCGCTCGGCGTCGTAGTTGGCCGAGCCGGGCAGGTAGAGGTCGGCGAAGCGGCGCGCCCGCGCCCGGAAACGTTCGTCGCGCGGGTCCGCCGCGCAGATGCCGTAGAACAGCAGCAGCGACTCGCCCTGGTGGAACCAGTCATAGCCGCGCTCGAACTCGTCCACCAGGTAGCCGAGCTCCGTGAGCTGCGTGGTGACGCCCTCCCAGTGGTGCTTGGCGGCGTCCAGCAGGTCGTCCGCGCCGCCCAGCTGGTAGAGCGTCGGCCAGTTGAAGAACGCCTCGTAGAAGTCGTCGGCGCCGTCCCGGTCGGCGGCCGGCCCGTGGTAGATGAGCCGACCGTCGGGGCCGCAGTAGCGGGCGGCGAAGGCCCGCCAGGCCTCGTCGAGCGTGTCGAACAGGCGGCGCTCCAGCACCGCCCACGCGGGCGGCGTGCCGAGCGGGACGGTCGCCGTGACAGAGGGATCGCTTGCGGGTCCCGGGTGTGCAGAGGGATCGCTCGCGGGTCCCGGGTGTGCAGAGGGATCGCTCGCGGGTCCCGGGTGTGCAGAGGGATCGCTCGCGGGTCCCGGGTGTGCGGAGGGATCGTTCGCCGGTTCGGGGGGTACTGCGCGCATCTTCAACCTTTCGTGGCCCCGGCGGTGAGGCCGCTGATGATGTGCCGTTGCATGAGGACGAAGAAGACGAGGAGCGGGGCGATGGCCAGCAGCAGCGTCGGGAAGACCACCGTGTAGTCGGTGGAGTACTGGCTGACGGCGGCGTAGACGCCCGTGGTCACCGTGTAGAGGCCGCTGCCGGGGCCCAGGATGATCTGCGGGTTCACGAAGTCGTTCCACACCGAGAACGTGTTGAGGATGACCATCGTGGCGACCGCGGGCCGCATCAGCGGGAAGACGATCTGCCAGAACGTGCGCAGCCGGCCCGCCCCGTCGACGGCCGCCGCCTGGTCGAGCACGGCGGGGATGGTGGCGATGTAGCCGGCGTACAGGAAGATCGAGAACGGCAGCGTGAGCGTGGTCTCGAACAACACGAACCCGCGGATCGTGCCCATGAGGCCGAGGGTCTTGAGCACGTACACGACCGGGATGACCAGCACCTGGCCCGGGATGAACGTCCCGGCCAGGAAGAACAGCATGAGCACCCGGAAGCGCCGCTTGGGGCTGCGCGCGATGGTGTACGCGGCGGGCGCGGCCAGCAGCACCGACAGCACGTTGACGGCCACCACGAACAGCAGCGTGACCGCGTACCCCTTGACCACGTCGAACTGCGGGTTCGTCAGCGCCCTGCCGAGCGGTTCCAGCGTGAGGCCGTCGAGGCCGAACGGGTTGCCGAGGATCTCCTGCTGTCCCTTGAACGCGTTGACGGTCAGCACGTAGAGCGGGATCAGCATGAAGGCGACGGTCGCCCAGAGGAAGGTCTTTCTCACTGGTGCACCGCCATCTCGCCGCGCCGGCGCAGCCTGGTCACCACGAACGCGAGCGCCGCGGTGACCAGCATGAGGATCACCGATTGGGCGGAGCCGAAGCCGAGGCGGGCGTCGTGGAAGGAGTTCCACAGGATGAGGTAGGCGACGGTCTGGGTCTGCCCGGCCGGGCCGCCCGCCGTCAGCGACACCACCAGGTCGTACGTCTTGAGCAGCGTCACCAGCGACAGCACGATGTTGATCGTCACCGACGGGCCCAGCGCGGGCAGTGTCACGTTCCTGAACACCTGCCGGCGGGTCGCCCCGTCGATCTTCGCGGCCTCGATCAGCGAGTGCGGCACCGCCTGGAGCCCGGCCAGGTAGAGCACCACGTTGACACCGAACCCGGCCCACACCAGCACCGCGATCATGGTGACGGTGGCCCAGGCCGGGTCGGACAGGAACGGCAGCACCTCACCGCCCCACGTGGTCACCAGGTTGTTGACCGCGCCGGTGGTGCCGAGGATGGCCGACCAGAGGAAGCCGACCACGAGGGCGCTGAGCACGTGCGGGTAGAACAGCACGATGCGGAAGAACGTGTTGGCCCGGGAGGCACCGTTAACCAGGAGGGCGAAGCCGAGGCCGAGCAGGTTGAGCCCGGCCGTGCCCGCCGCCGCGACCAGCAGGGTGACCAGGGCCGCGCGGCGCAGCTCGGGGTCGTCGAGCAGGCTCGCGTAGTTGGCGGCGCCGACGAAGGCGGGGTCGGCGCTGAAGCCGTCCCAGTCGGTCAGGCTCAGGTAGAAGGCCAGGCCGACCGGGATGACCAGCATCACCACGTAGAGGACGGTGGCCGGGCCGGCCATCAGCGCGGTCGTCAGGCCGTCGTGCCGCCTGGGCTTCCGTGGGGCCTCCCGCACCGTGGCGACGGGTGCTTCTCGGGTGAGGGTCATGATCGTCCGGCCAGCCAGCGGTCCACGCCCTCGGCGACCTCCTTGGGCGACTTGCCCACGTACAGGCCCTGGACCTCGGTGTTCCACGCGGAGTTGAAGCCCTTGGGGAGGGTGGCGTCGCCGTAGCCCTCGCCCTGCGGGACGCCGGCCGGCGCCTGGTCGAGGATCTCCTGCACCTGCTTCTCGAGCGGGGTGAACGCGCGCTCGACGCCGGTGCGGAAGTTGCCGTCCTGCTTGAGCTGGCTCTTGACCGCGGCCGGGTCGGTGACGAGCCACTGGACCAGCTTGAGCGCCGCGTCCTTCTGCGGGCTCGACTTGAGGATCATGTAGGGTGCCGCGAGCGTCGCGCCCTGCGGGCCGGGATACTGCTGGCCCTTGTCGACCGGGGCCGGGAAGACGCCGACCTCGAAGTCCTTCTCGGCCTTGGCCTCGGCGGCGGTGAACCAGCTGCCCATGACGTACATGGCCGACTTGCCGGACAGGAACGCGGTTTCGGCGTCGGCGTACTTCATGCCCAGGGCGTTCTTGTCGACGTACCCCTTGCCGATCCAGCCGTGGTAGCGCTCCAGGTACGGCAGCAGCGACTCGCCGGCCTTGATCTTGCCTGCGCTGACGTCCTGCTGCCAGGTGGGGTGGTTCTGGGCGCGGGAGGGGTTGGAGAGCTGGAGCAGTTGCAGGCCGGTCAGGAAGTCGCCGCCGGTCTGCAGCGGCAGGTAGCCGGCCGCCTTGAGCTTGCCCATGGCCGCGTCGAGCTCGTCCCACGTGGTCGGCGGCTTGTCGATCCCGGCCTTGCCGAAGGCGGCCTTGTTGTAGAAGACCAGCGACTGGGCCTGCACGCCGACGCCGACGGTGTAGATCCTGCCGCCCAGCTTGGCCTGCTCGACCAGCGGCGTGTCCTTCGCCCACGGCTGGTCGCTCAGGTCGAGCATCTGCTTGGCCAGCGTCTCGTCCGCCATCAGCGTCTCGACCACGTCGGGGGCGTTGCCGGCGGCGAGCTGCTGCGGCAGCGTGTCGGCCACGCCCTTGCCGGTAGGCGCCTCGATCTTCACGTCGATGCCGGGGTTCGCCTGCTCGAACGGCTTGACCAGGCCGTCCCAGTACGCCTGCGTGAGGTTCGGGCTGATGTTGACCAGCATCCTGACGGTGACCTGGCGGCCCTCGCTCTGCTGTGCTTGGGAGTCGCCGGCGAAGCCGCCCCCGCCGCAGCCGGTGAGCAGGAGCAGGCATCCGATGCCTGACAGGACGAGGGATGAACGGGGGGACCGCATCGCACCTCCAAGGGGGCGAGATCTGCGACGCCTTTTTAATGGGTCGATACTCGATTAGCGATTATTTAATACGTTGGTAACCGGGGTCGGTCAAGGGGTTATGCTCTGCTACAAATACGTTTCCAGCGGTCGTCTGAGTCATAAATACGTTAGAGTTGGGGCGTGACTGGACGCGTTGACGACAAACGGCTGGTAATGGGCGCCGAGGAGCGCGCCACGCTCGAGGCATGGGCGGAGGAGCCCGGCGGCGGGCTTGGCCTGCGCAGCCGCATCGTGCTGGCGTGCGCCGACGGGCTGTCGCGCAAGGAGATCGCGTCCCGGCTCGCCGTCAGCTCGGCGACCGTCGCGAAGTGGCGCGCCCGCTTCGTGGAGCGCGGCCTCGACGGCCTGGCCGACGCCCCGAGACCCGGGCGGCCGCGCAGCACCGAGCGGCAGGAGGCCGAACGCGTGATCGCCGCCGCCCATGGCTCCGCCGTGCCCTCCACCCGCTCGATGGCCAGGCAGCTCGGGCTGTCGCAGTCGACGGTCGCGCGCATCTGGCAGGAGCAGCAGATCGCGCCGCCCGCCAGCCAGGTGCTGCCCAGGGAGCTGCTGTCCGACCGGGTCTACGCGCTGCTGCGCGGCTGGATCGTCTCGGGAGAGCTCGTGGCCGGGCAGCGGCTGGTGGAGGCCGAGATCGCCCGCCGGGTCGGCACCAGCCAGGCCCCGGCGAGAGAGGCTATCAAGCGATTGGCGCACGAAGGACTGGTCATCTCCTATCCCAACCGGGGCAGCTACGTCGCGGAGATCTCCGACGAGCAGGCCCGGGAGGTGCGTGACATCAGGGTGCTGCTGGAGGAGTATGCCGCACGCGGCGCCGCCGTCCGCATCCAGCCCGAGACGTTGCAGCAGCTCGCGGGGGATGTGCTGGCCATGCGGCGGGCGGCGGGCGACGGCGACATCGGAGCGTTCAGAGACGCGGACCTCGCCTTCCACCGGCGGGTGTGCGCCGCGTGCGGCAACTCCTTCCTGCTGCGGTTGTGGCGGACCATCGAGTCGAACCTGTGGAGCCTGCACGTGGTGGGCAACCCCCTGTACGAAGGCGACTGGATGGCGATGGCCGGTCACCATGACGACCTGGTGGCGGCCCTGTCGTCCGGCGACCCGGACGAGGCGGCCCGCCTCTTCGCCGCCCACGCCCGCGGCGAGGCCTCCCGCACCCGTCCCCGCTCCCGGCCCGGCGCCGCCCCGCCGGGCCCGGAGGGCGTCAGGCCGGGGTGAGCTCGTACGTCGTGCCCTTGCGGGTGTCGAAGACGAGGACCCCGGGTTCGGGCCGGTCGACCTTGACCGGGCGGCCTCGTTCCGTGACGGTGACCGGGCGGGCGGTGCGGAGGGTGAGCCTGCGTCCGAGGTCCGAGCGGATCCGGCCGCTCCGCAGGGCGCCGCCGTCCCACGTGAGGTCCACCTCGAACCCGCCGCGCGCCCGCAACCCCCGGTACGACCCGGCGGGCCATGCGGCGGGCAGGGCGGGCAGCAGGTGCACCTGGTCGCCGTGGCTCTGCAGCAGCATCTCCGTGATCCCGGAGACCCCGCCGAAGTTCCCGTCGATCTGGAACGGCGGGTGCAGGTCGAACATGTTGGGCGCGGTGCGCGCGGGCACGAGCAGGTTGCCCAGCCGCTTGTACGCCTCGGCGGCGTCCAGCAGCCGTGCCCAGAAGTTGATCTTCCAGGCGAGTGACCATCCCGCACCCGCCTCGCCGCGCAGCTCCAGCGTCCGGCGGGCCGCCTGGGCCAGGTCAGGGGAGAGGCGCGGGTCGATCTGGTGGCCGGGGAACAGCCCCCACAGGTGGGAGATGTGCCGGCTACGTGACAGGGCGGCGTCGCCGCGGTAGTCCTCCTGCCACTCCTGGATCTGCCCGAGATGCCCCACCTGGTTGGGCACGAGCCGCTCGCGGGCCTCGCCGGCCTTGGCGCGGAGCTCCTCCTCGACCCCGAGGACCTCCGAGGCCTCCGCGAACGCGCCGAACAGGTCCCGCAGGATCTGCATGTCCATGGTGGGCCCGGCGCAGATGCTGACGTTCTCGCCGCCGTCCTCGTGGTGGCCCACCTCCGGCGAGTGGGAGGGGTTGGTCACCAGGTAGCCGGTCCTGGGGTCGGTCTGCAGGGTGTCGAGGAAGAACTCCACCGAGCCCTTGATGAGCGGGAAGTGCTCGCGCAGCCGCCGCTCGTCGCCGGTGTAGAGGTAGTGCTCCCACAGCGTCAGGCACAGCCACGCCCCGCCGGTCGGCCACACGCCGTAGAAGGCGAAGTCCACGGGCGCCGTGCCGCGCCAGCCGTCGGTGTTGTGGTGGGCGACCCAGCCCTTCGCGCCGTACTGCGTCCTGGCGGTGCGCGCGCCGGTCTCCGCCAGGTCCCTGATCAGGTCGAACAGCGGGTCCATGCACTCGATGAGGTTGCCGGGCCCGGCCGGCCAGTAGTTCATCTCGCAGTTGATGTTGATGGTGTACTTCGACTCCCACGCCGGCGTGAGGGAGTCGTTCCAGATGCCCTGCAGGTTGGCCGCGTGGCCCGGCGCCCGGGAGCAGGAGATCAGCAGGTAGCGGCCGTACTGGAAGTAGAGGGCGGCCAGCTGCGGGTCGGTGTCGAGCTGGCGGCGGGCGATGCGCTCGCCGGTCGGCAGCGCGACCGCCTCCGACGTGCCGAGGTCGATCTCGACCCGCCCGAACAGCTTCTGGTAGTCGTGGACGTGCTTGCGCCGCAGCACCTCGTACGGCTGCCCGGCGGCCCGCTTCAGATGCCGCTCGGCCACCTCGTCGGGGTCGCCGCCGACGTCCTTGAAGCTGCGGTAGCCGGAGCCCATGGAGATGAGCAACGTCACCTCGTCGGCGCCGGTCACGGTGAGCGTGCCGCCGTCGGTGCCGACCGTCCCGCCCTTCGCCTCGGCCCTGGCCAGGGCGCGGAAGCGCACCTCGCCCCTGAGCCCCTGGGTGTCGCCGCTGACGCCGTCGAGGGCGATGGTGTCGCGTCCCGCGGCGGCCGTCGTGGTGGTCTGCGGGCTGGAGAAGGCCGCCTGGAACGTCACCGAGCCGGGCTTGTCGGCGGTGTGCCGCACGACGATGACCTGGCCGGGGTTGCTGGCGAAGACCTCGCGGGTGTGGCGGACGCCGTCGCGGACGTAGGTCACGGTGGTGACGGCGCGGGTCAGGTCGAGCTCGCGCCGGTAGCCGGTGAAGCCGGCCGAGCCGGGGAAGGTCAGGGTGAGGTCGCCGAGCACCTGGTACGGCGCCTGCTCGCTCGGGACGCCGAGGAACTTCTCGTCGGCCAGGTTCTGCGCCTTCTGCCACTTGTCCTCCCAGACCCACTGCCGGATCTGCGGGAGGGCGGCCAGCGCCTCGGGGTTGTCGTAGGTGTGCGGCCCGCCGGCCCAGATGCTGTCCTCGTTCAGCTGGAACCGTTCGGTGGCCACGCCGCCGAACACCATGGCGCCGATCCGCCCGCAGCCGACGGGCAGCGCTTCGAGCCACTCCTCGGCCGGGCGGGTGTACCAGAGGGTGAGCGGGTTGCCCTCCGGGCCGTGCCGCGTCCCGGCCTGCGCCGGACCGGCGCTCACCCCGGTCACGAGCACGGATCCGGCCGCGGCGCCTAAGCCCGTCGCGAGCACGCCTCGTCGTGTGTAGCCGTCGTTGGTCACCGTTACTCCTCTTCCAGAACGCATGCCGCCGCCGGGGCGGGATGTCGTGAGAGCGATGAGGGCGATCGCGCCGTCAGGGGGTCCGGGTGTCTCTCGGACCGCGGGGACGTCGAAGGCGAGTTGTTCAGCGGACGTTCACCGCGAACATAGGATGTATGTCTACGCGAAGAGGGCCTTGATGTCCATACCTCCCTCAGTCCTGGCTTCGACATCGGATGTATGTTAGGTTCCGGTCCGGAAACGATCTCCTGCTGGAGAGGGCGGCCGCCGCCCGCTCCCGACCGAGCCGGAAGCCGTGATGACCCGCATCGACGCCCACCACCACGTCTGGGATCTGTCCGTCCGCCCCCACGCCTGGCTCGACCCGGAGCCCATGGCCCCCGTGCGCCGCACGTTCACCCTCGACGACCTCGCCGGCCCCGCCGCCGCGGCCGGAGTGAGCCGCAGCGTGCTGGTGCAGGTGCTGCCCGACCTCGACGAGACCCGCGAGTTCCTGGCCCTGGCCGCCGGGTCCGAGCTCGTCGCGGGTGTCGTCGGCTGGATCGACCTGACCGCGCATGACGCCGCGGACACCCTCGCCGGGCTGCCCCACGGGCTGGTCGCCGTCAGGCACGGCGTGCAGTCCGAGCCCGACCCCGGCTGGCTCACCCGCGCCGACGTGCGCCGCGGGCTCGCCGCCGTGGCCGCCGCCGGGCTGGCCTACGACCTGCTCACGCTCCCGCACCAGCTGCCCGCCGCCATCGACACCGTGGCCGCCCTGCCGGAGCTGACGTTCGTGCTCGACCACCTGTCCAAGCCGCCGATCGCCTCGGGCGAGCTGGAGCCGTGGCGCAGCCGGATCCAGGAACTGGCCCGCCACCCCAACGTCTCCTGCAAGCTGTCCGGGATGGTCACCGAGGCCGGCTGGACATCCTGGCGGGTGGCCGACCTTCGGCCGTACGCCGAGATCGTCCTGGAGGCGTTCGGCCCCGAGCGGGTGATGTTCGGCTCCGACTGGCCGGTGTGCCTGCTCGCGGCCGGCTACGAGCGGGTCGCCGAGGCCGCGGACGAGCTCTGCGCGGGCCTGTCGGACAGCGAGCGCGCCGACGTCTTCGCCGGGGCGGCGCGGCGCGCGTACCGGCTGGACGGCTAGCCGGCCCCGGCCGGCGGCCGACGCCGTCACCTCATGCCACCTCGACACGGAACGTGGTGTGGTAAGCCCGCGACTCCTGCGGGCCGAGCCAGATCATGCTGCCGTCCTCCCTCGCCGCGGCGTCGCCGGCGACGTGATGCGTGGAGGGCTCGAGTCCGACCGCGTAGTTGCCCGAGCGCAGGTTCAGCCACTCGAAGAAATACGGGAACTCCTCCGCCGGCCACTCCACGGACACCTTCATCCCGAGCCGGTCGTTGACCACCGCCACCCGGTGCAGCCCGTCGTCGCCGGGGACGAGCGCGTGCTCGTACACCTGCTCCACGAACCCCGGCACCGGCCCGGGGAAGACGATGTGGCCGGCCTTCTGCTCGGCCACGCTGTCGCTCTGCCAGAGCGTCTCGCGGATGGCGGCCTCGAACCTGGCGCCCTCGTCGAGCAGCGGCCAGCCCAGGTTGATGTGGTAGAGGTACATGTGCGGCGTCGGCTCGAACCCCGCGTTGGTGACGGTGTCCACCAGCCTGATCTCCTCGCCCCCGAGGTCGGCCTCGATCCGCCGCACCAGGCGCAGGTTCTCGGCGAAGACCGCGGCCTGGCGCACCTCACCCTCGGCCCACAACACGCAGCGCTCGCCGTCCCAGCGCTCGCCGTAGCCGGTCAGCCGGGCGGGCAGGTTGCCCGCGCGCCCGTGCAGGCCGTGCCGCACCGACGTGCGGGGCGGGTAGCGGTAGGTGCCGGCGGGCACGTCGCCGCCGAACAGCGTGTGGTCGAGCCCGGCCGTGACGATGAGGCCGGAGAACGAGCGCAACCAGGACAGCCCGTCCTCGTCGCCGTTCTCGTGCAGCCCCGGATGGCGGAAGCCGGTGGGGGAGCGCCAGCCGAACGCGCGCCCGCCGTGCTCGGCGTGCCCGATGTCCATGCACCTGTCCACCAGCACGTCGAACGCCAGCCCTGAGCCCGTCCTGAACTCCAGCGTCCTGATGCCGCGCTCGGCCCCGTCGCCGAGCGTCACCAGCCGGACCCCGCCGGCCGCGCTCAGATCGCCCGTCAGCTCGGCCAGCCGCCTGCGGTCCGGCGTCATGCCATCACCCACCCTCCGTTGACTTCGATGGTCTGGCCCGTGACGAAGGAGGCGTCCGGGCCGGTCAGGAACGACACCACGGCCGCCAGCTCCTCCGGCTTGCCGCGCCGCTGGAGCGCCTGCCGCTCCAGCACCATCCGGTCGTACGCCTCCGGATCCGGATGGATCCTCTCCGCCGCCGTCGGGAACGCGCCGGGCGAGACGCAGTTGACCCGGATCTCCTTCGGGCCGAGCTCGCGGGCCAGCGCCCTGGTGAGCGAGGCGGCGGCGCCCTTGGTGGCGACGTAGGCGGCCAGGTCGGACCAGCCGCCGTGCATGGTGATGGAGGCGATGTTGACGACGGCGCCGCCCCTGTCGCCCATCTGGCGGGCCGCGAGCTGGGCGGCCAGCCAGTAGGCGCGCTGGTTGACCGCGTGCACGTCGTCGTACTCGGCCAGCGGCACCTCCAGGAAGGGCCGGGCCGGGTAGACGGCCGCGTTGTTGACGAGGATGCCGACCGGCCCCAGCCGCGCCTCCGTCTCGGAGAACGCGGCCTCGACGGCGGCCGGGTCACGTAGGTCGGTCTCCAGGTTGAGGGTGCCTTCGAGCGTCTTGGCGTCGACGTCGAGTGCCGCCACCCGGTGGCCGTCGGCGGCCAGCCGGCGGACGATCGCGCGACCCAGCGCGCCGGCGGCGCCTGTGACGAGCGCCGTGGTCATGGGTTCCTCCATTCGTGGTGGTGCAGGTCCTTGAGCAGGTCGCGGGCCGGGACGCGGGCGAGCAGCCCGTCGCGGATCAGCGCGGACGACCTCTCCTGCAGGGCGATGTAGCCGGGGAAGCGCGGCCTGATCCAGGCGGCCTCCAAGGTGGCCCGGGTGTCGCGGTAGAAGCCGTTGCCCTCCCCGGCGGTCTCCCACGCGGCGCGGGCCGCGGGCTGCCCGCCGGTGGCGGGGAACAACCCCGCCTGCACCGGCTCCGACAGCAGGCGGCGCAGGTGGGCGCGGACCGCCTCGCGGATCGTGCCGGCGCGCCGCCTGGAGACGGCCAGCCCGGTGCCGCCGAGCACGCTGCCCGGCGGCCGGCCCGGCCAGGCGGGGGCGTCGGAGAAGGACAGGGGGTAGGCGGCGTAGCCGTACAGCAAGGGGCAGCAGTCGGTCTCGCCCGCCGCCATCGCGTCGAGCACGCCGATCGGGTTGCGCAGCGACAGCTCGGGCTCCGCGGCCGCCAGCAGCTCCGCCATCAGCTCCAGCGCCCTCACCCCGGCCTCCTCGTCCAGGAAGTCGCCCGAGCAGAGCGCGCAGAACATGAGGAACGCGTGCGGCCCGCCCAGGCACAACGCCATCCGCGTGCCCCGGGCGAACTCCGCCATCTCCGTCCACTCCGCCGGCACCTGCACGCCGGGCCTGGCCGCCGCCACCTGGGTGGCCGCGTCGAGCGGCAGCGCCCACTGGCGCCCGTCCAGGTGGTAGCTGTCGAAGCAGCGCCCCGCCGTGCCGGCCCGCAGGCCCGCCAGCTCGTCCGGCTCGAACAGCTCCTCCATCGGCACCAGCGCGTCCACCGCCGCGCCCAGCCCCGGATGGTCGATGACGAGCACGTCGTACGTCTCGCAGAGCCGCGCGATCGGCTCCGACTCGAAACCTTCGAGCGGCTGCCGGTCCCACACGATCGGCTCGGGCACGCCCCCGTACGGGTTCGAGCCGGCCAGGTCGAGCCGGGTCAGCTCGTCCAGCGGGGCGTACCCCCTCGGATGGTCCCAGGTCAGTCCTCGCATGCCAGCACGCCCTCCGCCACCAGCTCGGCCGTGCGCTCCGGCGGGTAGCCGAGCTCGTCGAGCAGCTCTCTGGTGTGCTCGCCCACCAGCGGCGCGCCCCTGCGCACCTCGGGAGGGGTGGCGCTGAAGCCGTAGGGGAAGCCGGGCGTGGTCACCGTGCCCTCGGTGCGGTGGTCGTAGGTGACGAACGAGCCGTTGTGCCTGACCTGCGGGTCGGCCACCAGGTCGGCGTAGCCGTACACCGGGCCGGCCCACAGGTCGTGGCGGGCGCAGATCTCCAGCCACTCGGCGGTCGTGCGGTCGGGCAGGCGGCGGGCCACGATCGCGGTGATCTCGTCGCGCCTGGTGTGGCCGTCGGCGTCGCCGTCCATGCCCGCGAGCTCGGGCAGGTCGAGGGCGACGGCCAGCACGTCGAGCCGGGGCATGCCGAGCGCGAGATAGCCGTCCTTGGTGGCGAACACGCCGTAGGGCGCGCGGATGTAGGTGTGGCCGTGCGGTTCGCTGCCGCGGCGCTGCGGCACCCCGCCGACCGTGAAGACCGACAGTTCCTGCATCTGCACGGCGACGGCCGCGTCCAGCATGTTGACGCTCACCCGCTGGCCCTCTCCGGTGCGCTCGCGGTGCAGCAGCGCGGCGAGCGCGCCCTCGAAGGCGCTGTAGGCGGTGATGGCGTCGATGGCGTACGTGCCCGCGGGGGCCGGCGGGTCGCCCTCGCGGCCGGTGCTCAGCATGGCGCCGCTCATGGCCTGCAGCAGCAGGTCCTGGCCAGGCCGCGACATGTACGGCCCGCTCTCGCCGTAGCCGGACATGGAGACGTACACGATGCGGGGGTTGAGCCCGCTGATCGTGGTGTGGTCCATGCCGAGCCGCTCGGCCACGCCGGGACGGTAGTTCTGCAGGAACACGTCGGCCGTCGCGGCCAGCCTGTGCACGATGGCCCGGCCCTCGTCCGCCTTCAGGTTCACGGCCAGGCTGCGCTTGTTGCGGTTGAGCGACAGGAACGACGCGTTCACCCGGTTGCCCGTCGCCCCACCCGCCGGGGCGTGCCGCTGCCACTCGCCGCTCACCGGCTCCACCTTGACCACGTCGGCGCCCAGGTCGCCCAGCCGCATGGCGGCCAGCGGCCCCGCCATCGCGATGGACAGGTCGACCACGCGGTAACCGTCGAGAACGCCCATCAGCGCCCCTCGAACACGGGCTCGCGCCGCTCGGCGTAGGCGGCCATGCCCTCGGCCGCGTCGGCGGTGGCGAAGCAGACGGTCTGCAGGTCGCGCTCGTACTGGATGGCCTGCTCCAGCGGCATCGAGTAGGCCGCCCTGAGGTTGGCCTTGGCCGTCTGCGCGGCGATCGGCGGCCGGGCCGCGATCCGGCCGGCCAGCTCCAGCGCGGCCGGCAGCAGCTCCTCCCTCGGGTGGAGTTCGGTGACCAGGCCCCACCGCAGGGCGCGGGCGGCGTCGATCGGGTCGCCCGTGAGCAGCATGGTGGCCGCGTTGCCCGGGCCGACGGCGTGGGCGAGCAGCGCCGACTGCCCGCTGCCGCCGATCCAGCCCAGCTTGATCTCGGGCGCGGCGAACGTCGCGGTGTCGGCGGCCAGCCGGATGTCGCAGGCCAGGGCCAGTTCCAGGCCGCCGCCGTAGGCGTAGCCGTTGACGGCCGCGATGATCGGCTTGCGCAGGGCGCGTACGGCGTCGCCGTAGTCGCCGCGGTTGCGGAACTCCCACGGCGTCGCGTAGGCGTCGAGCTCGCCGATGTCGCTGCCGACGCAGAACGAGCGCTCGCCCGCGCCGGTGAGCACGGCCACCCGTACGGCCGGGTCGGAGTCGATCCGGTCCAGGCCGGCGCGCAGGGCGGCGGCCATGTCGGGGGTGATGGCGTTGAGCTTGGCGGGTCTGTTCAGGGTGACGACGGCCACGGGGCCGTCGACGTCGAGGTGAACGTGCACTTGTTCGCTCATCAAATGCCTCCGAGGAGACCTCCGCCTTCAGGCGGGGGAGGAATCGGACCCCTGCGGAGCAGGACAGGGGTAGCCGATTCGCCGCCAGGCGAACCGGCGTTGAAACGCCGCACGACACCGCACGGTTCGGTAGCGTGTTCGACGGTGGCGATAACCAAGCCACCGGACGAACGATCAAAAGCAGCCTCGCCGCAGGGCTTGCGGAGAGGTGAAACGCCTGTGGAGCTGGTGTAAGACCTCAACGAGAGTTCCCTTTCTCGGGCGGGCGACCGGCGGTGAAGCAGGAAGGCCAGTCGGCGACGGCTGGAATCCCGGTTTTCCAGCTTCAGGACCGGGAGGATGTCAATTCAGTGGGTCTTCAGCAGAGGCGGACGTGCTGCTCGGCGTCGGCGCGGGCGACCTCGACCACCTCGCGCATCGCTTCCTCGGCCTTGCGGTGGTGGTGGCGCCTGATCGCCACGGCCACCCGCTCGTGGCCGGGCAGCGTCTCCTTGTTGTGGGTGACCGAGCGGGTGTGCACCTGGCGCACGGACCGCAGGGCGATGCTGATCATGTCGTAGATGTAGAGCAGCAGGTCGTTGCCCGCCGCGGCGAACACCGCCTTGTGGAAGGCCAGGTCGGCCTCGATGAACGGCTCGGGGTCGTCGGCGGTGGCGTAGAGCGCGGCCAGTGCCTCGTCGATGCGCCGGACGGCCGCCGCGTCCGCCCGCTCGGCCGCCACCCGCGCCGCCCCGGGCTCCAGCGCGACCCGCAGGTCGGCCAGCACCTGGATGTCGCCGGGCCGCGGCTCGGGCACGAACCGCCAGCTCAGGACGTCGGCGTCGAGCAGGTTCCAGGACTCGCGGGGGCGCACGATGGTGCCCGCGCTCCTCCTGGTCTCCAGCAGGCCCTTGCCGGCCAGCACCTTCACGCCCTCCCGGACGGCGGACCGGCCCACGCCGAGCTCGCCGACCAGCTCCTCCTCGATGGGGATGGACGTGCCGGGCGCCAGCGCGCCTCCGACGATCTGGGCGCCGAGTGCCTGGACGACCTGGACGTGCCGGGCCGCGTCCGGCTGGGGATCTGTTGCCACGGTTCCGCAAGGTACCCCGAGCGCGCGCCTTTTCCTAGACCTTCATCGGATGATGTTTGCACTTCATCCGATGAAGGCTCTTAACAATCCGCGATCTCGGTAGTACGTTTCCTGGGAGTGGCACGACCAGTCGCCCGAGATGACCGCCACCGCCGCCGACCCCCTGTCCGGCGCCCCGCAGGTCCGCGACCTCCGCGCGGGCGCCGCCGCCACGACCTCGAGCGACAGCTCACCGACCCCCGGATGGAGAGACCATGAGGCTGGGACTGATCCACACCTCGGCGACGCTGGTCGACGTGTTCGCGAAGCTGTGCGCCGAGCACCTGCCCGGCGTCGGCACGTTCAACATCGTGGACGACAGCCTGATCAAGGACACCATCGCCGCGGGCCGCCTCACACCCCCGACCGCGCGTCGCGTCGCCGGTCACGTCGGCTCCGCCGAGGCCGCGGGGGCCGATCACATCCTGGTGACCTGCTCCTCCATCGGCGCCGCCGTCGAGGCCGCCGAGCCGCTGACCGGCGTGCCGGTGACGCGGGTGGACCGCCCGATGGCCGACCGCGCCGTCGCGCTCGGCCGCCGGATCGGCGTGCTCGCCACCCTGAACACCACCCTCGAACCCACCGCCGACCTGGTACGCCGGCGCGCCGCCGCGGCCGGCAGGGAGATCGAGCTGACCGCCAGGGTGTGCGAGGGCGCGTTCGAGGCGCTGATGAGCGGCGACGCCGCCACCCACGACGCGCGCGTGGCGCAGGCCCTGAGCGAGCTCAGCGGGGACGTCGACGTGGTCGTGCTGGCCCAGGCGTCGATGGCCCGCGTCGCCGGCACGGTGCCGGCGACGGCGCCGATCCTGGCCAGCCCGCCGCTCGCCATGGAACACCTGGCCCGGGAGATCCTGGGCGAGCGGGCGGGCCGATGACCACCTCGCCGGGAGCGGAGCACGTACCGGCCGCCCCGCGGGGGGCCGGGCCCGAGCCGGCCGCCTCGCTTGTTTCCGGGCCCGAGCCGGCCGCCTCGCGCGGGGCGGGGCGCGAGCTGACCGTCGCCACGTACCACGTGCTCACCCGCCTGCCGCTCGAGCAGGCGGTGAGCGCGATCGCAGGAGAGCAGAGCACCGGAACGTTCGTCAGCGTCGCGGGGGAGACCGACGAACTGCGCGCCCGGCACGGCGCGGTGGTGCTCGGCATGACCGAGATCCCCGCGCCGGTCGCCGAGGCCCTGCCGGGCGCGGCCGGTGACGGGCCGCTCACGGCGGGCCTGGTGCGGATCGGGTTCCCGCTGGCCAATACGGGGCCGTCGCTCACGAACCTGCTCCCCGTGGTCGCCGGCAACCTGTTCGAGCTACGCGAGCTGGCCGGGCTGAAGCTGGTCGACCTCGACCTGCCGGCGGCCTTCGGGGAGGCGTACCTGCCCGCCCGCTTCGCGGTGGAGGGCACGCGGCGGCTGGTGGGGCGTCCCGGCGGGGTGCTGATCGGCACCATCGTCAAGCCCAACGTCGGGCTGCGCCCTTCCGACTACGTGGACCTGGTGCTGGAACTCGGGCTGTCCGGGGCCGACTTCGTCAAGGACGACGAGGTGAACGGCGACTGCCCGCCCGCGCCGCTGCCGCAGCGGGTGCGCGCGGTCACGGGCGCGCTCGACGAGGTCGAACGGCGGACCGGGCGGCGGCCGATGTACGCGTTCAACATCAGCGACGAACCCGACCGGATGCTCGCCAATCATGACCTCGTCGTGGCAGCCGGGGGCACCTGCGTCATGGTCAACCTGAACGTCGTGGGCCTCCCGGCGGTCGCGATGTTGCGCCGGCACTCCCGCGTGCCGATCCACGGGCACGTCACCGGCACCGGAGCCCTGTTCCGCCACCCGGGGATCGGCATCGCGCACGTCGCCTACCAGAAGCTGGCCCGCCTGGCCGGGGTCGACCACCTGCACTGCGGCGGGTTCCACAGCAAGTTCTACGTCACCGACGACGACGTGCAGCGGACGGTGGCGGCGGTGCGCGAACCGCTGCTCGGCGGCTTCCCGTGCCTGCCCGTGTTGTCGTCCGCGCAGTGGGCCGGCACCGCGCCGGTCACCCTGGACCGCACCGGCACCAGCGACCTGCTCGTCCTGGCGGGAGGCGGCGTGCTCGGCCACCCGGACGGGCCCGCGGCCGGGATCACCAGCATCCGGCAGGCGTGGGCGGCGGCGGTGGCGGGCGTGCCGCTGACCGAGGTGCACGAGCCGGAGCTGGCCAGGGCGCTGGAACACTTCGGCGGGGTGGTGCGGAAGTGAGGCACCGGTGACGCGCATCGCCTTCGCAGCCGACGACTTCACGGGCGCGACCGACGCGTTGTGGCAGTTCAGGCGGTTCGGGCTGACCGGGTCCCTGGTCACCGACGCGGCGTACCTGCACGACCGGGACGACGTCATCGGCATCGCCACCACGGCCCGGGCGTCGGCCGACCCCGCCTCCGTGGTGCTGCCCGCGTTCACGGCGCTGGCGGCGCTGCGGCCGCTGGTCATCCAGTACAAGGTCTGCTCGACCTTCGACTCGTCCCCGGAGCACGGGAGCATCGGGGCCGTCGTCGCGGCCCTGCACCGTGAAGGCCTGGCGCGGGGTCCCGTGCCGGTGCTGGCCGCACAGCCCGAACTGGGCCGCTACACGTGGTTCGCCAACCATTTCGTACGCGCGGGCGACGAGGTCCACCGGCTCGACCGGTACCCGCCGGCACGCGACCACCCGGTCACCCCCGCTACGGAGGCAGACCTGCGGGCGCGCCTGGCCGGGCAGGGCGCAGGACGGATCGGGTGGCTGCCCGCGTCGCCGTCGGAGGAGGCGTACCGGGCGAGGGCCGGGGACGCGGCCTTCGTGGCGGACGCGATGACGGACGAACACGTCATGGCGCTCGGCCGGCTGCTGCTCGCCGACGCCGCCACCCGTACCCCGCTGTGCTGCGTCGGCTCCGGCGGCCTCAGCTACGCCCTCGCCTCAGCCCTCACCAGCGCCGGAGCGCCGGCCGCCGGCAAGGGACCTGCCGGCGCGAGGGCGGCGGGCGGGCTGGAGGTTCGGGGCGGCCTGGGGGCGAGGGCGGCGGACGGGCTGGAGGTTCGCGAAGGCCGGGGCGCGATGGCCGGGGAGGGGCAGGGAGCGCTGGGAGCGGTCGCGCCGGTGCTCGTCCTGTCGGGGAGCCGGTCGCCGATCACCGCCCGCCAGATCGACACGGCGGAGCGCGCGGGGTGGCGGGTGCTCGGAGACCTGTCCGGCCCTGCCGGCCTCGTCGAGCAGGTGGAGGCCAGCCTGCGCGACGGTCGCCACACCATCGTCGAGTCGACACGTGGCCCGGCCAGGGACCCGGACGGGATCGGGAAGTCGCTCGGCCGGATCGCCGCGACCATGGTGCGTGCAGGGCTGGTGCGGCGGCTGGTGATCGCGGGCGGCGACACCTCGGGGCAGGTCGTCGCGGCGCTGGGCGCCCGGTCGCTGGACGTGGCGGGCAGCTTGGCCGCCGGCGGGCCGGTGTGCGTGCTGGCCGCGGACGAGCCGGCGTTCGACGGGATCGAGGTGGCGCTGAAGGGCGGCCAGGTGGGCGGCGACGACTTCTTCCTCCGCGCCGCCGCCGGGCGGGTACGACGGGGGGAGTAGCGCGTGCGGCGGCGCGCACTCCGAGGGACGCAGTCGGGAAACCCCCGTGTGTCCGACGCCGCCGGCCACCCGCACCGGGCAAGGTGAGGTGCCGGCGGGAAACGCCGATGACGGAGGGAGCACGATCACCATGTATCCGGATCTTGAAGGAAAGGTGGCGCTGGTCACCGGCGGTTCTGGAGGTATAGGGAGCGAGACCGCGCGTGTGCTGGCCGGGCAGGGCATGCGGGTCGTGGTGAACGGGCGCGATCCCGTCGCCATCGAGAACGCCGTGCGGTCCATCGGCGGGACGGCGACCGGCGTGGCCGCGGACACCACCGACCCCGCGGCCGTCGAGTCGATGCGCGAGGAGGTCGAGCGCCGCCTGGGCCCCGTCGACGTGCTGGCGGTCTTCGCCGGCGGCGGCACCGGCAGGCCGCGGCCCATCGACCAGATGAGTGAGGACGACTGGCACGCCACCGTGCACGCCAACCTCACCTCGACGTTCCTGGTCGTCAGGAGCTTCCTGCCCGGCATGCGACGGCAGGGGAGCGGCTCGATCATCACGATGGCGTCCCTTGCGGCGCGCACCCCCACGCCCGCTTCCGTGGCCTACACGGCGGCGAAGGCCGGAGTCATCGCGCTGACCAGGCAACTGGCGCACGAACTCGGCCCGGCCGGCATCCGGGTCAACGCCGTCGCCCCTTCGACGATCATGACGGAGCGGATGGAGGAGCGCATGCCGCAGGAGTTCCAGGACCGCATGCTGGCCGAGCATCCGCTGGGGCGGCTCGGCACGCCGCTCGACGTCGCGAACGTGACGGCTTTCCTGGCCTCCGGCGCCTCCTCGTGGATCACCGGGCTGACGATCGACGTCGCGGGCGGCAAGTGGATCCCGTAGCGGGGACGACCGCCCAAAGTGCCGGTGTGCACGGCGATGCCGCGCTTGCCGGGCGCACTTGACGCCGTACACACCACAATCGCAAAGATGATGTGGATCACCTTGCGCGATCGTCAAATTTTGTCCGGATTCTGTGACATTACTCCCAGGGACGACGCCGTCAGGCGGATCTGGAAAGGAGGCGTCGTCCCAGGTGAAGCCGGGGATCCGGAGGTGCGCGACAGGCACCGCCGAGCTAATGCGAGTGACCTGACCGTTACGTCCAACGGTTTCTGCCCGTTATATTTTTACATATATTCTGCGCTCTGATCGCCATCTCGGCGTCAAGTGGATTTCACCAAGCGAGATGGGTTTACGTTGCGAGGGCGCCTCTCTCCAGTCGGAAAGTCCGCGCCCACGGTCAGCGCGAACGGAGAGTAATGGGCAGGTACCTGCTTCGCAGGTTGGCAATAAATGTGATCTTGGTCGCCATCGCGGCCAGTCTGGCGTACATGCTCGCGGCCACCACCATGAACCCGCGAGGGGCCTACGAAGGGCGCCAGCCACCGGTCGCAGAGGCGGTCATCGACGCGACGCTCGATGAGTACAACCTGAACGACAAGACCCCGGTGCTCGTCCGTTACGGCACCTGGGCGAAGGGTGTCATCACCGGAGACTTCGGCCGCACCTGGAACGGCGGCTCGGTCAACAACGAGATGGGCCGGCGGATCATGGTGAGCCTCCGGCTGCTGCTCATCGGCACGCTGGTCGGCTTCGCCGTCGGTGTGGCGCTGGGCGCGATCTCCGCGGTGAAGCAGTACAAGCTCACCGACCGGTTCATCGGGGTGAGCTCCTTCGTGATCATGGCGGTTCCGGTGTTCGTGCTGGCCACCCTCCTCGCGATCGCCACGTACAACCTGAACAGAGGGCTGGGGTTCTCGCTCATCGAGTACACCGGCGAGTACAACCCCCGGCTGTCGGGCTTCGACCAGTTCCTCAACCGGCTGAACCATCTGATCCTGCCGACGATCTCGCTCAGCCTCGGCCTGATCGCCTTCTACAGCCGCATCCAGCGCAACATGATGCTCGACGTGCTCAACCAGGACTTCGTCCGCACCGCCATGGCCAAGGGCCTGAGACGCAGGACGGCGCTCACCAAACACGCGCTGCGCACCGCGCTGATCCCCGCCGCCACCTATTTCGCCTTCGCGTTCGGGACGATGTTCACGGGTGCCACCTTCACCGAGAAGATCTTCGCCTGGCACGGCATGGGCGCCTGGCTGGTCGACTCGATCAACCAGAACGACGTCAACTCCGTCGCCGCGGTGACCTTCTTCACCGCCGTCTGCGTGCTGTTCGCCGCCTTCCTGTCGGACCTGCTGGTGGCGGCCCTCGATCCTCGGGTGCGGGTGAGCTGACATGCGTTCGAAAGTCGTCCTGCGGCGCCTGTTCCGCAACAAGCAGGCCCGCTATGGCACCATCGCCCTGGTCGTGCTGGTCGCACTGGCCTACCTCGGCCCGTTCGTCGGCCCGTACGACTGGACCGACAAGGACTTCCTGGCCTTCCTGTCGCCTCCCGGCGGCGACCACTGGTGGGGCACCACCACGATCGGCCAGGACATGTACGCGGTCACGCTCCGCGGCATGCAGAAGTCGATCATCATCGGCTTCCTCGTGGCGATCATCTCCACCGGCCTGGCCGCGATCGTGGGCGCGTTCGCCGGCTATTTCGGCGGCTGGGTGGACAAGGTGCTCATGTGGGGTGTGGACCTGCTGCTGGTCCTGCCGAGCTTCCTGATCATCGCCATCATCTCGCCGCGGTTGCGGGAGGGCGCCTCCTGGCTCTGGTTCGTGGTGCTGCTCGCCGCGTTCTCCTGGATGATCACCTCCAGGGTGGTGCGCAGCATGACGCTCTCGCTCCGCGAGCGCGAATATGTGCTGGCCGCCGTCTACATGGGCATCCCCCGCTGGAAGATCATCTTCCGGCACATCGTGCCCAACCTGTCCTCCTTGCTGATCATCGACGCGACGCTCAACGTCTCCGGCGCGGTCATCGGCGAGGCGGCGCTGTCCTTCTTCGGCTTCGGCATCCAGCCGCCGGACGTCTCGCTCGGCACGCTGATCGCGGAGGGTTCGCGCAACGCCACCGGCTACCCCTGGTTGTTCGCCTTCCCCGCGGGCCTGCTGGTGCTGCTCGTGCTCAGCGTGAACCTGATCGGCGACGGCCTGCGTGACGCACTCGACCCGGGGAGCAACTCGTGAGCATCTTGGAGGTCAGGGACCTCACCGTCACCTTCCCCGGCGGCATCGAGGCCGTGCGCGGCGTCAGCTACGAGGTCGAGCGCGGCGAGGTGCTCGGCATCGTCGGCGAGTCCGGCTCGGGCAAGTCCGTCACCTCCCTCGCCGTCATGGGCCTGCTGCCGACGAACGCCGTGGTCAGCGGTTCGGTCAAGCTGCACGGCCAGGAACTGCTCGGCATGAAGGAGGACGAGCAGATCAAGGTACGCGGCAAGACGATCAGCATGATCTTCCAGGATCCGCTGTCGGCGTTCACGCCCGTCTACACCATCGGCGACCAGATCGCCGAGGCCGTCCGCGTCCACCAGAACGTCGGCAAGGACAAAGCCGCCAAGCGCGCCGTCGAACTGCTCGACCTGGTCGGCATCCCCAATCCGGGCCTGCGGGCCAAGGCGTTCCCGCACGAGTTCTCCGGCGGCATGCGGCAGCGCGCGATGATCGCCATGGCCATCGCCAACGACCCCGACCTGCTCATCTGCGACGAGCCCACCACGGCGCTCGACGTGACCATCCAGGCCCAGGTGCTGGAGGTGCTCAAGACCGCCCAGCAGGAAACCGGCGCCGGCATCGTGATGATCACGCACGACCTGGGCGTCATCGCGGGCATGGCCGACCGGGTGGTCGTCATGTACGCGGGCCGCCCGGTCGAGCAGGGCCCCGTGGACGACATCTACTACCGGCCGCGGATGCCGTACACGATGGGCCTGCTCGCCTCGATCCCCAGGATCGACGGCGAGGAGGGCCCGCTCGTGCCCATCGACGGCAACCCGCCCTCGCCCGCGTCGCTGCCGCCCGGCTGCCCCTTCGCGCCGCGCTGCCCGATGAAGGTGGACATGTGCGACGACGAGGAGCCGCCGCTGACCCCCTTCGGCAGCGGGCGCCACGTGGCCTGCATCCGTTCGCACGAGATCGAGCACAAGGGCCTGACCGGGGCCGACGTGTTCCCGGTGCCGGTCATCCCGCCCAACGAGGTGGTCAGGGTGCCGCGCGCCGAGCGCCCCACGGTGCTCGAGCTCGACGACATGATCAAGCACTATCCGCTGCTGAAGGGCGCGATCGTCAAGCGCCGCGTCGGCACCGTCTACGCCGTCGACGGCATCAGCTTCGACATCGCGCAGGGCGAGACGCTGGCCCTGGTCGGCGAGTCCGGCTGCGGGAAGACCACCACGCTGCAGCAGATCATGCAGCTGCAGCCGCCGGAGGGCGGGCGCGTCGTGGTGCTCGGCAAGGACAGCGCCAAACTCGACAAGGCGGGCCGTAAGAGCCTCCGCGGCGACCTGCAGATCGTCTTCCAGGACCCGATGGCCGCGCTCGACCCGCGCATGCCGGTCGGCGACATCATCGCCGAGCCGCTGCGGGCGCACGGCGAGAAGGACGTGCGCCCCAAGGTCGAGGAGCTGCTGGAGCTCGTCGGGCTCGCCGCCGAGCACGCCGAGCGTTATCCCCAGCAGTTCTCCGGCGGCCAGCGGCAGCGCATCGGCATCGCCCGCGCGCTCGCGCTGGAGCCGAAGCTGCTGGTGCTCGACGAGCCGGTCTCCGCGCTCGACGTGTCCATCCAGGCGGGCGTGATCAACCTGCTGGACGAGCTCAAGAGCAGGCTCGGCCTGTCCTACCTGTTCGTGGCGCACGATCTGGCGGTGGTCAGGCATCTGGCCGACCGCGTGGCCGTCATGTACCTGGGCAGGATCGCCGAGATCGGCACGGTCGAGGACGTCTACGACCGTCCCGCGCACCCGTACACGCAGGCTCTGCTGTCGGCGATCCCGCTGCCCGACCCCGAGCTGGAACGCACCCGCAAGCGGATCCTGCTCGAAGGCGACCTGCCCAGCCCGGCCGACCCGCCGTCTGGATGCAGGTTCCGCACCCGCTGCCCCAAGTTCGCCGTGCTCAGCGAGGCGGAGCGGCGGCGATGTGTGGACGAGGAGCCCTCGGTTGCCCGGCTGGCGAACGCCGTGGATCACGGCGCCGCCTGTCACTACGCGGAGGAAGTCGAGGTCATCACGGCCTCGGACAATCAGGAGGAAGAGTGAAGGTTCGTTACCGTGCAGCCGCTGGGCTGACGGTCCTGGCCATGGCCGTCGCGGCTTGTGGCGGCGGCGGCGAGACCAAGCAACCGAACGCCGAGCAGTCGAAGCAGGCCCAGCAGCAGATGTCGGAGACTCCGGCCATCAGCATCAACCCCGTCCCGTACGAGCAGGTCAAGGACGGCGGCACGCTGACCCTCCCGGTCGGCCAGTGGCCGAGCCAGTGGAACGGCAACCACGTGGACGGCAACCAGGCCGACACCGCGGAGATGCTCGACACGATCATGCCGATGCTGATGGTCTCCGACGAGGAGGCCAACTTCACGGCCAACCCCGACTACCTGACCGACGTGAAGAACGACATGTCGTCGGGCAAGCAGGTCGTCACCTACACGCTCAACGAGAAGGCCACCTGGTCCGACGGCACGCCGATGACGTGGAAGGACCTCGAGGCGGCGTGGAAGGCCAACAACGGCGAGAACGAGAAGTTCAAGCCGGCGTCCACGGACGGCTGGGACCGGATCGAGTCGGTGAAGAAGGGCGACAGCGACAAGGTCGCGATCGTCACCTTCTCCAAGCCGTACCCCGAGTGGCAGGGCCTGTTCTCCCGGTCGCCGCACCTCATGCCGGCCAAGCACATGAAGACGCCTGACGCGTACGACAACGACTACCTGCAGAAGATCCCGGTCACCGCGGGTCCCTTCAAGGTCGAGAAGATCGACGAGGGCACCAAGACGCTCACCGTCGTGCGTGACGACAAGTGGTGGGGCAAGAAGGCCAAGCTCGACAAGGTCATCTTCCGGACGATCGAGACACCCGCGGCGCAGGTCAACGCCTTCGCCAACGGCGAGCTCGACATGGTGGAGATCCCGCCGGGCAGCCCCGCGGACCTGAAGCGCGCCAAGGAAGTCCAGAACGTCGACATCCGCAAGGCGCTCAGCCCCAACTGGCGGCACATCACGGTCAACAACCAGAGCGAGTTCCTGAAGGACAAGAACGTCCGGCACGCGGTCGCGTACGCGATCAACCGTGACGTGATCACGCAGTCCGACCTGAAGGACATGGACTGGCCGCTGCAGACGCTCGGCAACCACGTCTTCATGAACAACCACAAGGGCTACGTCGACAACTCCGGCGACCTCGGCAAGTACAACGTGGAGAAGGCCAAGCAGCTGCTCGACGCGGCCGGCTGGAAGCAGGAGGCGGAGGGCCAGCTGCGCAAGAAGGACGGCAAGGAGCTGTCGCTCAGCTTCGTCGTCCCCGCGGGCGTGCCCTACGCGAAGACGGAGGGCGAGCTCACCCAGGCCATGCTCAAGGAAGCCGGCATCGGTCTGACCATCCGCCCGGTTCCCGATGACAAGTTCTTCACCGATTTCATCATCAAGGGCGACTTCGACCTGGTGCCGTTCTCCTGGATCGGCACGCCGCTCCCGATCGGGAGCCTGGCGCAGATCTACAAGACCGGCTCCGAGAGCAACTTCCCGAAGGCCAGCGACCCGGCCGTCGACGAGGCCATCGAGGCAGCGGTGAGCGAGACGGACCCGGCGAAGGCCATCGAGCTGGCCAACGCCGCCGACAAGCTCATCTGGGACATGGTGCACACGATCCCGCTGTACCAGCGTCCGGACATCCAGGCTGCCAAGAAGACCGTCGCCAACCTCGGCGCTGAGGGCTACAAGTCCTACGACTGGTCGATGGTCGGCTTCACCGGCTGATCCTCGCGTACGACGAACCCCCGGCCGGGCCCGCCCGGCCGGGGGTTTCGCGTGTCCGCGGAGCCGGTTGGCGGGCTCCGGGGCCATCGGGTAGGGTCGTCCCCTGAATCGGTGCTTTCGGTCGATACGAAGGCATGGTGGTGTGGCGAGCGCCAGAGGCGCCGCCGGAGGAGCAGGAAGGAGCGAGGAGCGTATGACCGCCCGCTGGGTGGCTGCCGTGAGCAGCGTCCGTTCCTCCGCCCGTCCGGGCTCCCCGGGAGCCGGTCACCGCAGCTGAGCCGGGTCGTCGCGTGTGGTCACGCGAGCCCCCGCCCTGTGCGCCGGCACGGGGGGTCCTCCCTCTGAGAAGGGCTTCTCCGTTGTTCGATCCATCCCTGTTCGCGGATGCGACGACGTCCACCTCACCCTGCCCGCCGCACACGACTGGAGCATCCGCATGACCGACGATCTCACCCTGCGCGCCGAGACGGCCGGTGACGAGGCAGGCATCAGGGCCGTGACCGCGGCCGCCTTCGACAGGCCGGAGGAGGCCGACCTCGTCGAGGCGCTCCGCCGCGACCCGGCCTGGATCCCCGCCCTGTCCCGGGTGGCGGTCTCCGGCGGCCGCGTCGTCGCCCACGCCCTGCTCACCCGCTGCCACGTCGGCGAGACATCCGCGCTCGCCCTGGGCCCGGTCGCGGTCCTGCCCGAGGTGCAGCGGCAGGGGCTCGGCACGCTGGTCGTCGAGGACGCGCTGCGGGAGGCGCGGGAACGCGGCGGTAGCGCCGTGATCGTGCTCGGGCACCCCGGGTACTACCCCCGTTTCGGCTTCACCATCGCCTCCCGCCACGGCATCGGCGTCGCCTTCGACGTGCCTGACGAGGCGTTGATGGCCCTGTCGCTGGACGGCGCGCCGCTGCCGTCCGGCACGGTCCGCTACGCGCCTCCGTTCGGCGTCTGACGGCGCCGCGGGCGCCGCCCTCATGACGGCGGCGCCCGCGGCGATCAGCGCAGGAACTCGCGCAGCGTCATGGGCGGCCGGCCGCCGTGCCGCTCGATGCTCTCGGTGACCCGGTAGAGCGGATGGTCGCCGGACCCGATGAGGCGGAAGATCGCCCACAGGTGCGTCAGGTGCTCGACCGTGTACGGGTCGCCGTAGACCTTCATGGCCCAGGCCTCCCACTCCTCGGGCGGCACGTCGGCGTACTCCACCCCGAAGGCGTCGGCCACCTCGCCGATCGTCGCCATCTGCCCGGTCACCAGGCACACCGGATCGGCGGGCGCCGGGTCGAGCAGCAGCCCGGCCGCCACCCTGGCCACGTCGGCGCCGGCGACGAGGGGGATCCGCGTGTCGCGCGGCCCCAGCGGGAGCGCCAGCCGGTCACCCTCGGCGGCCACGGCCAGGTTCTCGAAGAACACCGCGGCCCGCAGGTGCACCGCGCCCACGTCGGCCCGGTCGAGGACCTGCTCGGCCACCCAGTGCCGGCGCATGCGGGGCGTCAGCGCCTCGGGCGAGGCGTCCAGCTGCGACACCTCGACGACCCGTTCCAGCCCTTCCTCCCTGGCCGCCGCCGCCAGCACGGCCGTGGCGTCCAGCAGGCCCGCCGTCACCGGGTAGGTGAGGAACGCCCGGCGGACGCCGCGCATGGCCGGCCGTACCGAGGTGATCTCCCGCAGGTCGCCGACCACCACCTCCGCGCCGCGCTCGCGCAGCTCCCCGGCCCGGTGGTCGTCGGAGCGCACGAACGCCCGCACCTGCGCGCCGCGCTCCAGCAGCAGCTCGGCGACGTGCCGGCCGGTGGCTCCCTGCGGCCCGCCGGCCGCGCCCGTCACGAGGATCATCGCTCCTCCGGCAGCGTCAGGGTGAACAGTCCGAGCCGTTCCAGGTCGCGCAGGAACGGTTCGGCGGGGAACGCCTCGGCCGGGCCGTACACGCCGGGGGCCGCGGGGCCGGCGCCGTCGGCCAGGCGCACGGCGGCCTCCACGGAGGTCAGCGCGCTCATCCGCCACAGGTCGCGGCCGCTCGCCTGCCCCGCGCGGCCCCCGCCCTCGGTGATCACCTGCGTGGCCACGGTGAAGTCGGAGCCCGCCCTGGTGGCGGCGTCGACGTGCTCGCTGCTGAACACCTGCTCCTCCTGGAACGTGTGCGCCGTGAGCTGCGCCTCGACCTGCCGTGCCGGCACGTGCCTGGGCACGGTCAGCACCTCGGAGAACGGGACGGGCGCGATCATCGTGCGCGGGCCGAGCGGCGGAGGGAACGGGAAGACGGCGTTGCGCGGCTCGACGTAGCCGACGTGCTGGGCGCCGTCGGTGTAGGTGATGCGCCGGGTGTCGGCGAACAGCAGTTCAGCCGTGCTCTTGGCGCCCGTGGTCAGCCGCCAGCCGCTTACCGCGTACGCGGTGATCACCCGGTCGATGCCCGTCATGCCCGCCGCCACGGCGCCGGCGAGCAGGTCGCCCAGGCCGCCGTAGAAGCTCATCGCCGTGACCATGGTGATGCCCGCCCGCCGGGCCGGCTCGGACATGGCGTCGAACATCCACTTCGTGTGGTGCTGCTCCAGGGCGTGGTCCACGTAGTGGCAGCCGCCCTCGGCCGCGGCGGTGGCGACGGGTCCGCCGGTGTGCGTGAAAGGGCCCGCGCAGTGGACCAGCACGGCGGCACGCTCGGCGAGCCGCCGTAACGCGGCGGGGTCGTCGAGCGCGGCCCGGTGCACGGGCGCGCCGCCGAGCTCGCCGGACAGGGCCTTCAGCCCGCCCTCGTCGCGCCCGGCCAGGATGACCTCCCGGCCGCGGGCATGGAGCTCGGCCGCCACCAGGCGCCCGGTGTGGCCGGTGGCGCCGTAGACGGCGATGTGCTGCGGTGCGGACACGGCTCGCCTCCATGTTTCATACTGAGAGTACGTAACTAGCCTCGAAGTTACGTACCGCGAGTATGCAAGTCAAGGGGAGAGCGATGGCCGGCCGCACGCAGGCAGAGCGTTCGGACGAGACGACAGGGCGGCTGGTGCGGGCCGCTCGCCGGTTGTTCGGCGCCAGGGGATACGCGCCCACGTCGATCGACGCCGTGGCCGCCGCCGCGGGCGTCACCAAAGGGGCCGCCTACCACCACTTCGGCGGCAAGGTCGCGCTGTTCCGCGCCGCGTTCGTGCGCGAGCTGGAGGAGGTCTCCGCCGCGCTGGAACGCGCGGCGGGTGCGGAACAGGAGCCGATGGCGGCGCTGCGGCGCGGTTGCCGCACCTTTCTTGAGCACTGCCTCGACCCGGGGTTCCGGCAGATCGTGCTGCTGGACGCGCCGTCGGTGCTGAGCTGGGAGACCGTCCGGGCGATCGAGCACGATCACCTGCTGCGGGTCCTGCACGACGGCCTGCGCGTGGCGGTCGCGGGGGGCCAGGCCGCGGACGGCGACCTGCCCGTCCGCGCCCGGCTCGTCTTCGGGGCCCTGTGCGAGGGCGGGATGTTGCTGGCCCGCTCCCAGGACCCGGCGGCCGACCTGCCGCGGCTCGCCGCGGAGGCCGACCGTTTCCTGGAGGCCCTCAGGCGTTGATCAGCCGTGCGAGTCGGTGACGGTGCCCTTGAGCGTGGTCTGGCAGGACGGGCCGTTCGGGCCGTCGAAGCGGACGGAGTCGAAGAAGTCGCGGAATGAGGGGTAGAAGTTCCCCATGTCGCGCGGGCTGGTCACCGCGGAGCAGCCGCCGTAGCCGGCCTCGGAGAACAGGTGGATCCACGAGTCGGTACGGTTCCAGTCGGACTTGGCGCGGTCGGCCATGCCCAGGGCGGCGAGGTCGGGGGTGTCGGCGTTGATCTCGATGAGGTCGCCCGTGCCGTCGAGGCCGGAGAACATGCAGTAATAGCCGTCACGGCACCGGTCGTACCCGTCGGCCGCCTGGGCGGGGGTCGCCAGGGCGGCCAGAGCGGCGGCAGCGATCGGTAACGCCAGCATGTGAAGCTTCTTGCCCAATGTTCCTCCATGCTTGAAACTTTCTTTCGGTCCGAACATACATGGCGCGATCTTGTCAGGAAAGGGGTTGATCGACCGGGCTTCGAAGCAGCGCTCCCGTGCAGAGGTCAGCGGTAGCGGGCCTCCAGCAGCACCGCGAGAAAGGCGAGCCGCCGGTCGAGCCGGTCGGCGCTGATCGTGGCCAGGCGGTGGCCCTGGGATCGCATGACCTCCTGATCGCCCGCCAGCCACACGAGCGTGCGCGGAGGGAACGGCGACTCCGGCCCCGCGGCGCTCGCCCCCGGGCCGGCGGCGGTGCTCAGCACGGCCTCGACGAGGGTGCCGGGCAGCAACTCGCGCGCGCTCCTGCCGAGCCGGCCGCCGCTCGGAGACCATCGGTTGCGGCCCTCGATCGCCGCGAACCCGGGCTGCTCGATCCGCCACGCGTGCCCCAGCCTGCCGGGGACGGAGCGGATCGTGCCGATCCGAGCGCCGTGCGCGTCGAGCGCCGCGTAGCCGCCGTCCTCCTGCTCGGCGCCGCACAGTGGCGTCCGGAGCTCGAAGTCCAGGAACAGCCGGAGCGGCCCGTCGCCGGACCGGCCGGCGAACGCGCACGCCTCCCACCCGGACCGGCCCCGCCTCCCGGAGGATCCCCAGAGCACGGTACGGCGCTCGCGCCGCGCCCGCAGTTCCAGGTCGGCGCGGATCTTGACGGGCACGTTCGTCGCCCCCGGCCCCGCGGAGAACCGCCGGACCTCCTGCCACCCCACCACGATCCCCCTTCCGCTCGCCTGCGCCTGTCGCGTCTCCCGGCTCGTCCTCATCCCGCGGTACGGGTGCCGGCGGCGCGCACCGCCCGGGTGCGGGCCGCGAGCTCCGCGTAGCCCTCGCGGGGAGAGCCCAGGCCGACCACGAACCCGGCGGTGCCGGCGTCGGCCCAGCCGCACACCCGCCGCCACGTTCCGGCGAGCTCGCGGGTGGCGCACCACAGGCTGCCCGCCCGCGTGCCGGGGTCGAGCCGCTGGGCGTCCGCCCCGAGCGCCTGCCGGAGGAGGCGGGGCGGGCTCTGCACGGTGCCCTCTCCGCCGAGCACGAAGTACGCGGGGCGCTTCCCGCGGTCGCGCACGTAGGTTGCCGCGGCGTACGTGTCGAGGTGGACGCGGGCCACCCCGGTGAAGGCGGGGCCCACGTCGTTGATCAGGCCGGCGTCGTCGCGGCGCACCAGGTCGCCGGCGCGGTCCGGCAGCGTGAACGCCGTGCGCCCGGCGGCGGCGCCGACGTACCACACCAGCCCGCCGACGATGAGGACCGGCAGCACGACCACCAGCGCGACAGGCAGCAGGACGCCCGTCCTCCGGGGCTGCGCCGCGTCGGCCGCCGGGGTCGCCGGCACCACGCCGAGCAGCGCCTCCACCAGCCCGGCCAGGTCGCGCGTGGCCACCTCGACGGCCGGCCCGCCGGCCAGCACCAGGGGATGGGTCCTGACGCCGAACGGCGCGGCGAAGGCCCCGCCCAGGGGCCTGCCCGACCATCGCGCCTGTCTGGCGAGCAGGCGCAGCCGCGGCCATGGCAGGTCGGGCAGCGGCTCCAGCCGCGCGCGCAACTCGGGCAGGTCGTGGGCCAGAAGGTACAGGTGGTCGCGGCTCAGCCGGTCGACCGGCACGTGGTGCCGTCCCACGCGCAGCTCGGTCCTGGTGACGACGATGCGCCCGAAGTGGCGTACGGACCACATCGCCAGCAGCGCCACCCACGCCGGGATTCCCCAGACGAGTGCGTAGCCCAGCGCGTCAACGACGAACGGCACGTCACCGCGGGCGGGCTGGACGATGGGCATGACGACGGCCAGCGCGATCAGCGCCGCCCAGCACAGCGCGAGCGGCCACCACGGCAGGACGTTCCATCGGTAGAGGATGTCGCCGCGTCTCATCCGCCCGCGCTTCCTTCCCGCAGGGTCGCCTGTAGCCGTCGATCGTAGCCCTGCGTCGAGGCGAACGCGGGCCACGGCCGTCCTGGGCCCGGCGCGGGGATGCGCCGTCCTTAGCAGGGCGCGTCCCTCGCGCCGGAAGGCCGGACGCGGTGACCCGTTGAAACTTTCACCCAGTTCCGTCCTGTTTGCCCAGGTGCCGGTGTGCAGGAGGGCGGGATGGGCCCGGCGCGCCGGATGCGCGGCGGCGAGGCGGCCTAGAGTACTCGTTTGGGAGCGCTCCCAAACGTCGAGCCGAGCCGGAGCAGCGTGCCATGAGAAACTCGCGCAAACAGTGGGCGATCAGGGCGGCCGTGCCGCTGCTCGTCGCCGCGGCCCTGGTCGTCCCCCCGGCGCCCGCCACGGCAGCCGCCTACCGCGACCCCGCCCTGTCCACGGCCGACCGGGTCGATGACCTGATGTCGCGGATGTCGCTGGACGAGAAGCTCGGGCAGATGACCCAGGCCGAGCGCGGCTCGGTCAGCGCCTCCGACGTCACGGCGTACCGGCTCGGCTCGGTGTTGTCGGGCGGCGGGTCCGCGCCGTCGCCCAACACGGCCACCTCGTGGGCGGACATGTACGACGGCTTCCAGAACGCCGCCCTGGCCACGCCGCTGGGCATTCCCATCCTGTACGGCGTGGACGCCGTGCACGGCCACAACAACGTCGTCGGCGCCACGATCTTCCCGCACAACATCGGCCTCGGCGCCACCCGTGACCCCGAGCTGGCCGAGCGGATCGGCCGGGCCGTGGCCGAGGAGGTGTCCGGCACCGGCGTGGACTGGAACTTCGCCCCCTGCCTGTGCGTGGCCCGCGACGACCGGTGGGGCCGCACGTACGAGTCGTTCGGCGAGACGCCGGAGCTGCCCGCGTCCATGGCGACCATCGTTACCGGCTTCCAGGGCACGACGCTGGACGGCCCCGCCTCCGTGCTGGCCACCGCCAAGCACTACCTCGGTGACGGCGGCACAGAGGGCGGCGTCGACCAGGGCGACACCCGGCTCTCCGAGGCCGAGCTGCGGGCGATCCACCTGCCGCCGTTCGAGGCCGCGATCGAGCGCGGCGTCGGCTCGGTGATGGTCTCCTTCAGCAGCTGGAACGGCGCCAAGCTGCACGGCCACCAGTACCTGCTCAGCACGGTGCTCAAGGAGGAGCTGGGCTTCACCGGGTTCGTGGTCTCCGACTGGAACGGCGTGGACCAGATCGACGGCGCCGCCGGCATGTCCGCCCTCGACGTGCGCTCGGCCGTGAACGCCGGCGTCGACATGGTGATGGCGCCCACCGAGTGGCGGCGGTTCATCGACCTGCTGCGCGCCGAGACGCAGGCGGGCCGGGTGCCGCAGGCCAGGATCGACGACGCGGTACGGCGCATCCTCACCAAGAAGGTCGAGCTGGGCCTGTTCGAGAGCCCGCTGACGGACCGGTCGTACACCGCCACCGTCGGCAGCGCGGAGCACCGGGCGCTGGCCCGCGAGGCGGTGGCCAAATCGCAGGTCGTGCTGAAGAACAGCGGGAACGTCCTGCCCCTCGACCGGGGTGGCAGGATCTTCGTGGCCGGCAGGAGCGCCGACGACGTCGGCAACCAGAGCGGCGGCTGGACGATCTCCTGGCAGGGCTCCTCCGGCGACGTCACGCCCGGCACCACCGTCCTGGACGGCATCAGGAACAGCGCGGGCTCGGGCACGACCGTCACCTACAGCCGCGACGGGAACGGCATCGACGGCTCCTACGACGTGGCGGTCGCCGTCATCGGCGAGACGCCGTACGCCGAGGGCCAGGGCGACCGCCCGGGCGGCCTCGGCCTCGACGCCACCGACCTGGACACCCTCGCGACCCTGCGCGCCTCCGGTGTTCCCGTCGTCGTGGTGCTGGTCTCGGGACGCCCGCTCGACATCGCCGCCCAGCTGCCGGGATGGAACGCCCTGGTCGCCGCCTGGCTGCCGGGTACCGAGGGCCAGGGTGTCGCCGACGTGCTGTTCGGCACCGTCCAGCCGACGGGCAAGCTGCCCATGACCTGGATGAGCGGCTTCTCCCAGCAGCCGATCAACTCGGGTGACGGCAAGTCGCCGCTGTTCCCTTACGGCTTCGGGCTGACGTACGAGGCGGCGCAGGACGACACCAGCCCGCCCAGCGCGCCCGGCACGCCGGTCGCCTCGCAGGTCACCTCCTCGTCCGCGCGGCTGACGTGGGCGGCGTCGAGCGACGACGTGGGCGTGACCCGCTACGAGGTCGTACGTGTGGAGAGCTCCGGCGAGACGGCCGTGGCCACGTCCGCCACCGCCTCGGCCACGGTCACCGGCCTGGCGGCGGCCACGGATCACACCTTCGCCGTGTACGCCGAGGACGCGGCGGGCAACCGGTCGCCGCGCTCGGGAACCGTGACCGTGGCCACCACCGGCGGAGGGAGCGGCGCCTGCTCGGTCACCCCGGCCACGCAGAGCCAATGGGGCACCGGGTACGTCATCCAGGCCACCGTGACCAACACCGGCGCCGATTCCGTGGCCGGCTGGAGCGTCACCTTCACCCTGCCGTCCGGCCACACGCTCACCGGGCACTGGAATGTCGAGCTGAGCACCGACGGCCGCCGTGTGACCGCCCGCAACGCCCCGCACAACGGCACGCTCGCTCCCGCCGCCGCCACGTCCTTCGGCTTCCAGGCCACCCGCCCGGACGGCGACGCCGGCCTGCCGTCCGCATACGACTGCACCTGAACCGCACGGTACGCCGCGGCCGGAGTACCGTGCGGCCCGTGGGCGCCCGGACGCGCGGCCAGGCACACGCGCGCTCACGTGCGGCCGCGTGGAGGACTCAGCGGTCCACGTGGAGCCTGCCGAACTCGATCTGCGGCGTCGCGCCGGCGAAGTTGCGGTCGACCTCGGCCCGCTCAGCGCTGCTCGGGTTCGCGTTCGTGCAGCTCACCGGTGCGCTCGACCCCGACATCAGGTCAGAGCACCGGCCGGTGCGCCGGTCCGGCAGGCCCAGGATGTGGCCCATCTCGTGGGCGGCGATGCGCACCGGGTCGTAGCCCTGGCTGGTCGCCTCCCGGCCCATCCAGATCCTGCCACGGCCCAGCCCTGTGGGCAGCGCCCGTGGCCAGCCGTTGTCGGCGTACACGACGAAGTCGGCGGGGGTGCCACGGACGAGCCGGACGTTCGCCACGCTCGAGTTCCAGATCTGCGCCGCCTGGTCCACCGCGCTCACGAACTCGGCCGCGCGGCTCGCGTCGTACCGGAGCACCCTGACCATGGACGTGGCTTGCGCGGGCGAGCTGACCAGCAGGACCGCGAGGCCGATGGCTAAGGAGAGCAGGAGACGGAGGGGTCGTGGCATGAGGGCCTCCTCGGAGGTGGGGGTGCTGCAACGGTATGTGCACCCCGCGCCCCCGGAGAGGTCCCAAAACTCCCCTATTACGGCGGTATGGAGCTACCTGCGGTCGATCAAGGCCTGCGCGTGGGGACGGGTTCGCCGTGCGAACGAACGAGAAGGCCCGGCAAATTGTCGGCGCCCGCCGTCACACTCAAGGCATGCAGGATGAGCCCCTCGAACTCGGCGAGATCGCCGTCTCCAGCCGTAACGCCCACACCGACAAGATGGCGGAGGTCGGCTTCCTGACGGTCGCCAGGCGCCTGCCCTCCCTCGTGCGCCAGGCGATGCGCATGGCCTGGCAGGCGAGCCCGCGCGACGCGGCGGCGGTGATCCTGCTCAGCCTGTTCGGCGGCGTCTTCACGGCGTTCGGGCTGCTGGCCACGACCGGCGTGCTGACGGCGCTCTTCAACGAGGGCCCCACCCCCGACCGCGTGATGGCCGCGCTGCCCAGCCTCGCCCTGGTCGGCGGGGCGGCGGTGCTGCGCACCACGATGCAGGCGGGCGCCGGGTGGGCCCAGTCGCGGCTCACCCCGCAGATCGTCCGGCTCTCCGAGGAGCGGCTCTACGGCCTGACCAGCCGGGTGGAGCTCATCTCCTACGACGACCCGGAGTTCCACGACGCCCTGGAACGCGCCAGGGCCCGCGGTGTCGGGGTGGCCGACTCGGTGGTGTCGTCGGCCGTCGAGGTGGTCACGGCCGCCGTCGGCATCGCCGCCGCGGCGGGCGTGCTGGGCGTGCTGCACCCGGTGCTGCTGCCGCTCCTCCTGCTCGCGGTGCTGCCCGACGCGTGGGCCGCGGTCCGCAGCGCGCGCATGCGCTATTCGACTCTCTTCGGCCTGATCGCGGCCCGCCGCCGCAAGTGGATCATCGCCGAGCTGCTGGCCCAGCGGGAGCCCGCGGCCGAGGTGCGCTCGTTCACCATGCGCGGCTTCCTGCTGCGCATGTACGACGCCGTGGCCAGGGCCGAGCAGGACGTCATGCTGCGGCTGGCCCGGCGGCAGATGGTCACCAGGCTCGCGGGCGAGGCCATGGGCGGCATCGGCACGGCGCTGGTCTACGTCGCCCTCGGCATCCTGCTGGCCGTGGCCGCGATCCCGCTGGCGGTCGCGGGCACCGCGGTGCTCGCCATCCGATCCGGCCAGACCTCGCTCGGCAACCTGATGTACGCCACCAACCGCCTCTACGAGCAGGGCCTCTACTTCACCGACTTCCTGGAGTTCTGCGCCCAGGCCGAGGAGCGCCTGACCCGGCCGCGCCCGGCCGCCGTCCCCGACGGCTTCGAGCGCATCGTGGCCGACAAGGTGACCTTCACCTATCCGGGCGCGGAGCAACCGGCCCTGCGCGAGGTGTCCGTCGAGATCAAACAGGGCGAGATCATCGCCTTCGTCGGCGAGAACGGCTCCGGCAAGACCACCCTCGCCAAGATCCTTTCCGGCCTGTACGAACCCGACACCGGCACCATCCTGTGGGACGACACCGACCTGCGCGAGGTCGACCCCGACCAGCTCCGCACCCGCACCGCCGTCATCGCCCAGGACCACACCCGCTGGCCCCTGACCGCCCGCTACAACATCACCATGGGCACCGGCAAGGGCGAGCAGGCCCTGCACCAGGCCGCCACCGTCGCCGGCGCCGACGAGGTCATCGCCCGCCTCCCCCACGGCTACCACACCTGGCTCGACCGCCGCTTCAAAGACGGCCACGAACTGTCCGGCGGCCAATGGCAGCGCATCGCCGTCGCCCGCGGCTTCCACCGCGACGCCGACCTGCTCATCTGCGACGAACCCACCGCCGCCCTCGACGCCCGCGCCGAACACGCCCTGTTCGAACGCATCCGCACCCACGCCGACGGCCGCACCGTCCTGCTCATCACCCACCGCCTGGCCAGCGTCCGCTACGCCGACCGCATCTACGTCCTCGACCGCGGCACGGTCACCGAACAAGGCGACCACGACACCCTCATGACACTCAACGGCCTCTACGCCGACCTCTACACCCTCCAGGCCTCCGCCTACCGCTGACCGCGGTCTCGTCGCCGAATCCGCGTCTCCATGCGCAACGTATGCTCGGTCACACTCACGGAGTGGCAGGGGATCGTGCTCGTGATCCGGGCCCGTCGCACCGAGGTTCGGCAGCGGGGCAGACGATGGACCTTGCGTCCTGCTGGGCACGGGAAGGATGGACGATCGTGATTCGGGTGTTGCTGGCGGAGGACATGGAGCTCGTCCGCGGGGCCATCGCCGCGCTGCTGGGGTTGGAGAGTGATCTGACGGTGGTCGCTGAGGTGGCCTCGGGGGACGCGGCGGTGGCGGCGGCCCTGGAGCACCGGCCGGACGCGGCGGTGCTCGACGTGCACATGCCGGGTGAGCTGGATGGGCTCGCCGCGGCCGGTGTGCTGGCGGAGCGGCTGCCCGAGTGCCGGGTGGTGATCCTCACGTCGCTGGGGCGGCCGGAGACGTTGCGTCGGGCGCTGGCGTCCAAGGCCAGCGGGTTCATGCTCAAGGACGCGCCCCCCGAGCAGCTGGCGGAGGCGATCCGCAGGGTGGTCGCGGGAGAGCGCGTGCTCGACCCGGAGCTGGCCGCACAGGCGATCATGAGCAAGCCGAACCCTCTGAGCGACCGGGAGATCGGGGTGCTCCGGATGGCGGCAGGCGGCATGGAGCTCACGGAGATCGCCTCGACGCTGTACCTGTCGAAGGGCACGGTGCGCAACTACCTGGGAGCGATCGTCACCAAGCTAGGTGCGCGCAACCGTCTCGACGCCGTCCGCATCGCGACCGAAGCCGGTTGGCTGTAGGACGAGGAGCTCGTACCCTCCGGGAACGCGGGAGGCGCGCAGGGTGCCGCCGTGGGCGCTCACCCGCTGGGTCAGATTGCGCAGGCCCTGGCCGGGCGAGGCGGCGTCGGTGCCGGCGACGCCGTCGTTGGTGATCCGCAGGCGTGCGGTCGCGTCCTGCGAGGTGAGCTCGATGCGGCAGAGCCGGGCACGGCTGTGGCGCAGGACGTTGGTGACCGCCTCGCGCAGCACCGTGGCCAGCAGCGCGTCGACGTCAGAGGGGAGCGCGACGATGGGATCGGCGTGGACGCCGGCTCCCGCGGTGGACAACACCTCACGGGCGGAGGCCAGCTCGGTCGCCAGCGACAACGTCTGCCCGCTGTCGCGGGGGATGGCGGCCACGTCGGCGATGGCACGCTCGGCGATGCGGGTGATGTCGGCGAGTTGCTCGGCGCTCCGCTCAGGCACCCGGACGGCCAGCTCCCCCTTCACCACGATGGCCGACAGGCTGTAGCCGAGCAGATCGTGGACATCACGGGCGATGCGGCGGCGCTCCCTCTCCAGCGCGATCCCGGCCAGCGCCAGGCGGGCCTGGCGAACCTGGGCGACCATGCCGGTGTGCAGGGCCAGGCCATGGAACATGACCGCGATGGCGAGCGCGTTGAACGTCCAGTAAAGATTCTCCGGCGGAGCGACGCCGCGTAGTGCCATCGCGACGGCGGTCGCCGCCAGCACGGCGCCGACCGCGGGGAATGCCGCCCAGCGGGTCCACAAGATGAGAAGCGAGCCGGCGGCGAAGCCGATCAGCTGCGGGTAGGGACGCTCAGGGAAGAACAGCGGCGCCAGGGCGAGGGAAAGTTGCAGCGGGAGCGTCCATCCCGCGTACGCGGGCCGGACGCCGGGCGGCCGGGGCCATGAGTGGCGCAGTTGCAGGCCCGTGACCCCGGCCAGGATCAGGAGGCTGAGGGCCAGGACGGCGGGAGGCAGCGCCGCACGCCACAAGAACACCGCAGAGACGATCAGGAATCCCAGGTGCGCGGTCACCAGGATGGGGAGCGCGAGCCGGGGTGTGAGGTCGTCGAAGGGCGGCTGGGCCGGGGCTGGGGAGCCTGCCTGGCACGCCCGGCGGCCCGGCGGGCCAGGGCGACGATCTCGCCGGTACGCCCCCGCGCCGCCAGGGCGGTGATCGCCGACAGGCTGGAGCCCAGGACGCTTTCCAGCTCGTGTGAGGCCCGCTCGCGTTCTTCGGCGACCGACGCCTCGGCCAGTTCGTGGCGGGCGGCGTGCAGTTCGGTGCGCAGGTCGTTCAGCCGGGTGACGCCGAACACCACCAGGCCCTGGGTGAGCGCGTTCACCATGGCGTTCACGCAGGTGTAGGCGTCGGCCGTGTGGAGCAGCCCGGTGACGGCCACAACGGCTCCGGTCAGCACCCAGCGCGCAGGGCCGCGCACGATCAGGAGCACGGAGGCGGCGAGCAGCCCGGGAGCACCCTGCCCGGCCCAGACGAACAACAGGGCCTGCGCGACGAGGGTCCACGGGCCGATCAGGCGGCGCGGGCGCGGCAGGCTGTGCACGACCTGCAGGATCACCATGACGATCGCGGGAACGCCGGGCAGCGGCGCCAGCGGATCGAACGCCACCCCGGCCAGGACCACCAGGATGATCACCACGGCGAATCATACCGATATGTCGGGATCGTGCGTTTCGTCAAGGGTACCGGTGTCCCTGACACTGGTCCTATATCACCCCAGGTCGGCAGGGTTGTCCTCATGAAAGCGCACCTCCCCCGCATCCTGGCCACGGCACTGGCCGGCACCGTGATCCTCTCACCAGCCGCTGCCACGGCATCCGCGAGGCCGGTCACGCCGAAGACCGACCTGTCCGGACTGGCCGAGATGGTCGACCGGATCGTACCCGAGCAACTGGCCAAGGACCGCATTCCTGGCGCGGCGGTCGTCGTGGTCTCCGGCGGGCGTACGGTCCTCGCCAAGGGATACGGTGTCGCCGACGTGGCCACGCGCCGACCGGTCGACCCCCGGCGCACCGGCTTCTTCACCGGGTCGCTCGCCAAGCTGTTCACCGCCACGGCCGCGCTGCAACTCGTGGACGACGGCAAGCTCGACCTGCGAGCGGACGTCAACAGGTACCTGACCACGTTCAAGATCAAGGATTCCTTCCCAGGGCGGCCGGTCACCCTGGAACACCTCCTGACCTACACGGCAGGCTTCGACGACGACATCGTCGGGCTCGCCGAGGCCGATCCGGAAGACGTCGGCTCCCTGGCGGACAGCCTGGCCGACCGGCAACCGCGGCGGGTACGCCCGCCCGGCATGCGCGTCGCCTACGACAACTACGGTATGGCGCTGGCCGGCCACCTCGTGGAGTCCGCCTCAGGGCAACCGTTCGCGCAGTACGTCGAGCAGCACGTTCTCAAGCCGCTCGGCATGAACGCCACCAGCCTGGCCGTGCCGCACGCCGCGGCACTCGACGCCGACCTCGCCGGCGCCTACCGCCCGAGCGCGGATGGCTACGCCACCGTCAAGGGCCAGTACGGCCCTTGGGCCCCCACGGGAACCGGCCCCGTCTCCACCCCCGCCGACATGGGCCGCTTCATGCTCGCCCAGCTCGGCGACGATCCGCGCGTGGGTGAGAACGTCGCCCGCCGCCTTCAGGAGCAGCACTATGCCCAGGACCCACGCATCCCGGGTATGGGATACGCCTTCGAGCAGCGCTCGCGCAACGGCCACCGGATCGTCTACAAGGATGGCGAGGTGCCCGGCCACCAGAACGTCATGGCTCTGCTCCCGGAGCAGGACATCGGGGTTTACGTCGTCTTCAACGGCGACGGCGTCGGCCGGGTTGCGGGCTGGAACGGCCAGAGCCTCGTCAATCGGATCATCGACGAGTACTTGCCCGCGAAATCGGCCAGCGCGCGGACCGTCTCCGGCGGGGACACGACGCGCTACGCCGGCACCTACCGCTCCACCCGCACCAGCCGGACCAGCCTCATGAAGGTCAGCACGCTGTTCGCCACGCCAAGCGTGCAGGCAAACGCCGACGGCACTCTCACCACCACTGGCCTCTCGCCGGACCCGGAAAAGACGACCCAGCACTGGGTACCCATCGGGCCAGGTCTCTTCCAGGAGCGCGATGGCCAGGCGAAGATCGCCTTCGACGACGAGGGCACGCTGTCCAGCTCGATGAACCCTTCCGAGGCGCTGGAGAAGCTGGCCTGGTCCGACGAGCCGATGCCGCATATGGTCCTGTCGGGCCTCAGCGCCCTGGTGTTCGTGCTCGCCTTCCTCGCCCTGCCGATCACCGCCTTGGTCCGAGCCCTGCGCGGGCGTTCCCGTGCCGGCGCCCGGCCTCACCCGGCCGGTGCCCGTGCCGCCCGGCTGCTGGCCTGGATCACCGCCGCGCTGGTGACGGTCTTCGTCGGCGGGATCGCCACGACCATGTCCGACCCGAACGTGGTCATGGAGCTGACCGCTCTCTACGCGCCCCCGCTCGCCGTGCTGCCGATCGTCGCCACGGCCGGGCTCGTGCTCTCCGTCCTGGTCGCCGGCTGCGCGGTGGCGGCCTGGGCGAAGGGCTGGTGGGGCCGGCCAGGACGGCTGTGCTACACGGCGGTCGCACTGGCCGGTGTGGCGTTCTTCAAGATCGCCATGACCTACAACCTCCTCGCCCTGCCGTTCCCGACGAACTGACGACCGAGGTGCCCCTGGCCGCGTTCCGCATCAGTGCGCATCAAGCGCGGATTCCGGTGTCTCCGCAGCAACACGTGCTTACGCACCCCTGTATCTCAGCCGACGGTGACGTCGAGGAAGATGGGCCTCTTGCCGGCGAGCAGGGGAGTGCCGTCCTCGTCGGTCATCTTCCAGAAGATCTTGCAGCGGCCGGGGGAGTCGGCGGCGCGCACGCGTACGGTGATGTCGACCGTCTCCCCGGGCAGCACCGGTCCGATCCCGACCCGTTCCGGCGCCTTGCACGGGGTGTCGTTCATGCGGGTCAGGTAGCGGTCGTGCCACGGGACGGTGCCCGCGTTGCGGATGCGCCAGACCTTGTCGAAAGCGGTGCCCCGTTCGACCACGCTCCCGTCGGGGAAGGTCACGTCCCCCTCGAAGGCGGAGTCGTCGCGCGGCGAGACGGTCTGCGCCGGGGTGATCCGGGCCGTGGGCTCGTTCTCGTCGCTCTGTCCGAGCAGCGGCAGCACCCAGCCGAGCAGGATGGCGGCGACACCGACCACGCCGGTCGCCACGGCGAGCACGGTCGCCTTCCTGACCGGTGGCGTGCGGCGAGCGCCCGGTCTCGGGCCGGAGGACGGTTCCGTGCCTGCGGAACCATCAGACGGAGCGGCACCACCGGACGGCGCAGGACCGTCGGGGGGCCGTGCGGAACCATCGGGCGGTGCACCGGACGGTGAGGACCGATCGGTCGGTGTGGAGCCCACGGGCTGCGAGGAGCCTCCGGGCTGCGTGGAGCCGTCGAGCGGTGGGGCCCCGCCGGGCTGCGAGGAGCCACCGGGTGGTGAGGAGGCGCCGGACTGGGTGGCGCCGCCGGATTGCGACCGCCCGCCGGGCTGCGGCGAGCGAGCGGGGTCTGTGGGGG